>JBBSSG010000078.1:0-17349 GCA_038242295.1 Mycobacteriales bacterium | reverse complement strand
CTCGCCGGCAAGGCCGCGTTGTTGTGGTCCGTCGGCCCCCCGCTGGTGCTGTACGCATTCCACAACTGGGAGTTGCCCGTCGTCGCGACGGCTGTCGGTGCTGTGTTCGTCATGAACACTCGAATGTCGTTGCGAAAAAAGGGAATGATCGCTGCGGTTCTGCTCGCGGTCGGGTTTTGCCTCAAATTGTATCCGGGAGCCTTCGTACTCCCGCTCGCTGCTTATGTCGCCTATGGCGGTAGGCAGCGAATCGACGTTCGAGGCGGTGTGTCGGTAGTTGCGGCCGCTGCCGCAACTGTCTTTGCCATCAACCTTCCGTTTGCAGTACTCGGCTGGGAGGGATGGCGCGCATCCTTCGTGTTTCAGACCCTGCGCCAGGCAGACATCACCACAAACTCCATCTGGTTCTGGGGCATGCGGCCGTTCTACGTCGAGGACTCGATGAACATGACGGACTACGAGGCGGGCGACGCGAACTTCCAGAGCATGGTCGACATCATGTCGCCGCTGCTGGTCTTCGCTGCCTTCGGTCTCGCGCTCGCGGGCGGGGTGCGCCGCGCAAGAACCGAAGGAATCTACCCGTGGGTGGCGGTAAGCGGCTCGATGTTGTGCGGTTTCCTACTGCTGCACAAAGTTCACTCGCCGCAGTACACGCTGTGGCTCATCCCATTCTTCGTGTTGCTACGGGTGCCCTGGACTCTCGTCGCGGCCTACCTTGTCGCTGATCTTTCGATGGGAATCGGCGTCTTCAAGTACTTCGGGGCGCTGGCCCAGGGCACCGATGCGACCACCGAAAAATTCTTCGTCGAGGTCGGCGTCTGGGGCCGGGCGGCGCTGCTGGTCGTGTTCTTCTTCCTGTTCGCTCGCGCACGCCTGCGGTACGAGAGCGCCTCTGCAACAACCTCTTTGAACAAGGACGACGATCGAGCTCATCCGGCGTCGGCCATACCGTAAGCAGTACCGACGACCCCCGGATCAGACGTTCAAGTGAATGTCTTCACCCTTGGCCTCGAGCTTTCGGTTACGCACGACGGAACTGACGAACGCGGCGCCGATGAAGAACACCCCGACAAGTCCGGTGATGATCTCGTTGACCTCCACCCCGATGGAAACGAGCAGGATCACAGCCAGAGCACCGATTGCCCAGTGGGCTCCGTGCTCGAGGTAAACGTAATCGGACAGCGTCCCCTTGCGGACCAGGAACACGGTGATCGAGCGGACGAACATCGCACCGATGAACCCGAGGCCGAGGGCGATGATGATCGGGTCCGCCGTGATGGCGAATGCACCGATGACCCCGTCGAAGGAGAACGAGGCGTCGAGTACCTCGAGGTAGAGGAACAGGAAGAACCCGGCCTTGCCCGTTGCCTTCGCAAGTCCGGATGGCCCGCTCGAGGCTTTTTCGCTCTCTTCGCCCTCTTCTTCGATATGAAAGAGCTCACCGAGTCCGTTGACGGCGATGTAGGTGATCATGCCGAGCACTCCGGCGACCATAACGGTAGAAATCTTGTCGTCGGCGGCCAGGAATTCGGCGCTCAGCACGAGTAGAAGACCCGCGACGATGACGCCGAGCTGATCGAGCCGGCCGATCTTGGCCAGCGGCTTCTCGAACCAACTGAGCCATTTGATCTCACGGTCCTCGAAGATGAACCCGAGGAACAGCATCAGCAGGAACATACCGCCGAACGCGGCGATCTGCGGGTGCGCGTCGGTGAGCAATGTTTCGTAGCTCGGTGAGCCGTCGGAGAAGTACGCGGCGTCGTCGGCCGGCGGGTTCAGCGCGAGATCGATTGCAGCGACCGGGCCCTTGCCCGACGCTGCCCAGACGATCACCAGCGGGAAGAGGAGCCGCATACCGAAGACGGCGATGACTATACCGATCGTCAAGAAGATTCTCTGCCAGAATTCGCTCATACGGCGCAACACGGTTGCGTTGATGACGGCGTTGTCGAAGGACAGCGACACCTCGAGAATACCCAAGATGACCACCAGGAACAGCGCCTGCCAGCCTCCGTAGATGAAGGCAACGATCATCGAGAGGATCGTGACTCCGATTGACCATCCGAAGATGCGTAGAACCACGACAGGTGGCCTTTCTGTTGTCGGCAGGGGCTGATGCGAGATAAGCGGAAGAAAAGGGCTGATCTCTCTCCATCATGAACGACGAAGCGAGATCAGCCCCAATCCTGGGTGAAGTTTTTACTAGACGTTGACTCCGAAGTCGCGAGCAATCCCCGCAAGCCCGGACGCGTAGCCCTGGCCGACTGCACGGAACTTCCATTCCGCTCCATTGCGGTAAAGCTCACCGAAAACCATTGCGGTCTCGGTCGACGCGTCCTCGGTGAGGTCGTAACGAGCGAGTTCGGCGTTGTCGGCCTGATTGACCACGCGGATGAACGCGTTGCGAACCTGACCGAAAGACTGCGAACGTTCATCAGCTTCATAGATCGAGACCGGGAAGGTGATGGTATCGACGTTCGGCGGTACCGCTGCGAGATCGACCTTGATCGCCTCGTCGTCACCCTCGCCTTCGCCGGTGAGATTGTCTCCGGTGTGCTCGATCGATCCGTCAGGTGACTTCAGGTTGTTGAAGAATACGAAGTGCTGATCGCTCAGAGCCTTCTTCTCCGTGCTCAACGCGATAGCGCTCGCGTCGAGGTCAAAGTCCGTGCCCGTCGTGGACCGAACATCCCATCCGAGACCGACTGTCACGGCGGTCAGGTTGGGTGCTGCCTTGGTTAGTGAGACATTGCCACCCTTGCTGAGGCTGACGCCCATAAACTTTCCTTTCGTAGTCGATTCCCCTACGAGTTGTCACCGTAGCGGTCTCGTGTCCGATTCGTGAATGTTCATCCGGTTGTACTTACGCAACGCGCACCCCACGCCGGTAAGTTCCCGTCAGTAGTATCGAACACGTGACAAGTCGTCGGCCTGGGGTCTTCCGCCGCGGCGGAGCGTCCGAACCGGATGCGCGAGCAGCCCAGGACACAGCTGTGGCCGCATTCCTCGACATGGACAAGAGACAGTCGATCGCCTCGTCCGGAGTCGACGCGGTACGCAACCTGACACCCGATCGCGGACTCGGCGGTCTGTGGGCGGCCGCCGAGAAGTTGTGTTTCGACGCCGGAGCAGCCTATCTCGCCGCCGTGGAGCAGTTCGACGGCGTTCACGGCGCTGCCGCCAACACTGCCTTCGAGAATGCGACGCGCGGACTCGGCGCAGCCAGCCGAGCAGTGGACGAGTTCTACGCCGCGCACCGTCACACGTTGGAGGATGCTCAGTCCGCGGTGGCCGCGACCCCTCAGCTTGCCGAGAGCGCCAAGGCACTCGCGGCCGCGGCCCAGACGGGTGTCGCAGACGCCGACCCCGCCTTCACCGGCTACCCCTCGATCCGCTCCGCATTCACGGCGGTCGACGACGCCGTCGCGTCGCTCGAGACTGCGATGGCGTCGCGAAACATTGTGGGTGCCAGGGACACTGCGACCAGGGTTCGGGAGGCCGCCGCCGCGTTGAACGAGGCCGTGCGAGCGGCGCCCGGCCGCGCAAAAGAGGCCCGCTCAGCCCTCGCGTCGGTTCGCACACGCGTCGAGGCCGTTCGAACTCGTTTCGATCGACTCGCCCCCGCGTTCTCGGCATTGTTACGCGAGTTCAATGCGGCGAGCTCTGCCGATCTGTCCGGCAACGAACGGGCCAGTTCGCGACACATCGAACAAGCCGAGGAGGAGCTTTCTGCAGCGCGCGCCGCGGCAGAATCGGGAAACCCCGAACAGGCACTCGAGTACATCATCCAGGCACGTGCGCACCTGGCCGATGCGGAGTTCCTTGTCGACGCCGTGACCGATCGGGTGGAACTCCTTCGCTCGGTAAAAGAAAACCCACGTGCGCAAGAACAATCGGTACGCTTCACACTGCGAGATGCCCAACAACTTGCGGTCAATCGCGGCCTGGTTGCGGAATGGGGATCGGTACTCGATGCTCAGCTCGCTCGTATCGATCGTGCGACAGTCGCATTGACCGGAACACACCCCGACTACTGGTCATACGTGCAAGATTTGAATAGCATTTCGAGTTTCATCACGGGAGTCATCGACCGGATGCGCGGATCTGCTCGTTGACCCTTCTCAGCGCCTCATCAACATTTAAGGACAGTGGTGCAACACTTTCGACATCTCGAACCGGCTGTGCTGAAACGACTCTTCCTGTATCCGCCACAGCCTGTGGATCCCGCAGGCGACATCGACGGTGTGGCAACGGCACTCGGCGCAACACTGTACATGCCCGCGACCCGTCTCGACCTCGCCGAGACCCTCGTCAAGCGCAGCCGGGAGGGAGTCTGCTCGCTGGTGATCGATCTGGAGGACGCGGTAGCAGACCACAACCTCGAAGACGCCATCGCCAACACAGTGGCAACTCTCGCGTCACTGACCGCCGACGATGTATTCGGGTCGCTGATATTCGTGCGCACCCGCACCCCGGAGCAGATCCGGCGAATATGCTCCGGCCTACCGCACGGCGCTTCGGCGCTCGCCGGGTTCGTCATACCCAAGTTCACCGCCGCCCGCGGTGAGACATTCCTCGACGAGATCGTTGCTGCCGAGGCGTCGCACGGCAAGCGGTTGTTCGCCATGCCGGTACTCGAGACGCCCGAGATCGCATTCCGGGAGACCCGCGACATCGAACTCGTGGCCGTGCGGGAACTCCTACAGAAACACCGGGAGCGCATTCTTGCCGTTCGGATCGGTGCCACCGACATGTGCGGCATGTTCGGTATACGGCGCGACCGCGACCTGACCATCTACGACGTACGCGTGGTAGCCGACGTCATCAGCGCCATCGTCAATCATCTCGGCCGGAGCAACGGATCGAGTTTCGTCATCACCGGGCCCGTCTGGGAGTACTTCGCCGACCATGAGCGCATGTTCCGTCCCATGCTTCGGCAGACGCCCTTCGCCGGACAGGATGCCGTCCGGTTTCGACGCCAGCTCGTCAGCAGCGACCTGGACGCGTTGCTACGCGAAGTCGCCCTCGACCGGGCCAACGGGATCCAGGGCAAGACCGTCATTCACCCGTCGCACGTACCTGCCGTACATGCACTGTCCGCGGTCACTCACGAGGAGTACCACGATGCGTGCGACATCCTCGAAGCAGATTCCGGTGGCGTTCGCGCCTCCGGTTACAAAAACAAGATGAACGAGTCTGGACCACACAGGAACTGGGCTCAACAGACAATGTTGCGCAGCACGGCATTCGGGGTGACGAACGAAGGGATCACCTTCGTGGATCTTTTGACGGAACTGGTGGATCTATGAGAAATCCCGCCGCAGGCATCGTCCTCACGTCCACGAGCAGCTCCTCCGACTGGAGCGTCGAGCAGTTGGTTCGGCCTGGACTGCGCCGCAATCCAAAGCGGGCGCATCTCCTGGTGTCCGGCGTCCTCGGTAAACACATCCCCGTCGACCCCGAACTGGTGACGGCCGCAGCTGATCGTTTGGCGGCTCTGACGCTGGAAGCAGTGGGCGGCTCCGATGTAGTGGTCCTCGGTTTCGCCGAGACTGCAACAGGTTTGGGTCATGGCGTCGCGGCACGTCTCGATGCGTACTGCTACTTGCATTCGACGCGGAGGCACGTACCGGGCATGGACGTCTATGCCGAGTTTCAGGAGGGTCACTCCCATGCCACCGATCATCTTCTGTTGCCTACATCCCCGGCAATTCTGACGGTTCCGTTGCCGCTCGTTCTCGTCGACGACGAGATTTCGACGGGGAAGACCGCATTGGAAGCGGTCCGCGCGGTGCATGCCTCGGCTCCGCGCGCCCACTACGTCATCGCATCTCTCGTGGACATGCGTTCACCTGAGCATGTGCTCGAATCGGATGCTGTTGCACTAGAACTCGGAGTGCGGATCGACAGTGTCAGTCTTGCGCAAGGGAGCGTCGACCTCGCAGCGGGTCTGATCGACACAGTCGTCGCGCTCCCCGACCCCGTGTACAACCCCGTCGCCGCGATCCCCGGTGCGATCTCGCGCGTAGATGTTTCATGGCCCGCAAACGTTCCCGACGGTGGACGTCATGGCTTCCTCGCCACCGACACCGCGGCCTTCGAGACTCTCGTCATGGAGGCTGCAGCTGCGATTCTGGCTATTGTCGATCCAGTGCGTCCAGTGGTCGTAGTCGGGCACGAAGAGTTGATGTACCTGCCTCTGAGGATCGCGACAATGCTGCAGCAGCACGGTCATCCGGCGCTGTACCAGACCACTACGCGTTCGCCGGCATACGTGCTCGACGAGCCCGACTACCCGTTGCGTCGCGGCTTCCAATTTTCCGCCCCGGAGGCAGGTGAGGAAAAACCACGCTACCTGTACAACGCAATCGGACCCGAGGGTTCGCTCGTCGTGTTGATCGTCGACGGACCCGCAGACACAGAGAGCCTGTTCGGCGCGGGCGGAGCGGTCAGGACTATTGCAGCAGGGGGATCCGATGTGCTGGTCGTCGTCGCGACCGGAGCGGATCCGGTGGCGTTGACGATCGCACGACGAGCCGTGCCGCTGGCCGGTCCGGAGTTCGGCTCGTACGCGCCGCAGGAAGTGACATGGCTGCTGAAAGACCTTTCGGCGGTCGCACTGGAAGCTGACATAGGCGAACGCGAGAAGAAAATTCAATCCGGGCAAGCCCATTATGCCGAGTCGCTGCCGATCGAATTCCAGCCCGATGCACAGTATCGTGAGCTGTTCGAGAAAGTGTTGCAGCAGAGTGCATCCCGGCTGGCCGTAGCAGTGGGAACGGTCACCGAACTCGTCCTGGCCGAACGCGGGCCCAACATCGTTCTAGCCTCGCTGGCGCGGGCCGGGACCCCCGTCGGCATTCTGATGCGCCGATGGGCGCACGAAGCGCACGGTCTGGAACTTCCGCACTACGCGGTGTCGATCGTGCGCGATCGAGGCATCGACGCGGCCGCACTCCGATACCTGGCCGACCACCACGACTCTCGATCAGTGGTGTTTGTCGACGGTTGGACCGGTAAGGGCGCGATTGCGCGAGAGCTGGCAGCGGCACTGACAGAGTTCGAGGACGCCGAGTTCAACGGCGACCTTGCGGTGCTCGCCGATCCCGGCCATTGCGCCCGAACGTACGGCACCCGCGACGACTTTCTTATTGCGTCGGCGTGTCTCAATTCGACTGTCTCCGGACTTGTTTCACGCACCGTCCTCAACCGGGACCTCATTCGCGACGGCGACTTCCACGGCGCGAAGTACTATGCCGAACTCGCTCCCGACGACGTGTCGAATCACCTCCTCGACACGGTGAGTGCGCGATTCTCCGAGGTACGCGACGCGGTGACGACTTCGGTCGCAGAGATCACCGCCACCGACCGAACTCCCACATGGACGGGCTGGGCGTCGGTGGAGAAAGTGCGCGAGGAGTTCGGGATCTCGCACGTCAATTTCGTCAAACCAGGAGTCGGTGAAACAACCCGGGTGCTGCTACGGCGCCTACCCTGGCGAATCCTCGTCCGGGACGCGAATGCGCCTGAGCACGAACATATCCGAATGCTCGCCGAAGCTCGAAGGGTGCCCGTCGTCGAGGTGCCCGAGCTGGCGTATTCCTGTATGGGTTTGATTCGAGACCTCGCATGAGCGCGCTGATCTCCGTCGACCTGGATCGAACGATGATCTACTCGATCGCTGCCCTAGGGTTCCCCGTCGACGCCTCTGTCGTCTGCGTGGAGATGTACGACGGCGGTCCATTGTCTTACATGACCGTCTCAGCCTCGGAGAAGTTGCGTTTCCTCGCATCGGCAGCGGTGGTGGTACCCACGACAACGCGAACGATCGAGCAATTCGAGAGAATCTCGCTTCCCGGGGCACCGTGGAGGTACGCGATCACCAGCAACGGCGGCAACATACTCGTGGACGGCCGTCCGGACATCTCGTGGCGCGCTGGGTTCACCGGCATCGAGCTCGACGCTGTTCGCGCCGAGCTGCACACCCGCGCGAACGGTGATTGGGTGCTCAAACGTCGGACTGCCGACGATCTGTTCTGCTACCTGGTGGTCGAACCGGCAGAAGTTCCCCGAAGCTTTCTCAGCGAATGGTCTCAGTGGTGCGCTGCACGCGGTTGGAACGTCTCGCAGCAAGGCAGAAAGATTTACACGATGCCCGATGTTGTATGCAAGAGCCGTGCCGTGGCAGAAGTTCATTCGCGCTGCATCAACGATGGTCTGCTCGACCCTGCTGCGATAACCCTCGCAGCGGGCGACGGAGCTCTCGACGCCGACATGCTGATCGCTGCCGATCGCGCGATCCGGCCGCGACATGGCGAACTCGAGGCCCTCGACTTCCAGCATCCTGGTCTGTTGGTGACGGCAGAATCCGGGGGAAGAGCCGGAGACGAGATTCTGACCTGGCTTCATACACAGATCTGAATCCGATGGAACCGCTGCGCCGCGAGCCGCGTCCAACTAGACAAGGGGTTTAGTAGGCACGGGGTTGAGTACGCACAGGGTTTCAGCAGGCACAGGGGGTAGCCGTCATGCGCAATAGTTGGCACAGCATCATTTCTCGCAGCGAGTACCGCAGTCGGGGAGGGCAGTGGTGAGCCCCGAACTGATTCCGTTGAACGACATCGTGAAACAGGTGTCGGACTTGAAGGGCGCCCTCGCAGCGCAGAGCACCGGCGGGTTCCCGTTCGGTGTAGCTCTCATCGCCGACGTTCGCGTCAATGCTGTGGCCGATCAACTCGGATACTCGGAGCAGTACGACTCGACGTCCATCGCCGGAGACCCCTACGACGCGATGTCGCACGAAGAAATCTACAACAAAGCCCAGTCCCTCGCGCCGAGCGATATCGAAAGTGCAGCGAACAACTGGCGGATGCTCGGATACAGCGCCGCCGACGACACCGCGGAGTTCGCAGTTCGGATCGCCGATGTAATCGGTACTCACTGGCAGGGCCCGGCCGCCACTGCTGCGGGGGAAGGCATTGTGCGCTACGCCAACGCGGCCCTCGAGCTGGTAATGGCCTCACACTCGTTAGGCGAGAAGGTACTCCAGTCACGCGACGGCGTCAGCGATACGCGCGCCAACGTCCCTGCACCAGAATCGTTTACGGGCTTCGATAGCGCCGTCGACATTCTGACGACGAGGCTGCGCGGTCTGTCATTCGGCTCGATGAAGAGCAGACAGCACGCTAGGGACGAAGCCGAGGAACTGGCCCGTACCGTAATGAAGACTCTCTACGACCCGGTGATTCGAGATGCTGCCGCGCAGATACCGGTGCTACCGCAAGCATTGAATCCGCTGAACGGCGGCGCGGGCTTCCAGAGTCCATCGTCCAATCCTGGATGGCGCGGCACCCCGGGGGATGCCGCGGCCTACGAGTTCTCCCCGCCAGGTGGCGGTACTGCTGGCGGACCCTCTGATTCCGGTTCTCCAGCGGATCCCACAGCCGGGGCGAATCCGCAGACCTCCTCCAAGGAGGCGACGGCCACCGAAACGGCAGGGTTCACGCCGACGGAAACTACAGGTTCCCCGCAGACAACCAGCGGAAATCCAGGGACTTCCAGCCCGACAACATCGACCAGTTCAGCCCCCGGAGCCGCTGGCGGCGCGATGGCTGGACCGGGCACTGGGTCGCCCGGGGGATCCGCGAATCGGTCCGGTTCGCGTTTCGGCGGAGGTACCGGTGCCACCGGAAACAGCGGTGGCAGCGGTGGTGGTGGTGGTTTCGGTGGCGCCGACGGCAATGGCGCCGGTGGTGGTGGTGGTGGTGGTGGTCGTTTCGGCGGCGGTTCGGGCAGTCTCGGCAGTCCGTCCACGGGCGGACCATCGCAGGGCTCAGGCGCAGGAGCAGGAGCAGGCGGAGCACCCGGCGGCAATAGCAGTTCCGCAGCTGGGCGTCCTGGCACCCCAGGGATGGGCGGGATGGCACCGGGTGGGGGCCGAGGCGGCGGTGGCGGCGGAGACGACGTGCACAACACCCCCGGTTATCTGATCGCCGCGATCAACGGTGACGAATTGATCGGCACGCTCCCGCTCGTCGCACCTCCGGTGTTGGGCGAGTGAACGCGCGCGAATGGACCGTGGGCGGTCTCGAGTTCCGGATCATGATGGAACAGATCGGCCGCGATCGACTCCCGTTTCCTCTGCAATTTCGTCCGACCGCCGTTTCTGCAGCGGACTACCACCGTCAACGTCACGAAGCGAGCATTTCGGTCCAGGGGATCATGGACGACGACCTTCGCACCGCGCTGCATGCCGTCGTGGATCCGTTCTTGCGGGTGGAGGTCGTAGGACACCGGAAAGCAGCAGATGCTACGGCGGCGGTGAAGGTTCGCGCACACGCAGCGATCAGGCACGATGTTGCCGCCGTGCTGATTCAGCAACCTGGTCTCGACGAGTCCACGGGCGGAAACATCACCGTGAAACTGGTCGCGGCTTATGGCGCGGTACGCGCGGTGCTGGCTGTCCTACCTGTTGCGGGTCGCGGAACGTCTCCGCGGATGATCGTCGACCGAGAGGTCGCGTACTCATCGGCTCAGTCCTCACCGCAGTTCGAGCAATCCGTTTCTCGAAGAACAGGCGAGGAGCAGGTCGAGCGACTTTTCGCTCGGCCACGATCGAGCCGGGGCGAGATCCTCGTGTGTGCCGGACCAGCCGCAGACAGCCGGTTCGAGGAGGGTACGACGGGCGTGCAGTGGGTCGACTTCTGCGACGACGGCCGGTACATCGTCCAGCACGCTTCGATGATCAGCGTAACGCCGGCTTCAGCTTTGGAGGTCGAGGCCGAGATCAGAAAACTGGTGAGCGAAAAGCCGCAGTCAGTCTGAGGAAGAACATTCGGACAAATACACCCAGTACATTGGTGCCGGTACCGAAAAAAATCCCGCTTCCGAGCCAGAAGGAACTACATTGTCTGCTCCCGCCGGCCAGCCCTTGGCGAAGGGCCAGAACGGTCCGATCACCAGCAACGACGTGATCGTGTCAGTACAACTCGCAGCTCCTGCCGATTTGTCAGCACTGCTGGTGGGTGTGAACGGCAAAGTGCGTACGGACGCGGACTTCGTGTTCTTCAATCAGCCGACCGGCCCCGGCGTCCGGCTGGTTCCAGGCCAGGCAGGGCAGCCGGCGCAGCTGTCGATCTCGCTGTCGGAGGTGCCTGCGGACATCGAGCAGATCCGTGCCGTGATCACCTTGGACGACTCGTCCAGTAGCTTCGGGCGTTCGGCTCCGCCGACTGCGTACGTCGCTGACGCACAGGGCAATTCCCTCTTCCGTTATTCGATCGACGGTTTGAGTTCGGAGTCGATTGTGATTGCCGTCGAGCTCTACCGTCGCGCCGGTGCCTGGAAAGTACGTGCGGTAGGCCAGGGCTATGCCGGTGGATTCGCCGCTCTCGTCACCGACCATGGAGTCTCCGTGGACGATGCGCCCGCCGCGCGACCCGCCGCCTCACCGGCACCGACTGCCGCGCCGACACCGCCGCCGGCCGCACAGGCACCGGCGACAGGCCCTCCAGAAGTGAGCCTCACCAAGGCACGCCCGGTCAGCCTCACCAAAGGCCAGAAGGTGACGCTCCGCAAAGATGGGGGGGTCGCGCTGACGGTCATTCGTATGGGACTGGGCTGGGATCCCGTCCCGGCACCCAAGAAGACCGGTTTCTTCGGCGGAGGCAGCAAAGGCGGAAACATCGACCTCGACGCCTCGGCGATCATGTTCGCCGGTCGTAACATCGCCGACGTCATCTACTACGGCCAGCTCAAAGCCAAAGACGGCTCGATACTGCACCAGGGTGACAATCTCACCGGTGAAGGAGAGGGCGACGACGAGGTCGTGAACGTGGACCTGACGCGGGTGCCGCCGCAGGTGACGTCCATCGTCTTCACTGTCACGTCCTACCAAGGTCAGACGTTCGAGCAAGTCGACAATGCGTTCTGCCGCCTCGTCGACGACACCAATAATTCCGAGCTCGCACGTTTCACGTTGCAAGGCGGAATGCCGTTCACCGGACTGGTGATGGCCAAGGTGTACCGCGAGGGTGGGAATTGGAAACTGCAGGCAGTCGGCGACGGCATCAATGCCAAGCATGCCGGCGAGGCCGTTCCTCAGCTCGGAAAGTACGTCTGAGTCTCGCTGCGTAGTCGTGAGGTATCGGGCCAGGCGCGTTACTTCGACACCGCTGGTTCGGTCGATATGTTCGATACCGCACGGCCACGCACGTCGGGTGCATGGTCGAGAACACCTCCGACCGGATCGTCGATGCCCGCCCTGCGAACGAGATCTTCAGCAGGACAGTAGATTTGCCGAACGACCAGTGCGCAGAGCAGTACCACAGCGATATCGCGGACTACGATCGTCGCCGTGAACCATTGCTCCGGCACACCTTTGTTCGTGACGCCTAGGTAGTAGTACATCCTGGGGAACCACACGAGGGCGTCGATAGTCATCCACACCAACAACAGGCGCATGTGCGGAATAGCAAGCACGGCAAGCGGAACGAGCCACAACGAATACTGCGGACTCCACACCTTGTTGGTCAGCAGGAAGCCGGCGACAACGAGAAATCCCAACTGCGCCAGCCTAGGTCGCGTCGGCGCGTTCATCGCGATGTAAGCGATGACCACGCACACCACAGCAAACAACACCATCGTCACGGCGTTGAGGAACAACGGTTTGTCGCCGGGGAGGAGTTCGCCGTCGAATCCTCGCCAGTCCGTGAACGAGGACATCACGTTGTACACCGAGTCCGGATCGGCTCCTCGCTCGGAGTTGAGCCGGAAGAACTCGTACCATCCGCTCGGATACAGCAGAGCGATAGGAAGATTGACGGCGAGCCACGCCGCGAGAGCGGTGCAGGCAGTAGTGCCCCACGTCCTCATTTTTCCGGCGCGCCAACACAATACGAGCAACGGACCGAGAAGCAGCAACGGATACAACTTGGTTGCGCCGCCGAGACCGAGAAGAACCCCTGCGAGCACGGGCCTCTTGCGACCCCAGGCCAGAATTCCGCCAGCCGCGAAAGCCGTTGCGAGAGCGTCGAAGTTGGTGAAACCATGCACGACCACCAGTGGTGACGCCGCGAGAACTGCCGCGTCCCAGATGCGTCGACCCGCTGAGATGGCCGTCGCCCAGACGGTGACAAGCCAGGCCATAGCCAACCCGAGGGCGACGACGTTGAAATAAACCACTACCGGGAGTGCTTGCGGAAGCCACTGCAGAGCATTCCATACCTTGGCCACCACCATGGACCCGTACTGGTACAACCCGGACAGCACCGGGTACTCCATGTACCGAACCTGGATGGCGCCGTCGGCCGAGGCTTCTTCCCAAGACTTCATGTAAGGGAAGGCGCCCTGATCGAGTCGCTCGGCACCGAACAGCGGAACCGTATCCGAATAACACATCGCGACGTACTGACGACTGCCGCTCCAGTCGAGGCCGAGCGACCCGTCTTCTCCGTTGGGCGACTGCTGAATACACCCGGCTTTCGCGAACCAGCCCAGGCTCAGAAACACCACTGCGAGCAGCAGCAGCACGCGCAACGGCGTCATGAACTTCTGCCGCCCGAGAAGTGCATGTTTGCCCGACGGTCCCCCGATGACGGCCGTGAGTTCGGCCGTCATCGGGTTGGACGACGCTGGTAGCTCCCGCGAGTCCAGTGACGAAAGATCCGGAGCCGGGGGTTGCGGGCTGGCTACTCGGCGGCTAGCGCCGCCGAGCCCGGATATGTCGTCGCTCACGCCAGTCAGGTTACGGGGCTGGTGCTGGCTCGAGCTCCGCCGCCGGCGGCTCGGGAGCAACGGGCTGTTGCTTGGTCGGCGCAGGGGCTAGACCCGGGAGCGGAATCGTTACTCCGGGCAGGATTTCCACCTGTCGCGGAGTGATCACCACTGGGGGTGAAAGCTCGGTCGGGATAGGCAAGGTGATGGGCGGTGGCAGCGTTTCGGGCGTCGGTACGACCGTTGGTGTGGGAGCGGCCGGGGCCGAGTACTGCGGCACGCCGGCCTGACCGGCAATGGGCTCCGGCGTCGGGAACGACTCGTTGCTGGTTCCTTCGAGTGCACCGTCCATGGTGTCCTTCCAGATATCCGACGGGATCCCCGATCCGTAGATCAAGCCGCCGTAACTGTTCTCCAGCGCCGTTCCCTGCTCGGTTCCGACCCACACTGCGGTTGACAGGGACGGTGTGTACCCCACCATCCAGGCATCCTTGTTGTCGCCCGTGTCACCGAGCTGCGCGGTTCCGGTCTTGGCGGCGGACTGTCGTCCACCGGCGAGGTTGTGGCCCTTGGAGTATCCGGCGATCGGACGCATTGCCGCAGTTGTGTTGTCGGCCACGGCCGAGGACACGACTTGCTGACCTGCTTGGGCTCCACGATCGAGAAGTACGGTTCCATCGGCCGTTACGACTCGTTGGACGAAGTGCGGGGTGTGGTAAATACCCGACGCCGCGAGTGTTGCGTACGCCGACGCCATGTCGATAACTCGGCTCTGGTACTGGCCGAGCACGATTCCGTTGTTGGGGCCGGTGCCACCTGGTTCGGTCAGAGTCTCCCCGACGCCGGGGATTTCTTCGGCGACACCGAGCTTGTGCGCCATGTCCGCGATCGACTGCGGACCGTCGTCCATGGCGATTTGCAGGCGATAGAAGCTCGTGTTCAGAGAACGCTTGAGAGCTTCGGCGATGGTGCAGGTGCCACACGACTCACCCTCGACGTTGCTGATCTCGATTCCGTCGACGGTCAGCGTGGAACTGTCGAACATCTGCGACAACGGAATTCCTTGGTCGAGACCGGCCGCGAGACCGAATACCTTGAACGAAGAACCCGTTTGCAGCCCCGACTGCGCGAAATCGAATCCTCGACCATCTTCACCGCCGTAGTAGGCCTTGACTGCCCCCGTCGTCGGGTCGACGGAGACCACCGCCGTGCGTAGATCGGAGGGCTGGCCCTCCAAGTTGGAGTTGACTGCGTCGATCGCAGACGACTGCGCAACCGGATCGATCGTGGTAGTGATCTGCAGTCCCTCTTTATTGAGATCTTGGTCGCTGACGCCTGCGGCGGACAGCTCACTGAGCACCTGGGACTTGATCAGTCCGTTCGGGCCGCTGTCTTTGTCGCCGGTGTCTGCCTCGGCGCTCGACACCCACTGGGGGTACACCATGGCAGCGCGCTGAGCTTGATCAAGTTTGCCCTGCGCCACCATGCCGTCGAGCACGTAATTCCAACGGAACTGCGCGCCTTCCGGATTGAACTCGGGGTCGAGGTTCGAGGGCTGCTGGATGGTCGCGGCGAGAACCGCTCCCTCCTCCACCGTCAACTGATCGACCGGTTTGCCGAAGTAGGCCGACGACGCAGCGGCAATACCGTACGCACCACGACCGAAGTAGATGGTGTTGAGATACGCAGCCAGGATGTCGTCCTTGGACCACTGGCGTGCCATCTTCGAGGCGATGACGAGCTCGCGCATCTTTCGCGACAGGGACCGCTCCGAACCGACGAGTGCGTTCTTGACGTACTGCTGAGTGATGGTCGATCCACCACCTGCGCTGTCGCGACCGAGAACATTGTCGCGCAGCGCGCGTCCGAAGCCGGTGATGGAGAATCCAGGATTCGAATAGAAATCTCGATCCTCGGCCGACAGCACGGCAGTACGAACGGCCATCGGAATTTGATCGATCGTCACATCGGTGCGGTTTCCCTCCGGGGGAACGACTCTTCCGAGCTCGGTAACTCCGTCGGACGCGAAGATTGTTGCGACCTGGTTGGTCTTGAGGTCGCCTGGACGCGGAACGTCCTCGATGGTGTAAGCCACCATGAAAACCAGGATCGGCACGATCATTCCCAGCGCGATCAACGAATACAGCGTTCGGCGGACGACACGCCACTTGGACTTCTTCTTCGTGTTCGCGGCGGTACCCCTCTCTGGCGGCTCGGGTGGTTCATTACCTGAAGATTGCGCGTATGGATCGTCCGGTGGGTAGGACACCGGACGAGCGACCGGGGACCGCGGCGGTGCCGAACCGGCATCACGAAACGGAGGCGGTCCAGCGGCCCGACGCTGGTCAGGCAGCGGGGGACGCCCCGGCGGCGGACCCAACGGGCGGCCTTGCGCGTCACGGCGCATCGGCGGCCCACCCGGAGGCGGGCCGAGCGGGCGGCCCTGAGCGTCACGGCGCATCGGCGGCCCACCCGGAGGTGGGCCGAGCTGACGACCTTGCGCATCCCGCCTGACGCCGGGGGGCGGGCCCACCGGACGACCACCAGGGGGAGGCCCGGAAGGAGGCCCGGGAGGACGAGAAGGGTCGCGATCTCCGGAACTACCACCCGGCTGGTTGTCGTAGGGCGAACTCACGTACAGGTCTCCAGTGATTGCGGTGGGCACATCCGTATGCCGACCAATGTTGTCGGCGAAATGATCGGTCTCACTCGCTCGCTGTTCGACGGTTCGGTTGGCGGTCGCTAGTTCGCGACCGCCGCGGTTGCTTTGGGGCCGGTACCGCGCCCAGTACATAGGACTGAACGAGATGATTCCAACTGCAGGAGCGGCATACCTCTACGACGTGCACCGAGAATTCTTCCTGAGTGGCCGCGAGACGCACAACCTCGTCCGACGTGCGCGCCGAGCCGGACATGGACCCGAGCTTATCGCCGAACACCCAGGAAACGTGTGTGAGCTGCTCTTTTCGGCAGATCGGGCACACGACGTCGCTGCCACGCCCGTGAAACTTGGCCGCGCGCAACAAGTAGGGGTCCGCGTCGCACACGGCGGCGACGCCCGTCCTCCCCGAGTACACCTCAGCGAGCAGCGACCGCCGCCGAAGGGCGTAGTCCACCACCTGTCGCTGAAGTCGCACGAGAACCAGAGTACGTGCGGCCGACGACCTACGGGCCGGGCAGTACCAGTTCGGTACCGACCCAGTAGAAAAAACTGCTTCTTACCTGGGCGACGCGTCTCTGGCCTTCGTAATCGCGGCCGATCAGCACTATTTTCGGTCTGCTGATGCACCGTGTGGAGTGGGGGTCGACGAACCCAATGCGGCTGCCGCTATGTCCCTGAATATATCGGCGCGATACATCTTGTGTATATTATTTGCTATCGCATCGGTTTAGTGCGCGACAGTCGAGGAGGAGGTACGCATGCTGGAGCTCGCAATTCTCGGCTTGCTACTCGAATCCCCGATGCATGGGTACGAACTTCGTAAGCGTCTGACCGGTCTCCTCGGAGCCTTTCGGGCATTTTCCTACGGCTCGCTGTATCCAGCCCTTCGCCGCCTCCAAGCGGACGGGCTGATCGCCGAGGATGCGGGTCCCGACACCCTCGTCAAACGTCGGGCACGGCGCGTGTATGAAATG
>JBBSSG010000077.1:0-17354 GCA_038242295.1 Mycobacteriales bacterium | reverse complement strand
TTCTGGCGAGAAGTGCATGATCGCCCACAAAACGGCGTTCAGTGCGACAAAACTCGCTGCCAGCAGTAGAAGTCTTTTACGTAAACCCATTGACGCTTCCCCCCCGAAGTCGACGAAACGCTAACACGGGGTGTGAAGGGAACCGTTCGAAAGCAGGCACGCCGGTATGGTTGACCTCATGAAGATGCTGGTTACCGGGGGCGCTGGTTTCATCGGCGCCAACTTTGTCCATTTGACCGTTGCGCAGAGACCGGATGTCGAGATTACGGTGCTCGACGCTCTGACTTATGCCGGCAACCGAGCGTCGCTGGCCTCGGTCGCGGACAAGGTCGACTTCGTCCATGGCGACGTCGCGGATGCTGATCTGGTGAACAGGCTCGTGGGAAGCACCGATCTCGTCGTGCATTTTGCAGCCGAATCGCACAACGACAACAGCCTCAATGATCCGTGGCCGTTCGTCCACACCAATGTCATCGGAACTACGACGCTGCTGCAGGCTGTCCGCGAGCATGACGTCCGCTACCACCACATCTCCACCGACGAGGTTTACGGCGATCTCGAGCTCGGCGATCCTGCGAGATTCACCGAGTCGACCCCGTACAACCCGTCGAGCCCGTACTCCTCGACCAAGGCGTCGAGCGATCTGTTGGTGCGTGCCTGGGCGCGATCGTTCGGGGTGCGGGCGACAATCTCGAACTGTTCCAATAATTACGGTCCGTACCAGCACGTCGAGAAGTTCATTCCGCGGCAAATCACTAACATCCTCAGTGGTCTACGCCCCAAGCTTTATGGCGAGGGTCAGAATGTGCGCGACTGGATTCACGTCGACGACCACAACAGCGCTGTCTGGGCCATCATCGACAGGGGTCGTATCGGGGAGACTTATCTGATCGGTGCCGACGGCGAGAAGAACAACCGCGAGGTTCTCGGGACCATTCTCGAAGAGACAGGGCAGGCCGCCGACGCTTTCGATTTCGTCACCGACCGGCCGGGCCACGATCTGCGTTACGCCATCGACTGGACCAAGCTTCGCGACGAATTAGGCTGGACGCCAGCGTATGTGGATTTCGAAAGTGGGTTGAAAGCGACGGTCGACTGGTATCGCGACAATGAGGATTGGTGGCGACCACAGAAGGATGCGACCGAAGTCGGTTATGCGGGAAAAGAATCGATAGTGTCGTCCTGACGTATCGAGACCTGTCTGTGCGCGCTCGGAGGGCGCTACAGGGTGCACCGGCACTGACGATTGCGCTTCATGTTCACTGGAGAGTTGTTCGCACGGTGTAACCACAATGTCGCAGTGCCGCCCGACGATGCTTTCGTCTATCCCGCGCTGGGGCTGCACAACCCGTTTCCACTTGATTGGATGGTACCGAGCACACAGGTGGCCGAGAAATTTCGTGCGGAAGTTTCGTCGGTGTCTGGGAACCGAGCGGTAGCCCTAGCCAGCCGGAATTCGAGAGTGGCTGTGTACGAGGAGGTTGCGTAATGCCCGTGAGCCGGATGCAGCGGCGACGACGCCGGCAATTACTTCGCACAGTGTAAACACCAGACGAGATGCCAACGCCAGTCCGAGTGCTACTCCTGCGTCCATGAACGGCGACAATGCGGCGACCACTACGGCCTCGCGGACGCCGATACCTGACGGGACGACGACGACAAGCACGCCTGCGCACATACCGAGTGCCAGGGCGCCGATGCACTGGATCAGTCCGTCGATCTGAAATCCAGCAGAACTGGACGAAAGAATCCACAGGTGTACGCCGTAGAGGACCCAACTTGCTGCGCACCAGCCGATCGATAGCCCGATCTTGCGCATGGTCAGGGGCGCACTCAGCGGTGCCCGGCGCAGTATCTTGAGCGCCAGATTCACCAATCGCGTCAGCACCGGGGGATAGGCGCAAGTCAGTGCGATTGGAACTAGCACGATCACAGCAACGGCGGCGATCGTGCTGACATCGAACAATGCAGGTAAGCCAAGTAGGCCGACCACCAGGGCCGAGGTTGTACTCAACCCCACCGTTACGAGGACGGCCGTGAATCCCGCGGCGCGCGACACGCCGGCGCGACGGACCAACTCAGCCTGCAGAACGAACGCCCAGACACTACCGGGAAGGTATTTGCCGAGCTGTCCGACCAGGTAGCAGCGTGCTGCGTCGAAGGCTGGAATCGGATACTCCAGCGCACCGAGCGCATGCTGCCATGCCCGGACCGCAGCACTCATACCCAAAAAAATAAATACCGCCGAGCCGAGCAGCGACCAGATGCTCAACGAGGTGATCGTGTCCTTGACCTCGGACCACTGTGACCGCACTGCCAAAACGATCGCTACGACGATTGCGACGGTGACGAGTACTCGGAAGATAGTGCCGAGAAGTTTCTTGCCACTAGAGGCGGGGATATCCTCGGTCATTTGATGAGCGGCCTTTCTGCCCGGTCTCGCCACCAGGTGAATGCTGCTGCGGTCGTTTCACTCAGGGCGCTGAGGTCGGGTAGGCGGCGTGCTGCGTAGGCGGAACCGACTACTTCGATGTCCGCCTCCGAATACCCCTTGCGGGACATACCGACGGTATTGGCCCCGTGTAGCACTCCCGGGTTCCCGACGACTGTGGCGAACGGCGGGACGTCCTTGGTGGCGATTCCGCCCATCCCCACCATGGCCCCGGCTCCCATGACGCGGCGCTGGTGGATCGTGCTATTCATGCCCATGTTGCAGCCGGGGCCAATAGTCACATGTCCGCCGAAAGTTACTCCCGGCGCCGCGACGGTGTTGTCTCCGAGTTGCGCGTCGTGGCCGACGGATATTCGATTCATTATGAACGAGTTGGCACCGATGACCGTCTGGCGTTCACTGCCCTTGTGCACAGCAGTCAGTTCACGGACGACGGTGCCCGCTCCGATCACGATGCCGAATCCACTGCTAGGGTTTTCGTAGGATGTGAAGTGTTCGTAGCCGAGGATTTCTGGTGGCGAACCGAGAACTGTCTGCGCGCCTATCCAGCAGTCGTCGCCGATCTCGAGTGGACCCGTTAGCACGGCAAACGGTCCGATGGTGACGCGATTGCCGATGACGACGCCGTCGCCGATCACCGCAGTATCGTGAATTCGGCAGTCTTGGCCTCTGGCATTCGGCACCGGTACCGGCCTCCTGTTTCTGTGATTATGTCGCAGCTATCTTCTAGGAAAATTACGTTACCCGCGGCAGGTCTGGTGATTGGACCTCACCGTGGACGATAGTGTCACTGACAAATCGTCAGCATCGATACGTGTCTGGCTCGTGAAAAGATTGGCCGAGGGGGACCCCAGTGATAGCAATTTCCAGTGTCGTTTTCGGCGAGGATGTCGAGCGTGAAGTGCTCGATACGCTGAGGTCAGGAATTGTTGCTCAGGGTCCGAAGGTCAAAAAATTCGAAGAAAAATTTGCTGCCATGATCGGCGCGAAGCACGCTGTGGCTGTCAACAATGGGACGACGGCTCTCGGAGCAGCTCTTGAAATTCAGGACTTGCAACCGGGCGATGAGGTGCTGACGAGCCCGTTCACATTTGTTGCAACACTCAATGCAATCTTGGACGCCGGTGCCATTGTCCGATTTGCCGACATTTCAGCTAATGATTTCAATATCGACTCAGTCGACGTTGGACTGCGGATCAATGACCGAACTAAGGTCCTGATGCCGGTTCACCTCTATGGTCAGTCCGCCGATATGTCTGCCCTGGGTGAGCTTGCCGATAGACACGGTCTCGCTGTGGTGGAGGACGCGGCTCAGGCGCATGGTGCAACGTTCGACGGCCAAGGCGTCGGTACGTTCGGGCTCGGCTGCTTTTCGTTCTACGCCACCAAGAACCTGACGACCGCCGAAGGCGGCATGATCACCACGGACGATGGAGCGGTTGCCGATCGATTGCGGGTTCTGCGCAATCAGGGGATGCGGGCGCGCTACCAGTACGAGATGGTGGGTCACAACTATCGAATGACCGATCTGCAGGCGAGCCTGGCGCTGCCGCAGTTGGCGGTGTATCGGCAGCAGGTCGAGCAGCGCCGACGCAACGCAGAGCGACTTGCGATGGGCCTCGAGGATATGGCTGGCCTCACGTTGCCGCGTGAGCTTCCGGGGCGGGGCCATGTGTGGCATCAATTCACATTGCTGATCGACGAGAATGCACGAATTGACCGCGACGAGCTGTCCGCACGCCTCGCCGACGCCGGCGTCGGTAGCGGAATCTACTACCCGAGAACGGCTTACGACTACGACTGCTACCGCGAACACCCGCGAGTAGTGATCGAAGAAACTCCGGTGGCATCGTCGGTAGCTGAACGATGCTTGAGTATTCCGGTACACGCGAATTTGACTTCCGACGACGTGGACGCCGTGGTGTCCGCCGTACGCACCGCGATGGGACAGTAATGGCACAGCCTAAAATTGCACTGGTCGGCTCCGGGCGCATGGGCTCGCTCCATGCCCGAGTCATCGCTCAATCCGCTCGTTGTGACTTGGAGGTACTCGTCGAACCGCGCGAGGATCAGGGCCGAGTCGTGGCTCAGCGATTCGGGTGCAACTGGGCGGCCGAGTTAGATGATCTCGCCGGTATCGATGCTGTTGTCATTGCAGCAGCCACGCCCGCGCACTACGACATCGCGGCACGTGTACTGGAGCTAGGCAAGCCGGTATTGGTGGAGAAACCGCTTGCGGCCAGTTATGAACAGAGTGTCGAGTTGGTCAAGCGAGCCGAAGCTGCCGATGTCCCGTTGATGTGCGGCTTGCTCGAACGCTTCAACCCGGCCGTGCGCACGGCTCGCGAGTTCGCGAGTGACATTTGGCAGGTAAACGGAATCAGACATTCGCCGTTTGTTTCTCGGATTTCGACGGGAGTTGCGACGGATCTCCTCATTCACGATGTAGATCTTGCAATCTCTTTTGTCGGCTCTGAGCCCGATTTCGTCGCAGGCGAGTTCGGCTACTTCCATTCATCGTCGCGGGAGAACAATGCGGAGGATTGCGCGGACGCAATCTTGCGCTTCGATTCCGGTGCGGTAGCAACTATTTCGGCCAGCCGTGTAAGTCAGCGCAAGATCCGGCAGTTGTCATTACTCGAGCCTGACCGGCTGATCGAGATTGATCTACTCCGACGCGACATCACGATTTATCGTCACATCGATGACGACATGCCGACAGATCGAGACGGTTACCAGCAGCAGACGATCATTGAGATTCCAACTATTCGCTACAGCGAAGAACCTTTGTCAGCGCAGCTGAATCATTTCCTGGACTTGGTGGAAGGAGCAGGAGATATCGCTGCCGAGCGCAATTCGATTCTGCCTGCACACCGGGCGGTCGACGAGGCGACGCGGTCAGCATCTCACTGAACCGGGTCGCTACATGTGCTCAGCGAACTGTCCTGTCGTGTGCGCCGAACCGCTACGGTCACCGATTGCGCCAGTGCCAGCAAGAGTCCGAAGGCCGCAATTGCAACGCCACCGGCGGTGCCGGGCGGTGCGTACTCGAGTGTGACCGTATCGCTGCCCTCGGGCAAGTCGACCTGCAATAGTCCACCGTCGGTGGCGCGCAACTCGGCGGGCTCCCCGTCTACGGTCGCCGTCCAGCCTGGCCAAGCAAGTAGGGCGAATGTTGCTGTGCCAGAACCGCTGTAGCGAACTGTCTCACGAGTGTCGGTAGCAGCGATGTCCTCGGTAACTGCCGCACCGGAACTTGTCGCAGATAGACGCCCGTCCGGCCACGGCAGTGCGGACGTTCTGCGTGCGACGGTCACAGCATCGGAGTCGGTGATCGTCCACTCGTCGCTCGGGAGCTTGTCGAGTGCGCTCAGTCCTCCGTACGGGCCGCTGTTCTGCACGATGATCGTCTCGAGTCTCAGCGCGTCGATCCAGGACACATTGGTACCCGGCGCATCGGACATCAATCGTGCGACCGCGTCCGGGCAAGTGACGCCGCCGTAGTAGCTCAGGCACAGTGCATCCACGAAATCCGCGTAGCTGATGCCTGCATAGCTATTGATCGCATCGATACCCGAGGCCTGCCAGGCATTGCCAAAGACCAGATCACCCCATTGCGACGTGGGGTTCTGTGGTGGAATTGTGCCGGTGTCGGCGATTGAAAACGTGTTCCCGGCGTAGCGGTCGTCGAAATGATCCTCCATGAAGGCCAGCTGCCTCGGGAAGCGCCAGGGAGTGACATTGTTGTTACCCAGAAACCATGCGTTGGTCTGCAAGGCAAGTATTGCCACGACGCCAATTACCAAGGTGGCTGCGAAGTAACGAGGTTGCCTGCGAGCCATCGCGATTGCAACGGCAGTCAGTGCGCCGCAGACCGCCAGTGCGAGAGCATGAATCCCGAGATCATCGGGAACACTGGACCAGGCGAGGTAGAACTGTAGGAGGAGCAAACCTCCGGTAATGGTGCTCCGCATCGCGACTTTGTTGCGCTCCAGGCCGGCGCTCATGGCGACCGCTACCAGGATCAGCAGTGGTAGCTGACCGTACTCGATCAATCGCACCGGCCAGCGGAACAGCCACAGATTCGACGGGCCGAGCAGCAAGATGCCGTAGATGCCGGCGACCACGATCAGCGATACGGAGTTCCTCTTCAACCGACCCAGGGTTCGCCACCTGATCCAGGGGCTCAGCGGGACGATGAACCACGCCAGAAAGCCGATCGGAACGGTCATGAAGCTGGATCCGAAGGATTCGACCATCGGTAGGTGCGTCGGACTGCTGACGTTGATGAGATCGCCGAGGCCCGGACGTAGCGTGCCGTCGTTCGAGACGCCCGACTGGGTACGCACCGACACTTCGGTGGTGAACAGCAATGGTAGGTACACGATCAGTGACATGGCGAGAACCGAAGCACCACTCCAGACCAGTGCCACGATCCGGCGATAGTCCTTGTGCGCTATTACCTCCGCGATGACGGCAATGTAGACGACGCCGACTGCGACAGCGCCGTACGGATTGCCCGTTGTCATCGCCATGAAGCCGAAGATGATCGACACGATGGGGTTTACCCGGCCGAGTGCGCTTGCCCGAGTCGACCACCACACGTGTGGGATCCAGGCGAAAGCAAACAGACCCGACGCCCAGCTGGAAGCATCGAAATACAGCGTGTAGCCAGCGAAAGGCATCGCGAATCCAGCGACGAACGCCATCGGAGTCCGCGCTCCATACTGCTTCGCGAGAAGGTAGATGCCGACCGCGAGAATCGCCATGAACTGCATTTTGACGAGCGTGATGCCAATGGCCAGGTTCGGAATCGATGCGATGAGAACTGAGTTGGCAAGCAACAACGGGTTGTACGTGCCGTAGAGCGCCTCGGCAGTGATGTTGCCACCGGCCCAGAGCTCAGGGATGAGCGTCGGCCATGACCCCGAGAGCAGACGCTCGCCTATCACTCGCCAGCCCGGAGTGAATGCCGCGGCGCTGTCGTCCCAGTAATAGAACCACCTGTTGGTGAACATCGGTATCGCCGCAGCCAGCGCTACCGTTAGTGCCAGGGCGGTGGGAGGAAGTGCTCTGGTGGCCAGTGATCGATCAGAATTCACGAAATGCCCTCATCGGTGTTGGTCGGGTGGGCATTGTGCGCCTGCCGCAAGAGTAGTATTCCGAGCGTTCACGACATCCGAGACGCGTTGAAAGGGTAGCTGTGGCTTTCGCTTCTCCAGCTCCAGCTCCAGCTCCGGGTTCGAGTTCGGAGGCAGCTGCAGTAGAACTTTCGATTGTTATTCCGGCGCACAATTCTGCGCAGGTCATCGAATCCACTGTCGCGGCTTTCGCAGAGCACTTGACGGGCCGGCGTGCAGAGATCATCGTCGTAGAAAATGGATCCACCGACGACACCGCTGATATCTGTCGGCTCCTCCAGGACCGTTGGTCGCATTCGTCCGTTTCGTTCATGGCACTGACGAGTTGCAAAGGAATGGGCAACGCCCTCCGAGTCGGTGTGCTTGCGTCGTGCGGCGATCAGGTCTTGCTCACCGCAGACGATCTCCCGTTCGGTTTCGACGATTTGGACGCAGCGGCCGACTGGGGCGCGCGCACAGGTACGTCGCCGCTGGTAGCAATCGGATCGAAAGCTCACCGAAACTCCGAGGTGCAGCGTGGTCTGCTTCGATCGGTGATGACCTTCGGCTTCACTTCCCTGCGCCGGGTCGTTCTCGGCACTCGAACGAAAGACCCGCAGGGAACGTTTCTCGTCGAGGGCAAATTGCTGCGCACGCTCGCCCCGAGTCTGGTGGAGCCAGGCTTTCTGTTCACCACCGAACTCGATTATGCCGTTGAACTCGCTGGCGTGAAGCCGATCGAGTTGCCGGTTCGACTGTCCGATTCACATCGAGCGCAGCCCAGTCGTGTTGCTGTGGCGGATGTAGTGAACATGGCTCGGGGGCTGGTTACGCTCCGGCATCGGCGGCACCAACTCAAAAATGCAGCCCTCTCCGGTCTCTGATTTCTTCCGGAGTAAGTGAATCAGCCCGCGGATTTATCTACCGAACAGACGCGCCCAGTTCGCGCGACTGGTCATGTCCGCGAAGGCATGTCGATACTGTTCGCGCATGGTCGGCGCCTGCTTTCGCAGTTGCCAGTGTGCGCGCAATCCCCGTTTCATGAGTTCTCTCATCAATTCCGGGTTGTGGCGGCGTACCCGCACGCCCTCTTGCGAGGCGTCAGTGACAACGGCATGACCGAACAGGGATACATGCCACCAATGTGCGTCGCGACTGGCGATTGCAACGGGATGTGAGTTCACCGCTCCGCGGAGTTGTTGGACCACTCGTTTGGCGAGGACGAGTACCTCCATGCTCGGCCACGGTGCAGCGTTTGCGATCTGGTAGTCGGCGTTTTGCAGTTCAGGTGCGGATGCTGCTGAATGTCGCACCGTCTCGGAGTAATGCGACCGATCGCGTCGAATACTGCCTGCTGCTTCGACGCCGCCGTCGCGGAACGTGTCCGGACCGAGCATGAAGTCCTCGACGGCCTTGATGTGGGTGAATGCGAGCCCGTATTGCATGCCGACCAAGAAGCGTAGGAGATCGCGAGTCAAACTGCGGAAGAGTATTTTTCCGTCGAATTCACTGTGTAGTGCGGCGGTGAGAAGACCGTTGCGGATGTTGAAGTAGCGGTGCCATTCGTCCCAGTCCTTCCAGGAGAAGTCCGCATGCCACACCCCCGCGCCGGGAAGTGTGACGGTGGCGAATCCGCGGTGTCGTGCCCGGATCGCGTATTCGACGTCGTCCCACTGGAAGAACAATGGGAGTGGGTAGCCGATTTCGGCGATGATTTCGGAAGGGATGAGGCAGGTCCACCAGCCGTTGTAACCTGCGTCGACGCGGATGTCCTGACTCTTCTTGACGACACTTGCGTTGACCAGCGCGTTGGTGGAGGGGATCCCGACCTTCAGTCCGGTTAGATCCGCGTGCTCGGCACCGACGAGTATTCGATCGGGATGGAACAGTCCGAGCATCTGCGCTCCGACGATGGACGGTTCGACGGTGAGATTTGCAAAAGCGCTGATGCGCAGGACCGTTTCGGGTTCGCAAAGGATGTCGTCGTCCATGAGAATGACGTTTGCGTGCTCCGCGCCGACGACATCGGTCACCTCGTACATGCCGCGCGTGAAGCCGCCCGCGCCCCCGAGGTTCGGTTGACGGATATAGACCAGCTTGTCGCCCAGTGCTGTTGCGGTGGATTGGAATTTGGAGCGTTGTTCGACAAGGTCAGTGCCCTGATCTACAACGTAGACCGCATCGAGCCCCGCGACGACTTGTTCGTCATTCCCCAAGGTGGAGACCGTCTCAGCGCATTCGTCGGCTCGATTGAATGTGCACACCACCACTGCGGCGGGCCGGATTTGCGCGGGAGAGTCTACGGTCCACTCGACATTGTGTACTTTCAACGTTTTTGTCTGTGTATTGATTTTGAGCCACAACGCACCTCCGTCGACAAATCTGTCGAGCAGGCCGCACACGTCGGCGACGCCTTCGCCGTCGACATCGACCGCGTCGATGGTGCGAAGTCTGCCGTCGGTATCGGATGCGACCAGCGAAATTCGGCCGGCCCCTCGATACGGAACCATCGCCCGCACTGCGTCCACAGCCGTCCACCGCTGCCAGTAGCTCGCGGGAAAGCGGCCGAAGTAGGTGTTGGTGTCTACCTCTGCGTTTGGCTCTATGGCGATCTCGAAGCGAGAGCGATACGCAAGACCCGACTCGATGTGCGCATACAGTTCGTCGTCTATCAGGGCTGACGGACCTGAGAACAACCCGCGCTGGACAACGAAACGCGATTGCGGATCGTGCGCGACCAAACGCGATTGCACATCTGCACTGCTGTGTGCGATATCGGGTGCTGCCTCAGTCATTAACGCTCCATCGAGTCGAACGGTTTTGGGGAAGGGTCCTGACCTGACCCGACGTCGAGATACTACCCGCGGTGCGCAGTCTTCTTCAGGGCGCCGCTGATCAGCTGAGGACGGGTCGTGCACTTACATGGGTGACGGTGCCGTTCGGATCCGCACCACAACCTGCTCGTTGTCTGCGGTGTATCCCAGGTAGTCGAACTCGGTGCCGGTACGCGCGACGAACTCTGTCCACGCCCGGTACTCGTGGTTGCGCCATCCGGGGAAGTTGAAGTACTCGTCGAACACGATGACCGTGCCTACGTCCAACCGGTCGGCGACGAGGTCGAGAACAGTGACCGTCGACGAATACAGGTCGGCATCGAGGTGCAGGAATGCGAGCTTGTCTGTATTTCTCTCCAGGAACCCGGGCAGCGAATCCTCGAACATGCCGGGGACGATTTCTGCTCCCGGTACTTTCGGGTGATTCTCTTGCTCGAACAGACCTTGGGGAAAGCCGGTGCGCCACGCTTCGGGGAGCCCCGAGAAGACGTCGAACCCAGCAACCAGGGTGACGTCGTCCTTCGATGCCAGTTCCTCGGCGATGATCTCGAGGGTCGTCCCACTGGCGACGCCGAACTCGAGGGCCATCCCGGGGACGGTCACTTCACCGAGCGCAAACCGCAGCGTCGCATGAGGCCTGAGGAACGTCGGCGCCTTGGGCATGACCTCTTCGGCGAACTCGGCGCTCTGCGCGGCAGCTTCGACATCGGATGCGTACGGAATGTCGCGTCGCATGCGCATTTCCAGCCCTCGAATGAACGCATGAAGGTCGTCGATCTCGCGCCGTTGACGTTCGAGAATCTCGAGTAGCTTCGTTTGCTGGTCGCCCGTTTGCTCGGCTAATTGCGCGGTCTGCTTGTCGAGGACTTCACCGATTGCGCGTTGCAGTTTCTCTCGTGCGGAATGCCGAAGTCGATCCGTCAGCTTCCGAGGTTCGCTCATGCGCACACGGTAGCCGAGGATGAGCGTCGGTGATTTGGCGGCTCATTCCGCAGGCCTCACTCGGGTGGATCGCAGACTCTACTCGGCTAGCGCCGGAAATGTTCCCGACGCCCGAGGCTGCGCAGACGCAGCCATTCCGCCAAGCCTTTAGGGTTGTGAGTGGTCACAAGGAAATACCAGCTGAACCGAATCCACTCTTGCGGCAGAAGCTTTCGCATCCCGGGCTGCGACATCAGGTAGCCCCGGTTGCGGTAGGTGAAGTATCGCTTCACCGGGTCGTCGGGGTACTGCGTGTGCATACGGCCGCCGAGAATCGGCTTGAACTCGTCGGCGCCGTTCGGATGCACGTACGCCGCCGTCAAACACGTACCGAACTTCAGGCCCGATCGCTGCAATCGGCGGTGTATCTCCACCTCGTCGCCGCGTACGAACAGTCGCAAATCCGGAACACCCACAGCATCGATTGTCGACGCCTTGAACAGGGCGCCGTTGAACAGAGATGCGATTCCTTCGAGCAGGTCGTCGCCCGGATTGTTCGGGTCGATCAGCTCGGATCGTAGTCGGCGCCATGAGGTTCCCCGCCGCAGCGGAAAGGCCAGACGGTCCGGATCGTCGATATCGCAGACCACGGGCGATACCTGGTCGAGATCGTGATTCAATGCGCAGTCGTACAAGGTTTTCAGAACATCGGGCCCCTCGGGCCGGCCATCGTCGTCGGCTAGAAACACCCAGTCCGCACCTATCGACAGCGCGTACAAGATGCCGAGTGCGAAACCGCCTGCGCCACCGAGATTGTGATGCGACCCAAGGTACGTCGACGCAATGTCCACCGAGTCGACGAGGTCGCGGACCGCTTCCTCGTGCGCGTTGTCGACGACCACGAGGTGATCCAACGGACGGCTCTGATGCGTGATGACGTCGAGCGACTGTGCGAGGAGTTCCCGACGCTTGTGCGTCACGATCACCCCGACAATTTTTTCACTCACTATTCTTGTCCCGCTCCAGCTCTTCGAGAATCCTCGCCACGTGATCTCCCGCGTCGTCGCCCTCGTAGGCCCGGACAACCTCTTCGATCCCGCCTTCCAGGCGGATCTGCCCATGGTCGATCCATATGGCGCGGTCACACAGTTGGGCTAAGAACTCGTTGGAATGGCTGGCGAACACCAGGATTCCTGAGCGCTGCACGAGTTCTTGCAACCTGATGCGGGCCTTCTTCATGAATTCGGCGTCGACGGCTCCGATACCCTCGTCGAGCAGCAGGATCTCGGGATCGATGCTGGTGACGACGCCCATTGCGACACGAACCCGCATGCCCGTCGAATACGTGCGAAGCGGCATGTCGAGGTAGTCACCGAGCTCGGTGAATTCGGCGATCTCATCCATCTTCGCGAGCATCTGCTTGCGCGTCTGACCGAGGAAAAGTCCGCGGATGATGATGTTTTCGTACCCGGAAATCTCGGGGTCCATTCCGACACCCAGATCGAACACAGGCGCGACGCGACCACGAATGGTTGCCGTGCCTCGGGTCGGTTCGTAAATTCCGGACAACACTCGCAAGAGCGTGGACTTGCCGGCTCCGTTGTGACCGACGAGCCCGATGCGGTCACCGTCTTTGAGATTCATCGTGATGTCCCGAAGTGCTTCGACGACGACGACATCCGAGCTGTTGCGGTCGATCGCACCCCCAGCTTTGCCGAGGAATGCTTTCTTCAGCGAGCGGGTTTTGGCGTCGAAGATCGGGAAGTCGACGCACGCGTTGTGCGTGCTGATGCTGACTGTCATGAGAATTAGCCCCTAAACCCAGTAGGCAACGCGGGCCCGGTACTTCTTGAGCGCGAAGATGGCGAGTGCCCAGCCGATGACCGTGAAACCGAGGACGATGTACCAGCTGTGCAGTTGCTGGGTGCCGCCGACCATCGGTGCGCGAATGATTTCGAGGTAGTGGAACAGCGGGTTGATCTCGACCAGCTTTGCCCGCTCTGCGGCTTGCCCGCCCATCTGATCGAGACCCGCTGTGGACCACACGATCGGGGTCATGAAGAACAGCAATGTCACCAGGCTGCCCAGGATCGGCGCGATGTCCCGGTAGCGCGTGGAAACGATGCCGAACAGAATGGAAACCCACACTGCATTCACAGTGATCAGCGCGAGCGCCGGAATCGCCGATAGATCGGACCAATGGAACCCGTTGGGTGGCCAGAAGACCGCCATGATGATCACGTAGATCAACAAGTTGTGGGCGAGCAACAACAGCTGTCGCCAGACCAGGCGGTAGATGTGCACGCTCAGCGCCGACGGCAACTGTTTGATCAGTCCCTCGTTGGCGACGAATACGTCCGCGCCCTCGAGGATCGACGCGCTGATCAGACCCCAGACGATCAGACCGACCGTGACATGGGGGAGGAAAGTGCGCAGGTCCAGATCGAGCAAGACCGAATACAGCAGACCCATAGCGATGGCCTGCACACCGGTAGCGATGGTGATCCAGAACGGCCCGATCACCGAACGCCGATAACGCTGCTTTATGTCCTGCCATCCCAGATGCAACCACAGCTCACGGGAAGCAAAACCAACACGTAGGTCTTGGAACGCACGTGAGTACGTTTGCGAGTCCGAAACTGGCACGGGCACGCGCTCTCCTGTTTCGTTCTCGGGATTCTTCGCTGGGGCTGACACGTCGGTCGACCTTACCTGTTCTCTTCTGGGGGGGCATTCCGCAGGCTCCACGCCCGGCCTACAAATATTGGCCGGTACCGCCGCCGCTCGGGTGGCCGGCGCTGCCCGGGCCACCTGAGCCCAAGCCCGCTCCGAGAGGCAACGCGCCCTGACGCATCTGCTCGAGCTGAGCCCGCGCCGCCATCTGCTGAGCGAACAACGCCGTCTGGATGCCGTGGAACAGTCCTTCGAGCCAACCGACCAATTGCGCCTGGGCGATGCGTAGCTCAGCGTCCGAGGGGATCGAGTCCTCACCGAACGGCAGCGCGAGGCGTTTGAGTTCCTCGCGGAGCTCCGGTGCGAGGCCCTGTTCGAGCTCGCGGATCGAGGACTGATGAATTTCTTTCAAGCGGCTGCGGCTCGCATCGTCGAGCGGGGCCGCGCGAACCTCTTCGAGGAGCTGTTTGGTCATCGTGCCGATCCGCATGACCTTCGCGGGTTGCTCGACCATCTCCGACAGCTGCGGTTCGGTGCTCGCGCTGGTGTCCGTCGCCGCAGCTCGGCCTGCTGCAGCAGTTGCCTCTTCCAGGCTGAGTGCGAGAGGCTGTCCATTGGGGCCGATCACAACGACGTGGTCACCGGCTTCGGGATTCGACTTCGAGTCCGATTGCGTCATACCGCCATCCTTGCGTGTTACATAGGGTTGTGCGACGAGCGGGTCCAATTGTTCTGTTCGTTGATCGGGGTGGAGGGATGAGAACCGTGCGAGTCAGCAGTGTCGTCGATCCCAATAGGGGATGTGGAACACACGCTCACGAAATCGACGCTTAGAGTATCGGGCATGGGGTACGACGTCGCGCGAGTAAGAGGGTCGATCCCCTCATTGGGTGACGGCTGGATTCATTTGGATCCGCAGAACGGTATGCAGATCCCCGACCGGGTGTCGACTGCGGTGTCGACGGCATTTCGCGGAAGTGCTCCTACACATGGTTCTGGCCACCTGTCATCGAGACGAAGCGCGGGATTGATCGAAGCCTCACGGCAAGCCATCGCTGACCTGGTCGGCGGCGACCCCGCGGGGGTCGTGGTGGGCCCTGACCGCGCGACGATGCTGGCCTGGCTCGCCGAGTCGTTGTCTTCGCGTCTGGGCCTCGGTACAGGTCTCGTGTTGTCGAGGCTCGACGAAGAAGCCAATGTCGCCCCGTGGCTGCGAATCGCCAATCGTTACGGAGCGAAGGTCCGATGGGCCGAGGTCGAAATCGACACTTGTGAGCTGCCGAGCTGGCAGTTCGAAGAACTTATCGACAGCACGACGCGTTTGGTGGCGATGACCGCAGCGTCCCCGATCGTCGGCTCTGCCCCTGATGTTCGAGTAGCAGCCGATCGCGTCCACGCGGTCGGCGGACTCATCGTCGTCGATGTGGCCGGGGCGGCTCCGTATGCACATGTCGACATCAACGAACTCGGTGCAGACGTCATCGCCGTCAGCGCATCGGCGTGGGGTGGCCCGCAGGTTGGGGCACTGGTGTTCCGCGACCCGGGGTTGTTGGACCGAATTCCGTCGATGTCGCTCAACCCTTACGCCAAGGGCGCCGAACGGCTCGAGGTCGGCGGTCATCAGTACGCGCTGCTTGCCGGAGTGGTGTCCTCGATCGATTATCTTGCCAACCTCGACGACGCTGCCACAGGGACTCGGCGGGAGAGGCTCGAGCTGTCTATCGGGTCGCTGCAGGATTATCACGACCGATTGTTCGACTACTTGATGCGTTCGCTGAAAAAGCTCGATCACGTCATGGTTCTCGGCAACGCCCCGAGCCGCATTCCGACACTCAGCTTCACCGTCGCCGACATGTCGGCCGAAAAGGTCTCGGAGCATCTCGCACAGAATCGCATCGGCACCGTCAGTGGTGTTCATAGTGGCAGCCGGCTTCTCGACGCCTTGGGCGTCAACGACGAGGGCGGCGCTGTCACCATCGGCCTGGCGCCGTATACGACGCGCTACGAGATCGACCAACTGGTCAAGGCGCTCGTCCAGCTGATCTAGAGGCCGTTCCGCACCCCGCCACTACTGGACGCGCAGGATCACCTTGCCGATGGCATCGCCGTCGAGCATCCGATGTCCTTGCGCTGCTTCGGTTATCGGAATCTCGGCGTGCACGATCGGACCGACTCGTCCTTCCTCTATCAGTGGCCAAAGTCGCTGGGTCAGTGCTGCAACGATGTCCGCTTTGCTCGACGGCCCAGTCTCGGGTCGTCCGCGAAGCCCCGCCGCATGAATGGTGCCGCGTTTGGCGAGCAATGCCCCGAAGTTCAGTTCGCTCTTGACGCCGCCCTGCATACCGATGGTGATGAGCTTGCCGTCCATTGCGAGAGCGTCGATGTTGCGCTCCAAGTACTTGGCGCCGATGTTGTCGAGGATTAGATCGGCCCCGTGACCTTCGGTTCTTTCGCGAAGAACCTCGACGAAGTCTTGCTTTTTGTAGTCGATCAGAATGTCGGCACCGAGGGGGCCGCAAAAGTCGAGTTTCGCCGGCGAGCCTGCTGTGACGGCCACCGTCGCGCCGAGTGCTTTCGCAACTTGAATTGCGTGTGTGCCGATTCCGCTCCCGCCGCCGTGGATCAACACGGTGTGCCCTGAGCGCATCCCGCCGTACATCACGAGGTTGGACCACACTGTCAACGCGACCTCCGGGAGTGCCGCTGCGGCATGGAGGTCCAACTCGCCCGGGATCGGAAACAATTGCGTCGACGGCACGGCGACCTGTTCCGCGTATCCGCCGCCGGAGAGGAGGGCGCACACTCGGTCGCCGATCTTCCAACCGTGCACACCGTCGCCGAGTTCGGCGATGGTCCCCGAGCATTCGAGGCCAAGGATCTCACTGGCTCCCGGGGGCGGGGGGTAGAAGCCCTGCCGCTGCATCAGATCGGCGCGGTTGACCGCTGTTGCAGCTACGGCGACGATTACTTGCCCGCGTTCGGGTCGTGGGTCGGGCACTTCGGTCCACTGCATGACATCGGGGGATCCGAACTCCGTCAGTGTGATTGCGTGCATTGCTCCACCCTAGGGCCGTCGGTGCACAGTGTGCACAGATGGCGGATGCAGAGACCATCGAGAATGCGGTTCGGGGGTTCTCCGAGCTCGTTCTTCGGGTCGGAATGCGACATTAACGCTATAGAGCTACTCAACGGTAGTTTCGACGTTTAACATGGCCGTGTGACGGCCGAGAGATCCTTTGGTCCCGGGGGGGACCCGCAGTGGCTCAATACTGCGGAAATGAGAGCGTGGCGCGCCTATGTCGACGGCGGCCAAAGACTGATGGGGGTACTCAATAAAGATTTGCAGGACGAACA
>JBBSSG010000076.1:0-17439 GCA_038242295.1 Mycobacteriales bacterium | reverse complement strand
CGCACCGAGATGGGGGACCATCGAGGTTCGCGTCTGCGACGGTGCATCGACCAAGCGTGAGTTGGCCGGGTTGGTTGCGTTGACTCACTGTCTGATCGTCGATCTCGATGAGCGCCTCGAAGCTGGAGAAACACTTCCTACTATTCCTCCGTGGCATGTGCAGGAGAACAAGTGGCGCGCAGCCAGATATGGACTCGACGCCGAGATCATTCTCGACGCGGACAGCAACGAGCGGCTCGTGACCGATGACCTCTCGGATCTACTCGAGAAGCTGACCCCCACTGCGCGACGCCTCGGATGTGTCGACGAACTGGCCTCGGTCGCTGAGATCCCACGCCGAGGCGCGTCGTATCAGCGGCAACGAGAAGTTTCCGCCAACTCCGGTGGGGATCTTCGCGCAGTCGCTGCGTCACTTGTGGCCGACCTGCGCACTTAGTCTCCTCGATTCAATTATTCGTTCACTTTCCGTTTACTATGAGCGACGTGTACGAGGCGGAGCGGCTGACCGAGGATGCCGAGGTCGGTGCGTCCAGCGGCCTACGGTATTACGCGATCGGCGCAGTCGCGGTTGCGCTGCTTCTCGGCTCGTTGCAGATCGTGGCCTCGCTGAAGGGGTTTTCCGGCCCCCTGCCCAGTATCTGGAACGATTTCTTCGGCACACCCAAGTCGATGGCGGTTCCGTGGGGCGCACTTGCTCTCGCGATGGTGGGCGTCGGCGCACGGGTACGAATCTGGACGCTGACGGCCGCTGTGCTCATCGACACCTCCGGCGCCCTGATCAGGCTGGAATCCGGGCAATCTCTCGCAATCGGTAACGGTGCAGTCCTGGCCCTGACCGGTCTTGCTGCGTACACCCTGTGGACCCGTAACAACAGCGGCCTGAAAGCAGCCTGCCTCGGCGCATTACTTATTCTCGCGACCAAAGCGGGCGACACCTGGTTGCAGATCACGACGATCGTGCGCCCGCAGGTTCTCGACGAATACGTTCAACTCGCCGATCATGCACTCGGTAACCCGGCGTGGCTGGTAGCGCATGCTTTTGCTGCCGTGGGGCCTGTTGCGTACGCGGTGTTGCACTGGATCTACATCCAGTTGCCGATCGCGGCCATTGCCGTCGCCGTGTACCAACTTCGGGGTGTCAGCTCGGGGCAGGCGTGGCCGTCGCACTATTTGATTCGTACTTTTCTGTTGATCGGACTGTTGGGCCCGATCTTTTACATTCTTTTTCCTGTCGTCGGTCCAATGTTCGCGTACGGCCCCGACGGTAATGGCTTTCAAGTCGGCAATTTCTGGCCCGGTGTAGGCCCGTTCGGCACAGCGCCGTTCGATACGCAGCCGTCAGAGATCGGGTTCGATGCGCAGACACCACGCAACTGCATGCCGAGTCTGCACACGGCATGGGCGTTGAGCCTGTTCATCCATTCTCGACGCGGCCCGTGGTGGCTTCGACTGGGCGGCACAGCGTGGCTGGTAGGAACGTTGTTGGCGACACTTGGCTTCGGGTACCACTACGGTGTCGACCTCGTTGCAGGAGTTGTGCTGTGCCTGACCCTCGAGTCCATGCTTCGCAACCCCGAACGAGGTTGGGATCGCGTCCGCATCCGCCTGGTTCTCTGCGGCGTGGTGGTCATGGCTGTGCTGCTGCTGAGTTACCGCTATCTAGCTGTTCCGATCGCGACGTATCCGGGACTGTTCGGACCGTTGATCATGCTTCTGATGGGCTTGGTCGTTGGAATGTTCTATGCGACGTTCTTCGCGGCACCGGGGTCGACTCTCGCGGTGTGGGTCGGACGGACCGACGAGCTCAGTCTGTCTCTTCCGGCTCCATCTCGTTGATGATCAGGAGTCCGTCGCGGCCACGCTGCTCGCGGAAGGCGACCCGCCCGACTATGTGTGCAATAACTGGAGCCGACACGAGCGTAAAGACGCCTACCAGCACTAACATCCAGATGTCGACGTTGCCGCGGAGCTCGATTACCGCGCCGGTCAGCACAAGAAGAAGTCCTACGACCTGCGGCTTTGTGGCTGCGTGCATTCGTGAAAGCGTGTCGGGGAATCGCACGATACCGACCGCGGCAGTGAACGCCAGAGCCGCGCCGATCAGGATGAGTGCCGCCGCTACCACCTGCAGGATTGCGTTCATTCGTCCCTCACCCTGAATCGTGCAACGCTGACGGACCCGATGAAACTCACCAGCGACAGCGCCACTATCGCAGGCACCAGGGTGGTGTCGAAGCTGTACACCGACCACAGTGCAAGACCACAGATAGACACCGCGAGAATGGTGTCCATCGCTACTAGGCGGTCGAGGGTTCCTGGGCCTGCCAGCAACCGGTACGTGGTGAGGACAGCTGCTCCGGTCAATAAAATACCGGCGATTACGATAACTACCGTCACTCTGTGTTCCTCTTTGAGGCGTCGTCGATCTTTTTGTGATCGCGGTCCCTGTGCGTAGTCTCCACATCGTCACCGAAGACCCCGTGGTAACGCTCGTATTCCTGGAAGTGCAGTGGACTCGGTAGCCATTCGGAGTCGCGTTCGAAGGCAGCGATGAAAAGTTTCTCGAGCAGGCGTACAGAACGATAGAACGCGTCGACTGCTTTCTGGCTACCGACGTCGAGAACATGAACGTAGACGAGCCTGCGAGTCTGGTCGATTTCGAGCACTATCGTCCCCGGGATCAGGTTCAACGCGTCCACACACAGTGTCAGCACCAAGTCGGACTTGATGGCGATTCGGCAGCGCAGTACGCCCGTCACCGGGGGCGCCTGCGGACGAATCGCCAACCAGGCGACACTGAAGCTCGATTCCACGGCGTAGTAGACGAACACACCGGCCAGCCTGACGAGCGCGAGCACGTGAATGCGACCCTCGACTGGAACTTTCGGGAGCGGAAGTAGCACCATGATGCCGATTCCGACGGCAATGCCGCCGAGCACGTTCGCGGTGCTGACATTGCCCCACAACAAAACCCATACGCCGGTCAACCACGTGAGGATCCACAGACGAAGCAGAACAAAGCGGTTCAGGTACTTCATCGGCCCCCCGTTGCCTCGTCGGCTGGCTGTTCGGTCGCGCTCTGTTGCCAGGCATTGTCGCCGACGAACTCCGCGCCGCGGACGGCGTCGATGTAGATCGATCTGTCCCGTAGGTCCGCCGCAGCACGATCACTGATGTCGATGATCCTGCCTGCAAATATCGTCAATGCCAGACCGACTATCACCAATGCCACCGTCGGGACGAGCATGAACACCGGCATACGTCCGACATCCTCGCGGTCACCGAACTGGATGTCGGACGAGTCGTCGAGTAGGGCCGACGGGCTGTTGTCCGCGAGATCTCCCTCTGGAGCATCAGCGCGGGCCCGCCAGAATGCCTTGGTCCAGACGCGGGCCACGACGTAAAGCGTCAGCAGGCTGGTGATCGTTCCACCGGCGACGAGAATCCAGGCCAGCACGCTACCGTCGGCGCTCCCGGCTTGAAGCAACGCAATTTTGCCGATGAAACCAGACAACGGCGGAATACCACCGAGATTCAGTGCGGGGACCAGGAATACGATCGCCAGCAACGGGCTCGCAGCGGCCAGACCGCCGAGGCGTCTCAGTGACGCGGACCCTGCCTGACGCTCGATGAGACCGACCACCAAGAAGAGGGTCGTCTGGACGATGATGTGGTGCGCGACATAGTAGATGGCGCCCGATAGGCCCGCCTGCGTCGACAACGCGACGCCGAACATCATGTAGCCGATGTGGCTCACGAGGGTGAAGGACAACAGTCGTTTGATGTCGCTCTGTGCGATCGCGCCGAATATCCCGACGAGCATCGTCAGCAGGCCGCACACCATCAGCACGTTGTCCAGACTGCCGTCCGGAAACAGCAGCGTATGGGCGCGAATGATCGCGTACACACCGACTTTGGTCAGCAAGCCAGCGAACACGGCGGTGACGGGGGCAGGCGCAGTGGGGTAGGAGTCCGGCAACCACGCCGACAGCGGAAACACCGCGGCCTTGATCCCGAACGCCACCAGGAGTACTGCGAAAATAGCCGTTCTCGTACCCGACGGAATGTCGTCGAGGCGGGTCGCTATATGCGCCAAATTCAGTGTGCCGGTGGCGCCGTAGACGAGGGCGATGCCGATGAGGAAGATCAGCGACGACACCATCGACACCATGACGTAGGAGACGCCTGCACGCACACGGTCTGCGCTTGCCCCCAACGTCAGAAGCACAAACGAGGCAGCGAGCAGAACCTCGAAGCCGACGTACAAGTTGAACAGGTCGCCCGCGAGAAATGCGTTGGAGATACCTGCTGTCAAAGCGAGATACGTCGGCAAGAAGATCGATACTGGCTGGCGCTCGTTGCCATCGCGAAGGCCTTGGCCGATGGAGTAGACCATGACCGCCAGCAGCACGATCGAGCTGACCACCAGCATCATCGCCGACAGTCGGTCGACAACCAGCGAAATTCCGATGGGCGAATCCCAACCACCGACCTGCAGGGCGTGTGCACCGTCCCGATCCGCAAAGAACAGAAGCGCTCCGGACACCGCCACCACTGCAGACAACGCAACCATGGTGATGAACCGCTGCGCCCGGGGGCGACGGCCTGCCACGAGCGTCAGGGCTGCGGCAAACAGTGGAATCAGTACCGGAAGTGGGGTGAGGACATCGATCGGGCCAGTGGAGACGGTCATGTCGCGCCGCCCTTCTCCGGCGTCGTCTTGTCAGGGCGATCTCTCCCCGCGGTGTCCTTCTCAGCACTGTCGATGCCGTCGAGTCCTTTCACGTCGGGTTCGTCGTTGTCGTCAAAGTTGTCGTCGAAGTCGCCGTCATGCAGATCCTCGTAGCACTCGAGGTCCTCGATGTTGGTCAATTGGTCGACGGGGATGGGGTTTCCGCGTGCGTCGAAAGCGTCGCCGCTGAAACTGGGTTCGCCGGTCAGCGGGTCGTCCGAGCGGTCGCGGTCTGGCATGTCTGCCATCGAACGACGCTTGGAGACCTTGGCATCCTCGGGGTCGTTGTCGACGTCGTCCTTCGTGTTGAGTGTGAAGGATCGGTAGGCCAACGCGAGTACGAAGGCGGCGATCCCCATCGTGATAACGATGGCCGTCAGAATCATCGCCTGCGCCAACGGGTCTGCCATGGTGTCGTAAATCGATGTTTCGCGCCCGACGATCGGCGGACTTCCGGGGGGACCACCGACGGTGAGAATCAGTATGTTGACTCCGTTGCTGAACAACAGCAGGCCCAGCAGCATCTTGGTGATCGAGCGTTCCAGCAACAGATACACACCTGTTGCGACGAGGACGCCCACCACGAGCAGCATTCCGAGGTTCGCTGTCATCGGGTTTTCACCGCACTCTGCATTTCCATCTTCGAGTCGAGACGAGCTCCGAGACTACGAAGAATGTCGAGTACGAGGCCGACCACGATGAGGTAGACACCGAGATCGAAGAACAATGCAGTGACAAGTTTGATGTCGCCGAGAAGTGGCAGCGACATTTCCACCGTCGCAGACGACAAGGCCGGTGCACCGAGAAACAGTGAGGTGATCGCGGTACCAGAGGCGAAGATCAGCCCCAGACCGAGGATCTTCCCGGCATCGATGGGAACGGTCTCGCCGAGTTCGTAACGCCCACCGGCGAGATACCTCAATACCAGTGCCAGGCCGGCAGTGAGGCCGCCCGCGAAACCGCCACCCGGCGCATTGTGACCCGAGAAGAAGAAATACACAGACATGACCATGATCGTCGGGAAAAGCATTCGCGTGGTGACCTGGAGAACCAGAGAACGATGTCTTGGATCGATCAAGTCGCCGCCGAACAGCCACGTAGTGTCGGAACTTCCGTTGCCGTTGTTACTTCCGTTGCCGTTGGTGCCGTCGGTCGCCGGGGCGTCGGAAACACGGGGCGCGCTACCGAAACGACGATTGCGGAAGACCAGGCTTGCCACGCCGGTTGCTGCGACGAGCAGCACCGAGATCTCGCCGAGGGTGTCCCACGCCCGAATGTCGACAAGAAGAACATTGACGATGTTCTTACCGTCACCGAGTAGGTACGCCGCGTCGGGCAGCTGCAGTGAGATCGGCGCGGTACTGCGCGCATTCATCGCGAACGCGCCCAGGATGGTCACCGTCGCCCCGACTGCGCAGGCAAGGACAGCCCGCGGCAAACGAAAGCCCACGGTAAGCCGGCCATCGACCTCGGCAGGAAGTTTGCGCAAGACAAGAACGAACACGACGAGCGTCAATGTCTCGATGAGAAACTGAGTCAGCGCCAGGTCGGGAGCGCCGTGGATTGCGAAGATGACGCCGCAGCCGTAGCCGGTCAGGCCGACCAGGATGACACTGGCGAGGCGGTTGCGCAGGACGGTAGCCGCGAGCGCACCCAACACTACGAGGATGGACACCACGAGCTGAAGCGGAGTGTCGAACAGGGCGACGTCTAGTTTCGGCGTCGATCCCACGGCGAGAACCACCATCGGCAACAGCACCATAGTGAGCAGGATCGTGCCCTGGGTGAGTGGTAGCGACCCGCGCTGCGTCGTGCCGGTCAACCTGATGGACAAAATGTCCATGGACTTGAGGACTGTGTCGTAGATGCGGTCGGCGTTTCCCAATGGTGGGTGCTCGAACTTGAGTCGATTGAGTATGCGGTGAGCGATGAACAGTGCAATACCGCCGCTCACGACAATTCCGGTCAGCCCTAGCGGCAGGTTGAAGCCGTGCCACAGCGATAGGTGGTACGACTCTTGCCCGTACTGATTCACGGTGCGCGCATATGGGCTGACCAGCTTATCGACAACGGGGGAGAAGATGCCTGCTACGAGACCGAGAGCAGCAAGGAACGTGGGTGCCGCGAGAAACAGAGCCGCTGGTTGGTGCATTTTCTTCACTGCGGGACTCGGCCGTTCGAGCTGCTTGCGGCCGAAGGCACCCCACACGAAACGAATGCTGTACGTGACGGTCAGGATCGAACCGACAACCATCCCGGTCACGACGACTGCGCTGACGGCCGGGTTCAGAACCGGAGATCCGATGACCGCTGACAGCGCGGCTTCCTTGCCTACGAATCCGACGAACGGAGGCAGGCCCGCCATGCTGGCTGCCGCCAGCGCTGCTACCGCGGCGAGGATCGGCGCCCTCTTCCCCAGGTGCGCGAGTTTGCGGATGTCACGGGTGCCTGTTGTGTGGTCTATGACGCCGACCACCATGAACAGCGTTGCCTTGAACATGGCGTGCGCGATGACCATCGTGAGGCCTGCGAGCATGGCTTTCTCGGTCCCGATTCCGACGAGCACCATCAAAAATCCGAGCTGGCTCACGGTGCCGAAGGCAAGGATCAACTTGAGGTCGAACGCCCGCAGGGCGCGCCAACCCGCCATGATCATCGACAGCAAGCCCAGAGTGATCACTGTCGCACGCCACGGGCCCGAGTCGGCGAAAGCAGGCGCCAACCGCGCGACCAGGTAGATGCCGGCTTTCACCATCGCTGCCGCGTGCAGGTATGCACTGACCGGGGTCGGAGCGGCCATCGCCCCGGGAAGCCAAAAATGAAGCGGCACGATGGCCGATTTGGAGAGAGCCCCGATAAGGATCAGTACGATCGCGACCCCGGGAAGCCAGCCCGACGGGGCAGCGGCGACCACGTCGGAGAGTTTGTAGCTGCCGGCAGCCTGGCCTAGGACGATGACTCCCACTAGCATCGCGAGGCCGCCGGCCGTGGTGACCAGCAGTGCTTGGGTTGCGGCACGGCGCGACGACGCGCGTTCGGCGTAGTGGCCGACGAGTAGGAACGACAAAACCGTCGTTATCTCCCAGAAGACATACAGCACCAACATGTTGTCGCTGGTGATGAGCCCGAACATTGCGCCGGAAAACGCAATCATCTCGGCGGCGAAGATCCCGAGCCGCGGTTCGTCGTCCTCGAAATAGCGTGCGCAATAGAGAAGGATCAATGCGCCGATACCGAGGACGAGTAGCGACATGATTGCGGACAGTGAGTCGAACCGCATGTCCAGGTCCATCGACAGGCCGGGGACCCATTGGATGTGCAGTGTTTGTTCTACGTTCCAGTTGGCGAATACCCACACCAGGCTGAGCAAAGGTACGAGCGACAGGACGAAGAAGGTGTTGCGACCCCACCAGCGGACGAACAACGTCGACAAGAGGGCAGCGACCGCGTGCGCAATCAGAATTCCGAGCAAAAGCACTCCGTCGTCTCGGGTCGCCTCTGTTGAGCAAGCGAGGCGGTGGTCGTTGGGCGGCGGTAAGTAGTGGGCAAGAGAAGAGATATGCGCGCGGGCCGCGTATAGCGCCGGCGAGCAGGGGTTGACTTCATTCTACTTTGCTTGGTCGGGGGGAATCCATTCGGAGTAAGTGACAAGTGCGATGTAAATGAAACTCACTGCACGGAATCATCGGCGTGAAATGCCCGAATTTCTTGACGTCGCACGGGATAGGGACCTAATGTAATCAACAGGATCATTGATAAAGGAGATGGTTGATGATGAGCGTGGATTCGTCTTCCGCTGATCGGTTGGATGGGGCGTTTACCGCTCTTGCTGATCCGATACGACGCGCGATCATCGCCCGCCTCAGTCGAGGGCCACAGACGGTGAACGATCTCGCCGAGCCGTTCGAGATCAGCAAGCAAGCCGTATCCAGGCATATCCAAGTATTGGAGACCGCCGGGCTGGTGACTCGAACGCGAGAGAAGCAGCGACGGCCAGTTCACCTCGATTCGGCACGGCTCGAAGAACTGACCGCCTGGATCGACAAGTACCGAATCATCCACGAACAGCAGTTCAGAAAGCTCGACGCGCTGCTGGACATAGAGAAAGAGGAACCGAAATGAGTAATCCAGTCGGCGTCAACGCACCTGAAGGCGTTCCGTTCATCGACATCAGCCGCGAGTTCGACGCCCCCGTCGAGGCTGTGTTTCGTGCCCACAAGGACCCCGAGTTGGTGAAACAGTGGCTCGGCCCCAATGGGTACGAGATGAACGTCGAAACCTACGAGTTCGAGACCGGGGGACGCTACCGATACGTCCACACCGATCCAGAAGGGACGGGCTACGCCTTCAACGGTGTTTTCCACGTCGTGCGGGAGAACGAGTTTGCCATTCAGACCTTCGAGTTCGAGGGATATCCGGACGTTGTCAGCATCGAGTCGCTGACCTTCGTAGACCTCGGTGACGGTCGAACTCGGTTGGAAAGCCACAGTACCTATCCGTCGATCGAAGCTCGTGACGGCATGGTTTCGAGCGGCATGGAACAGGGCGTGACCGAGGGATACGAGCGTCTCGAACATATTCTCTCAGCCCGTGAAGGAACTCGATCCGATCGATCGGGGTAACGAAGAACTGTGGTGGGATGTTGTGAGGGAAACGTACGTTCACCTCGCCGTCGATGTTTAGGAGTCTCAATGACGACCTTGTCCCAGAAGGCAACAACCCTCCTCGAACTCCACAAGCCGGGCAAGCCCGTTGTTCTCCCCACGGTCTGGGATGCGTGGTCGGCGAATCTGGCGGTCTCCGCAGGCTTCGCCGCACTGACTGTCGGCAGCCACCCGGTATCGGAGTCGATGGGCAAGCGCGATGGCGAAGGCATTACTTTCGCCGAGCTCCTTGCACGCATCTCGCAGATCAGCTCCGCCGTCGACGCCCCGCTGTCGGTGGACATCGAGGCCGGGTACGGGGAGGACCCGAAGAGACTCATCGACGGTCTGATTTCTGCAGGAGCGGTCGGACTCAACATCGAGGACACCGTTCACAGCGAAGGCGGGCGTCTGCGTGAGGCACAAGAACATGCAGACTTCGTCGGTGCACTCCGAGAGGCCTCGGACGCTACGGACGTGCACGTCGTGATCAATGCTCGCACCGACCTCTTCGTCAAGAAGATCGGCGACGAAAGCGATCGCGTCGACCGCGCGATTGCTCGGCTGAAGCTCGCAGCAGCGGTGGGCGCCGACTGCCTGTACCCGGTCGGCTTCCACAGCGATGCCGACTACAAGCGGCTCGCCGAGGAACTTCCGCTGCCCATCAACGCAATCGCCGACCCCACCGGCGGGGATCTGTCGCACTTCGCCTCACTCGGTGTCGGCCGCATCAGCTTCGGTCCGAAGTTCCAGGGTGCACTGACTGCAGAGGCGGGCAGAATCCTAGCGCGCTGGAGCTGACCGTTTGTGAGTGCGAATCCAAGCAAGCTGTAGCAGTTCTGGGGATCCGCACTCACATACGGTTGTCGCCGTAGGCCTTCAAGTGCGCTACTTGCTCCGGATCGAGCGAGGGGCGCACAGTATTTCGCGCAGCTTCCACATCGGCCGCGGTGACGGAAGCGGCATCGAGTGACCGGCGCATCGCCGTCAGGGCAGCCTCGCGTAGCAGCGCAGCACAATCCGCCGCGGAGTATCCATCCAAGGCCTCCGCGAGAGCGTCGAGGTCGACGTCGTCGGCAAGCGGAACCGACTTGCCGGCCGCCTTCAAGATGGCCACGCGAGCATCGGCGTCGGGCGGCGGTACGAACACCAGGCGTTCCAGCCTGCCCGGTCGCAGTAGAGCGGGATCGATCAGGTCGGGTCTGTTGGTAGCGCCGAGAACAACGACATCCCGCAGCGGCTCGACCCCGTCCAACTCTGTCAGCAGCGCGGCGACGACGCGGTCGCCGACGCCGGAGTCCGAACTCTGACCGCGGCGCGGTGCGAGCGCATCTATTTCATCGAGGAAAATCAACGACGGCGCCGAGTCGCGAGCGCGCTGAAACAACTCGCGTACAGCTTTTTCCGAAGAGCCGACCCATTTGTCCATCAGTTCGGCGCCCTTGACCGCATGGACGCTGAGTTGACCGGAACTCGCCAACGCCCGAACGAGGAATGTCTTGCCACAACCCGGCGGGCCATAGAGCAATACCCCTCGGGGAGGCTCGATGCCCAAGCGAGAGAACGAGTCCGGATGTTGGAGGGGCCACAGCACGGCCTCGGTCAGCGCCTGCTTGGTAGCCACCATGTCGCCCACGTCGTCTAGGGTGATGCTCCCAATCGACAATTCTTCTGTGCCCGAACGGGAAAGAGGTCGGATGACCTCCAGAGCGCCCACCAGGTCGGACTGTCTCAAGCGGGGCTCTTCTTTGTCGGAGCTGGCGCGTGCTGCCGCCCTTAATGCTGCTTCACGAACCAGCGCGGCAAGGTCGGCGACAACGAATCCTGGTGCGCGAGCAGATATCTCCTCGAGGTCGAGTCCCTCGGTCGGCGCGGTACGTAGGAGGTACTCGAGCAGCGCCGTCCGGCCCTTCCCATCAGGGAGGGACAGCGTTACCTCACGGTCGCAAAGATCCTGCGCACGTAGCCTGCCGTCGGTTGCCTCGGGATGAGCGGTTGTGGCAACGAACGCGAGGCCAGGAGTCTTGATCGCTCGGTGCAGTTGATCGATCACCAGAGTGGAAGCAGGTTCCGCAGCGGCGGGAAGTAAAGCATCGATGTCGGTGATGAGAAGGACTCCGCCGCTGGAGAGGCGCTCGATGGCCGCCGCTACGGCATTCGCCCGCGCCGAGGCCTCGAGCGCTCCGATCGAGGGCCCGTCGAGTTCCTCGACGGTTCGGCCGAGAAGAACCGAGCGCGCCAATGTCGACTTCCCGACGCCCGCCGGCCCGGTGATGAGGACGCCCAGGTGCGGGGAAGCGCCCAATCTTGCCAGCAGTTCGGATTCGTCCAGGGCGAGCCGCAGCCACTCCGACAATTTCGCCTGTTGCGTTGTCACGCCCACCAGATCGCCGACGGGGATTGCGGGGAGGTGGTCTCGTCGAGCCGCTACCACTGTTGGCGTCTTTTCGCCCCAGCTCACCGCTGAATTGGGCTGCACGCTCACCGGGCCTGACGCTGGCTCGACCGAAGACACCGTCAAGAGCTCGGTCGTCCACGCCACGCCGAAGGTTCGTGAGAGTGCCTGCGTCGCAAGACTTGTGCTTGTCCCGGGGCCGAGATCGCGAGGGAGGAGTGAGACTGTATCCCCGACGCCGAGGACTTTTCCGAGCAACGCCTGCCGCAGAGTCACCTCGGAAATAGATCCGACAGCGAGGGCGGATCCACTGACGATCACCGACTTCGCTCCGTAGACCTTCACTGGCGCCACCGCCACGGAGGAGTTCTCCTTGATTCCAGCATTGGACAGTGTGACGTCATCGAGCAGAGCGGTGCCCTGAGGCGTATTTGCCGGTGCGCGAGCTGCCACAGCCGCGGTTCGACGCGCTCCGACCAGGGCGATGGCATCCCATTCGCGAATTCCCAACGCCGCAAGTACCTCCGGGTGAAGTCGCACGACGCCTCTCCTGGCGTCGGCAGCGGAGGTGTTCAGTCTTGCTGTGAGGACGAGATCGGACGACGTCATCGAGGACTTTTCGGCCGACGCAGACGGAGCCGTGCCGAGGACCGACGGTTGTTGCCGGGAGCACGGCGGATCGCACGTCGTTCTGCTCGCCGTTCAGAGGGTTTTGCATCCCAAGTGTCCGGATGCGCAACCACCCATCGCTGAGATCGCATCGCGAATGGAATGTGCAGTAGATAGACGAGGACTAGCACGACCAGAAGGACGAGCGGGTAGGTAATCAGTGCCGCGGCCGCAAATGCTACGACAATCAACAGTGCTGCAGCCATGCGCGGCGGCACCGAGATTGTCTTGAGTGCGAGTGTCGGAATCCGGCTGACAGCAAGACCTGCAGTGAACACCGTCCAACCGACAACTATGTAGAACGACGCCCACCAACCATCGCCCCACTCTTCGAATGCGGCGATAGGAGCGAGGACGATCAGCGCACCCGCGGGCGCGGGTACGCCGACGAAGAACTCGCTCGCGTATCCGGGAGTGTCATCACCATCGTCGAGCAGAGTGTTGAACCTGGCCAAGCGCAGGACCATCGCTACCGCATACATGAGGGCGATGATCCATCCGCCGTTCGACCCTTCCAGCAGTGTCACGTACAGGACCAGCGCGGGTGCGACGCCGAACGAGATGGCGTCGGCGAGTGAGTCGAGTTCGGCACCGATTCTGCTGGTGGCGTCGAGCAGACGCGCAATTCGGCCGTCGAGGGCGTCGAGAACTGCTGCCGCGCCGATCATCGCAAGCGAAACGCTGAGCTCACCGTCCAGGGCGAACTTCACCGCAGATAATCCGGCACATAGAGCGAGAATCGTGACTACCGACGGCAACAATCGGACAGCAGCGGGTCGGCGTGCTCGCGTGTTGATGATCGAGCCCCTCTATCGAGGAAGTTCGGCGAGAACAGTCTCGGCGCCGATTGCGCGTTGACCGCGTTCGACCAGCAGAGTTGTTCCTGTCGGAAAGTAGGTGTCGACGCGCGAGCCGAACCGGATGAGGCCGTAGGTGTCACCGATGGAAAGCGTGTCGCCAACTTTGGCGTTGTTGATGATCCGCCGAGCGATCAGGCCCGCGATCTGTACGACACCGACATCATGACCGCTGGCTGTACGGATATGCATGCTGTTGCGTTCGTTGACTTCGCTGGCCTCGGCCAGATCGGCGGAACGGAATTCGCCCTTGCGGTGCACGACCTCGAGGACTTTTCCGTTGATCGGGACTCGCTGAACGTGAACATCGAGCACCGACAGGAAGATGCTGACGCGCGGGACGGGTTCGGTACCCAGGTCCAACTCTGCGGGCGGTACGGCCGTATCGACCAGTGTGATGAGGCCGTCGGCTGGAGCCACAACGACGCCGGGGCGATTGGGTGGCACACGGCTCGGATGCCGGAAGAAGGTGGCGCAAGCGCCGGCCGCTGTCAGTCCTGCGCGGCGAATCCACTTGTGCTTGCGGCCGAGCACGACGACCGCCAGCGGGCCGGCAACGAATGGCAGCCCTGCGGGATGCAGGGGAGGGATGGTCTCTTTGACCAGTTCGGCGAGGTGTGCAATGCCGGTACGGGGCGGTTGACCGATCGGGGTGGGACGGCGTGCCACTTCGCTCCTCGAGAATTGTCGACGGGCAGTAACTCAAACGGAGACTGCCGGGGCTTCACACAGTACGTGAGAAGCCCCGGCAGTCGAGAATGGTGAGGTCTGTCAGACCTTGCTCCGGCCCATGACCAACTTGACGAGGAACAGGAGGATCACGGCGCCCAGCAGGCAGGTGATGAAGCTGAAGATCAATCCGCCACCTTCGACGTCCACGCCGAAGATCTTGAGCAGCCAGCCACCGATGAGTCCGCCGATGATTCCGACGACGATGTTCAGGATGATGCCCATCGAAGCATCGGTCTTCATAATCTTGCTACCGATCCATCCGGCGAGTCCGCCGATGATGATCCAGCCGATGATTCCAATGCCCAACATGTGAAGCCCCCTCTTTTGATATGCCGTTGTCAGTTCACACTCAGACTGCCCACAGTTTTCTCAGCTTAAACTTATTTATTATTTTCACTTTCCGATTTGATGCGCTGCAGAGTCTTGTTCATGCCGTCCACCAGCTCGACGTCGAACTCCTCGATTCCACCGAAAACCTTCTTGACGAGGAATGTAGACACAGCGGAGGTCCCGGTTGGAGCCTGACGCTTCTCCACTACCGTGGTTCCGGATCCGTTGGGAGTGAGTGAGTAAGACCAAACGGTCTTGTTTTCGACGATGCGGAACGCGATCGTCTTGTTCGGCTCGAACTCGACGACCTTCGCCGTCGTCGGCCAGACCAAGAAACCTTTTCGGTTGACGTTGAGTGTGGTGGTGCCCTTGCGTACTGGACCTCCGAAGATCTTCATCTTCTTGCATTGCGGGCTCCATTCGCCCATGCGCTGCAGATCCGATACGACTTTCCAAACCTCCGCGGGGCTGGCGTCGACGTCGATGCTGGCTTCGAGAGTCTTGCTCACGTGTACCTCCGTGATGTGACTGCAACCGGGCGTTACAGACAATTGCTCACATCCTATACAGCCGGGTGGGCCGGCAGAATCCCGTATTGCTGGCGATGTCTGAGAAGTTTGACATTCGCGAGGGACGACGAGGATGCTTGATGTCAAACAAGTCAGACATAGAGGAGTAACCGGTGCACCCTTGTATTCGCCGAAGTATCGCCGTTGTACTTGGCTCTGTCGTGGCGGTTCTCATCGGAGTTGTCGCCGGTCTTGCGCGGTCCGCAACACAGGACGGGTTTGTGTTCGCGACGGCGACCGCGCCGATCCTGATCGGAGCACTGTGGACCCTTCTCCCCGGCGGTGCCCCCGAGGGACCTGAGCATCGCGAGGACACGGTGGAATACGAGTGGATGCTCCAGGCGTCGTCAGGAACATTTCTGGATTTGGTGCTTGCGCTAGGGGCGGCGGTGACTGTCGCCTCTGTGTTGGGCGTCGACGACGTCCCGGCCGCAATGTTCCTCGTCCTCGCCATGGCGGACTTCGCAGTTCGGTACTGGTCTGCACAACGCAGGAGCGCCTGATGCGCAGCATGCTCCGGGATCTGCGCACGGCTGCCGGACTATCTCAGCAGCAGTGCGCAGATGCACTCGGAGTTACTCGCCAAACGGTGATCTCCATCGAGAAGGGGTACTTCGACCCACGGCTGTCTCTCGCGTTCAGGATTGCAGCACTCTTTTCGACCACGGTCGATGACGTCTTCTTCGACCTTTAGCGCACCGCGATGAATTACATCCGCGCGAATCGAGCGAGGACGAATGCGTAGATCCCGTACAGGCCGATCCCGACGCCGGCAAGAACTAGCAGCACCGGTCCATAGGGTTGCGACCCGAGTGTTTTGACGGCACCGTCGATGCCTGTCGCTTTGCTGGGGTCGGAGGTGAACACGGCGACGACCACGAGTGCGCCAGCTCCGACAAGGGCCAAGCCCTTCGCACAGTAGCCGGCGACCCCGAGACGCTCCACGCCTTTGCCTGTCGAACCCTGCAGTTCATCGAGAAATTTCTTTGTCGCACCCTTGTACAAGTGGTACGCGCCGACTGCGATCACGACGAGTCCGACCAAGACGAGGACGAACTTGCCGAATCCGTTCTCCATCAGCCGAGCGGACATGCTTGCGTTCTGTTGGCTGGTCGATGTGCCGGATCCGCGCGCAAAGCCGAAGGTCGACCACGCGAATGCGAGGTAGACGATCGCGAGAGCAATGGCTTTCGCGCGGTCCAGGAGGTTGCCCTCATCTTCATCGGATTTCTTGCCTACGATCGCTACGACTATTTGCCACAATGCGAGCGCAACGAATGCGAAGACGGCTACCCACAGTGCGATCACGCCACCGGGCTTTTCGGCCAACTCGGCAAGCGCACCGGATTTGTCGGCACTTCCGCCTCCACCGAACGCCAATTGGATTGCGATGTAACCGATAAGGATGTGTAGCAATCCGGTGACGACGTGCCCCGCTCGGGCGGCATATTCGAATGCGGAATTGTCCTGCACGCTTTCGGCTTTTGTGCTTGTCGATGAGTTCGTTTTTTCCCCAGATGCCATAGTGAGGGAACCGTACCCGTAACCCCTGACCCGGAAACCTCCCCGCGCGCCTGCGTGCTTTCTGGTCACGCGAGGCGAACACTGGTCGATAGAAGCAACGAGGAATCAGGCCAAAACATAATCGTTCGGAGTGATCGATCGTGAATATTCATTCGATCTTGCGTCGTTCCCGCTCGGGAGTGCCCGTGCTGAAGACCGCGCAGATGAGCGGTAGCGCCCGTAAATGGCCCAGCGAGAAACTCGAGCGGTTACTTACTCCAGGTGAACTCGACATGATCAGGCGCGGCCTGATCTGAAACGCACGCAGGCGGCTTCGCATCGGCACACCCTGAGCCCCTGGTGGCCCAGCCGGATGTGTTGCGTCCTGTGCATCTGCATTGGGTAATCTGCGTGAATGACGCTGATCGTTGAGGATCTGTTTCTACTGCTCGTAGACGATGTCACCGGTAGGCCTGTGGTCGACAGTATCAAGTTTCCCCGGGTGCTGGCAGGCGCTCTCGTGCTCGAATTGGCGTTGACCGATTCTGTTCGCGTCGCGGCGAAGGGCGAGCAGTTCAAGGCCGGCAGGCTGGTAGTGACGGGTCCTCCTCCGACTGATCCACTCCTTGCTCGCGCGTATTCACTCGTCTCTGCACAGAACGGCCGGATGAAGCCGCAGAAGGCGATCGAGAAACTTCAGAAGAACGTGCACAAAGAGGTGGGGCCCCGACTGGCAGAGCAGGGGTTCGTCTCCGAACGCCACAAGAAGGTGCTCTGGATTTTTCCAACAGTGTCCTGGCCTGCGCGCGATTCGACGCGCGAGAACAGTGTGCGCAGTGGGATCAGCAATGCCATCGTCGACGGCACTACACCGACGCCACAAATCTCGGCGCTGATTTCGTTGGTGTCTGCTATCGATGCAATTGCGAAGGTACTGCCCGGTCTCGATAAGAAGGCAGCCAAGAAGCGAGCAAAAGAGATCGCCGAGGGTGACTGGGCAAGCGCAGCT
>JBBSSG010000075.1:0-17560 GCA_038242295.1 Mycobacteriales bacterium | reverse complement strand
TGACGAGGCCACGTCGATCGATCCTGCGGGCGCCGTCGAGTCCCCGGTTTCGACCGAGGCGCAGGTCCTCGCAGAGCAGGATTACCGCGACACGATCTGATGTGATGGTGTGACTGTGTCCGAACTGCAGAGATTCACCGACGAGCTCAGTTTTCCGCTCGACCGCTTCCAAATTGACGCCTGCGCCGCGCTGGAAGCAGGCCATGGCGTTCTGGTATGTGCACCCACGGGTGCAGGAAAAACGATCATCGGTGAGTTCGCGGTGTATCTTGCGCTGGCCGCGGGCCGGAAATGCTTCTACACCACTCCCATCAAGGCTTTGAGCAATCAGAAGTTCGCGGAGCTGACTGCGCGTTACGGTCGGGATAAGGTCGGATTGCTGACCGGTGATTCCAGCATCAATCCGGACGCACCGATCGTCATCATGACCACAGAAGTCCTGCGGAACATGCTGTATGCCTCCTCCGATGCCTTGCATGGCTTGTCGCATGTCGTGATGGACGAGGTGCATTACCTCGCGGATCGCTTTCGTGGCGCCGTGTGGGAAGAGGTCATTCTCCACCTGTCTCAGGACGTTCGCTTGGTGAGTCTGTCCGCGACGGTCAGCAACGCTGAAGAGTTCGGCGCGTGGATGGAGACGGTGCGCGGAGACACGACCGTCGTCGTCGACGAAAACCGTCCGGTTCCGCTGTCGCAACACATCATGGTCGGCAGAAGACTGTTCGACTTGTTCGACACCAGGGCCCAGCCAGGCGACAGAGCGGCCCGACCTGTGGTCGACCGAGACCTTGTGCGATTTGTGAAGCAACGTCAATCGCTCGATCATGTCGACCGGTGGCAGCCTCCACACGGGCGAGGAAACGGCCGAGGTGGGCACGGCAACAGTGCGAACAACAGGCCGCTTCCGCGGCCTGAGGTGATCGCTCGGCTGGACCAGGAAGGCCTGCTTCCGGCCATCACCTTCATCTTCAGTCGGGCAGGTTGCGACGGCGCAGTGGCGCAATGCCTTCGGTCTCGGTTGGTCTTGACCACGCCGGAGCAGGTAGAAGAAATTCGATACATCATCGACAAACACACGTCCGAGTTGCCACGCGAAGATCTGGACGTTCTCGGTTTTTGGGAATGGCGTGAGGCACTCGAGCGTGGATTGGCTGCCCATCACGCCGGTATGTTGCCCGTGTTTCGCCATACGGTCGAAGAGTTATTCGTCAAAGGACTCGTTCGGGCGGTGTTCGCCACCGAGACACTCGCCCTCGGCATCAATATGCCGGCACGGACGGTCGTCCTCGAGAAACTGGTGAAGTATAACGGAGAGACGCATGCGGAACTGACTCCCGGTGAATACACCCAGCTCACCGGCCGTGCAGGTCGCCGAGGGATCGACGTCGAGGGACATGCAGTCGTGCTGTGGCTGCCGGGTACCGAGCCAACCGAGGTTGCCGGTCTCGCCTCGACTCGTACGTTTCCGCTCCGCAGCTCGTTTCGGCCTGGCTACAACATGTCGATCAATCTCATCGAACAGCTCGGGGCGGTCGACTCACGCACCCTCCTCGAGCGGTCGTTCGCACAGTTCCAGGCGGACCGATCAGTCGTCGGATTGGTTCGAGGCATCGATCGCAACGACAAGACTCTGGCTGAGCTCAGTGCGCGACTCGGGGGTCCAGAGGGCGAGTACTTCGAATACGCGAGGCTCCGGGAACGGCTGAAGGAGCGCGAAAGAGACCTCGAGCGTCAAGGCCGACAGGATCGACGGGGGAAAGCGGTCGACTCGCTTCGCGTCTTGAATCGGGGTGACGTGGTGATGGTCCCCAGCGGAAAACGCAGTGGCCTCGCGGTAGTGCTCGAGCCCGACGATGATCGCAACGATCCGCGGCCCCTGGTCCTGACCGAGGACGTCTGGGCCGGTCGACTCTCCGCCGCTGACTTTCCCAGTTCAGTCGAGGCGCTGGGGACGATGCGACTGCCGCGGTTCGTCGATCACCGCACCGCCCGCACCCGTCGTGATCTCGCTATCGCGCTGAAGGCGACCGGGATTTCGGGCTCGTCCGATAGAAAGCGGCGCAGGTCGACGGCAGCAGACGATCAGGAGTTGGCAACTCTACGACGAAGCCTTCGATCACATCCGGTTCACTCACGTCCCGACCGCGACGAACTCGGACGTGCCGGAGAGCGCTACAACAAGCTCGCCCGTGACACTGAATCAATGCGGCAGAAAGTGTCGGCTACGACCAATTCACTGGCTCGCACATTCGACCGGATACTGTCCCTCTTGGCTGAGCGCGATTACATCACCCCAGGCCGCAATCCTAAGGTCACCGATAGCGGTGCACGATTGAGCCGGATCTATTCCGAATCGGACCTACTGGTTGCAGAATGTCTCAGGCAGGGACTCTGGCGGGGATTGTCGCCGGCCGAGCTTGCTGCAGTGGTGTCCTCGGTCGTGTTCGAGTCCCGGCAGGAGAGCGTGTCCACACCTCATGGGCCGACCGGGGCAATCCGTTTTGCCTTGGCCGAAACTGTGCGTGTCTGGGCGGAACTGCGGACGGATGAGATGCGGCACAAGCTACCTCCCACCAGGGAGCCTGACATGGGTTTCGTTAGGGCGGTGTACCGGTGGGCAAGTGACAACTCGCTGGTGGACGCTCTCGTGGCGGCTGGGGACAACGGTAAGACATTATCCGGGGGTGATTTCGTTCGCTGGTGCCGCCAGGTCATCGACTTGCTCGATCAGGTTAGATTGGCGTCGCCGGATCCGGAGATTTCCAAGACCGCAGCCAAGGCTGTCGCTGCGCTGCGCCGCGGCGTCGTGGCAGTCGACGCTGCCTGACCATGTTCGATATGGTTCGACCTGCCGCAGGCACAGGACGCTACTGGTCGCGGTCGACCGATCGAAGCGAATGGAGGCGAGATGAGCGGCCCGCACAACCCTGACGATCAATGGTCTCGAGATCATGGTCAAAAGGAAAGCGCCACACCGAGTACAGCAGGATCCGATGCCACGCCCGGCGCCGATCAGCCAATCTCCGACCAGCCTGCGACAGGTCAGCAGGGGGAGATTCCGCCCGGTTCCTCTTCGGTCTTTCCCACCCAAGACCAACCGCATGGGCAGTACGGACAACAGCAGTATCCTCCCGCCCAATATGGATCCGAGCAGTACTCGCAGGGCCAATACCAGCAGCAGGGCCAGCAAGTCTGGTACCAGGGCCAATACCCGGCCCAGGGCCAATACCCGCAGCAGGGTCAGTACCCACAACAGGGGCAATATCCAGCTCAGGGTCAGCCGGGGCAGCAGCCCTGGGGCCAGGGCCAGTACCCGGCCCAGGGCCAATACCCGCAGCAGGGTCAGTACCCACAACAGGGGCAATATCCAGCTCAGGGTCAGCCGGGGCAGCAACCGTGGGGCCAGGGCCAGTACCCCGCCCAGGGACAGTATTCACCGCCGGGCCAATATGTTCGAACTCCCGGGCAGTCGGGTGGTACAGCGAAGACGCCGCTGTTGGTCATCGGTGGCCTCGTTGCCGTGGCTATCGTCGGAATCGCCTTGGTGTTCACTCTCGGTGCTTCGAACAAGCTCGACGGTGCAGCAGCGGAGGCTGGCATCGAACAGATTGTGATCGGCACCTACGGTGCTGCAAGCGTGTCGGACGTGTCGTGCCCAGACGGGACGAAGATTTCGGAAGGTGCTTCTTTCGAGTGCACCCTCAATGTGGACGGAGCGGACCGAACCGTGACGTTGACGTTCACCGATGACGACGGAACCTACGAAGTTTCACGCCCCCGCTAGCTCGGTGGGGGGCACCTCAATCTCCGGTGCCGTAGGCCGCAAGAGCTGTGATGAGACGGTCTACGGCGCTTCCGACTCCAAACTCGTGCGCGAGCCGAGCAAGTCGATCTGGATCGGCCGGAAGGGCTGGTATCTGATCGGATCGTGACCAGTGCACGTCTGCATCGGTGACGACCCTCACCACCGGTAGAGCTGCGTCGAGGTAGTCGGATGCAGCGTTGATCTTTGCCCGAATTCCTTGTGCCATATCAGATTTCGTGTCCAGAGCTGCCTCACGCACGGCTACCACAGACTCGTACCGAAGCATCAACGTGGACGCAGTTTTTTCACCTACCCCCTTCACTCCAGGTAGGCCATCGGAGGCGTCCCCGCGCAGTAGCGCGAGCTCCGCGTAGGCGTCGCCCGCTCGATGCAGCGGAACCCCGTACTTGTCCGCGACTTCCTCCGGACCGAACAGTTCCGCTTTGGCGAGGCCGCGCCCGACATAGAGAACCTTTACCTGGTTCGGCTCGTCGGCCGCCACTTGCAGCAGATCGCGATCGCCGCTGACCACGACGACAGGATCTTCTCGTTCCAACGCGGCGATGGTTCCCAGTACGTCGTCGGCCTCCAACCCGTCGGCCCCTGCCGTGGCGATACCGGCGGCCGCCAACACCTTCATGATCATCTCGACCTGGGGTACGAGAGTGCTGGGTACGTCTTCGCTCTCGGCCGCCTCAGGGGTGGCTTCGGCCACACGGTGCGCCTTGTAGGACGGCACTGCGTCCACCCGGAACTGCGGACGCCAATTCAGATCGAGGCACACCACGAGTCGACTCGGTTCGGTTCGAGCCATGAGTGCAGCGACCATGTCGATGAACCCACGTACCGCATTCACCGGTCGCCCGTCCGGCGCCGTAATCGACTCGGGCAGAGCGTAGTAGGCGCGAAACCAGAGGCTGGCCCCGTCGAGAAGCAATAGAGGTGACTTTTCCGCGTCTGTCATGGCCACTATCTTGCCAAACGCCGATAACCTGGAGTCATGAGTTCCGATTCTGCATCACCAGAGCCTGTACCAGCACGATTCTCATCCGAGGTCTATTCGTCCAGACTCACCCGGGCGGCGCAATACGCTGCCCAGGCGGGTCTCGACGCGCTGCTCATCACCCCGGGCGCGGACCTGCAGTATCTCGTCGGCTCGAAAACAAGTTCCTTCGAGCGTCTGATCTGTTTGGTGATCCCCGCCGGCGGTGCGACTCCGACCGTCGTCGTTCCGCGGCTCGAACTCGCGGCGTTGAAGGACTCCGCCATCGATGAGTTGTCGCTGCACATCACCGATTGGGTCGACGGCGTCAACCCGTACGAGCTGGTGGCGTCCGCGCTTACCGGCGGAGCGGCAACGGCCGTCGACGACGCAATGCCCGCCCTTCACTTCGTCCCGCTCGCCGATACGCTCGGCAAGACTCCGATTCTTGCGACAGCTGTATTGCGCAGGCTACGGATGACCAAAGACGACGCCGAGATCGAAGCTTTGCGCCGCGCCGGACAGGCCATCGATCGCGTCCACGCCAGGATGGGTGACTTTGTCAAACCTGGACGTACGGAGTCAGCGGTCGCTGCCGACATCGCTGCCGCGATCCTCGAAGAAGGCCACACCGAAGCTGCGTTCATCATCGTCGGATCCGGCCCGAACGGCGCCGACCCGCATCATGAGGTGTCGGATCGTGTCATCGAGACCGGCGACGTCGTCGTGATCGATATCGGCGGACCGGTCGCACCCGGCTACAACTCGGACTCGACACGAACGTATGTCCTGGGCACGCCCGCACCTGAAATGGCGGCGAAGTACGCGGTACTCGAGCGAGCGCAACAAGCAGCAGTGGACGCAGTGCGGCCAGGGGTCAGCGCCGAGTCGATCGACGCTGCCGCACGCGACATTCTGGCAGCCGAGGGGCTCGCCGAGGCGTTTGTGCACCGAACCGGTCACGGCATCGGTCTGTCGGTCCACGAAGAGCCCTACATCGTCTCGGGCAACGACATCGAACTCGTCGAAGGTATGGCCTTCAGCATCGAGCCCGGCATCTACTTCCAGGGGCAGTGGGGTGCACGCATCGAGGACATCGTGATCGTCACCGCAACCGGGTGTGAGTCCGTCAACCGGCGGCCGCACGGATTGATGGTGTTGTAGCTGGCGTAGTTACTCTCCTCGGAGGGTGCGGGACCCGAGTGTTCGCTCGACCGAGATAGCGATCACGACACGTTCCGGGTTCTCGCGGGGTACGCGGTAGCGCTGCGCATATCGGTGTTCTGCGTCGGCAACGTTCTCGCGGTCGGTGAGCACACGGGAAGGGCCCTCCAGCGTCAACCATCGGGGACCGTCGATTTGGCTGACGGCTGCGTATCCGCCGCGTTCTGCGTTGACGGCTTTCTGAGTGTTCCTGCCGGTGATCACCCGCACGGTAGCGGTGTCGGGATCCCACGTGAATCCGACAGCGACAACATGTGGAGTGCCGTCCTTGCGGAGTGTCGTCAAGGTGGCCAAGTGCCGCTCGGTCAGGAAGTCCGTAGCTTCGGCGGTCAGATCGGAAGAGTCTGTGGGGGTGCTTGCCATACTACGACCGTAATCGGCGAGACTGTTCGATGTGACAGACACTGCGCAAAACGGCACTGTATTGATTCTAGGCGGACGCAGTGAGATCGGACTCGACGTCGCGGTGCGGCTCGCGGGAGGACGCGTTGTCGTACTGGCAGCCCGTCGTAGCAATGATCTGGAGGCTCAGGTTGCAAGACTGAATGCAGCCGGTGCGCGCGAAGTAGCTACCTTCGAGTTCGATGCCGACGACCTGACCTCCCACGGCCAGTTTCTTGACTCCGTGATCGCCGATCACGGCCCACTCGGAACTGTGGTGTTGGCCTTCGGAATTCTCGGCCGGCAGGCCACCGCCGAGGAAGACGTCGCACACGCGGTTGCGATCCTTCACACTGACTTTGTCGCCCAGGCCTCGATCCTGACGCTCGCCGCCAACTCTATGCGGAAGCAGGGCCGCGGCGAAATGGTCGTGTTCTCCTCCGTTGCGGGGGTCCGCGTACGCAAGGCCAACTATGTCTACGGTTCGGCCAAGGCCGGCCTGGACGGATTCGCTACCGGTCTCTCGGATGCGTTGCACGGCTCCGGCGTCAAGTTGCTGCTGGTGCGACCGGGCTTCGTTATCGGGTCCATGACGACGGGGATGACTCCAGCACCGTTCTCGAGCACGCCGGATCAGGTCGCCGATGCGGTCGTTCGTGCACTCGGTCGAGGCCGCGCACGAGTGTGGGTTCCAGGCATTTTGGCGCCCATCTATTTCGGTCTGAATCTTCTTCCTGCGTGGCTGTGGCGAAAGATGCCGCGCTGATGCACATTCCGATCGATGTCGTCGGAATCGGGGCCGACGGATGGTCGGGACTGACCGAACCGGCGCGCGCGATGGTCTCTGCCGCCGACGTCGTGTTCGGTTCCAGCAGACAGCTCCAATCCCTTCCTATTCCGGCACGGAAGCAGAAGATATGGCCGAAGCCGTTGCTTCCGAACCTGCGTTCCTCGATCGAGGGGGTCGGTGACGCGCGAATCTGCGTCCTCGGGAGCGGCGATCCCATGTTTCACGGGATCGGTGTGACACTGGTACGGGAGTTCGGTCCGGCTCTCCTTCATGTGATCCCAGCGCCTTCGTCGTTATCCCTGGCGTGCGCGCGACTCGGCTGGCCGGTGCATACGACGACGACGGTTTCTCTGGTCACCGGTCCTGGCTCGACCTTGCTGCCCGCCTTGTCGGCTGGGGCGAACGTGCTGGTTCTCTCTCGCGATCGATTCACGCCGGAGCAGGTGTCGGCGGTGCTCCGCGACAACGGTTTCGGCGGCTCGACAATGACCGTCCTGGAACAGCTGGGTGGGCCCGCAGAGCGATCGATCTCGGCGACGGCGGACCAATGGGCTGCCCCCGCGGGCGATTCGCTCAATGTAGTGGCGATCGAATGCGTTCTGGTGCCGAGCCGCATCAGGTCGACTCGTGTTCCGGGCTTGCCGGATTCGCTGTATGCCGGTGACGGGCAATTGACCAAGACGGAAGTGCGGGCGCTCACCCTCAGCGCACTCGCCCCTGCCCCCGGAGAGCTGTTGTGGGATGTCGGCGGCGGCTCCGGATCGATCGCTATCGAATGGATGCGAACCGATTCACGTTGCCGCGCCGTCATTTTCGAAACGAACGAACACAGGCGTACGCAGATCGAAACGAACGCTTCGGCTCTTGGCGTTCCCGGAGTAGTGATTCGAGGTCGCGCGCCGGACGGGTTCGCAGTAGACGGTGCGCCTGACGCTGCACTTCCGGACGCAATCTTCATCGGGGGAGGTCTGACCGAGGATTCAATGATCGACGCGTGCTGGGATGTGCTGGGTTCCGGCGGCCGTCTGGTGGCAAATGCGGTGACTGCCGAGTCAGAGGCGCTCCTACTGAGCAGTGTGGCACGGTTCGGCGGCGCTCTCCGAAAGTTTCAGATCTACCGCGGCGAACCGTTGGGTTCGTTCACGAGTTGGCGACCGCATCTCCCCGTGGCGCAATGGATCGCCGTCAAGCCGTGAAGGTTTTGTTGCTCGGCGGCACTTCCGAGTCGAGGGCACTTGCAGATCGGTTGATCGACTGCGAAAGCCTCACGGTCGTCACATCATTGGCCGGCCGAGTACGAGATCCGTTGTTGCCCGCGGGCGAGTTCCGAATCGGCGGATTCGGGGGCGCCGAGGGATTGGCGACCTGGATACGAGATACCCACATCACAGCGATCGTGGACGCGACTCATCCTTTCGCGGCGAATATTTCACGTAATGCGGAGATCGCAGCCGAAGCGACCCACGTCCCGCTCGTCGTTCTTCGCCGGCCGCAATGGGCTCCCGAACCCGGAGATACGTGGCTGACCGCGTCGTCGACTGCGGAAGCGGCCGCCCTCGTGGCGACGTGGGCAGATCGAGCCTTGCTTACCATCGGCAGGCAAGGCGTCGACGAGTTCGCTCACCTCGATCAGACCTGGTTTCTGATCAGGAGCATCGATCCGCCGTCCGGTTCGCTTCCTCGCAACCACAAGCTTTTTCTCGAAAGAGGTCCGTTCGAGTTGGAGAGCGAGATCGAGACCATGCGGCGTTTTCGAATCGACACATTGGTCACCAAAAACAGTGGGGGAGCGATGACCAGTGCGAAGATCGTCGCGGCACGCGCGCTTGGAGTGCCGGTGATCATGATCCAGCGGCCGCCGACATCCAACGGCCCACTTGTGGCGGGCTCCGTCGACGACGTCGAACTCTGGCTACGTTCGCTGCGTTGATCCCGGATACCGGCGCGAAGTGAAGACCTGACGGCCCCCGCCGGTCTTTACGATCTCGGTCTGCGACGATCCGATGATCAGTAGGCAGCGCATGTCGATGTCCGAGGGGTTCAGATCCCCGAGCTGCACCGTCCGAACTGTTTCTTCGTCACTGCCGACCGCTCGCCCGATCACTACCGGCGTTTCCGGCGCACGGTGCTCGAGAAGAAGATCGCGCATCGCGGCAACTTGCCAGGTTCTCGATTTCGACGCCGGGTTGTAGACCGCGATCGCCATATCGGCTGCGGCTACGGCAGACAAACGCGCAGCGACAACCTCCCACGGCTTCAATCGATCCGACAAGGAGATGACTGCGTAATCGTGGCCGAGCGGCGCACCGACACGACTGGCGACGGCATTCGCGGCGGTCATCCCAGGTACTACCCGGACGGGCACGCCCGACCACTGCGGCTCCGCAGCAACTTCGATCACCGCTGTTGCCATCGCGAAGACCCCGGGGTCACCGGATGAGACGACGACGACTCGCTTTCCGCGTTTCGCGAGATCGAGGGCGAATGCTGCGCGCTCGGACTCCACCTTGTTGTCGCTCGCGTGTCGGGTCTGCTCGGGGCGAAGGGTGACGCGGTTCAGGTAGGTGACGTATCCGACGAGGTCGGTTGCATCAGCGAGTTCTCGCCGGACCTCGTCCGTCGTCCACTTGTCTGCGCCGGGGCCGAGACCGACCACGACCACTTCGCCGACCTGATCGGTCTCTTGGGTGTGTGGTCGATTGTTGGCTGGACTCGGAACGATAGCGATGGAGAAGTAGGGAACCTCGGCGGCATCGACGTCTGCGACGTCGAGAACACGTTGCTTTGTGGCGCTGGCGCGTTCGACATAGCGCGCTTCGGCGAGTCTTCCGGACATCTGCAGTGCTTGAACCACATTCGGGAAGGTACGGCCCAGTTTCATGATTGCCGCAGCGTCGGTCGCAGCCAATCGTCTGGTCAATTCTGCGACGGACAGCGTGCCGGGCAATATGGTCAGAACCTCGTCCCGTTCGACGAGTGGGGTTTTCAGTGCAGCAGCGGCCGCGCTGACGGAGGTAACTCCCGGAATCACCTCGACCTCGAAGCGACCCGACAGACGCTTGTGCATGTGCATGTACGAGCTGTAAAAGAGTGGATCGCCTTCAGCGAGTACGGCGACGGACCTGCCCGCCGTCAAATGCGCGGCCAGACGTTCGGCGGCCTGCTCGTAGAATTCGTCGATTGCGCCCTGGTAGCCACCGGGGTGTTGGGTTGTTTCCGTCGTCACCGGATACACGAGATGTTCTTCGATCTGTCCATCGCGGAGATAGGGCGCTGCGACTCCACGCGAAATACTCCGGCCATGCTGCGCACTGTGAAAGGCGACGACGTCAGCTTCTCCGATGACACGCGCTGCCTTCACCGTGACCAATTCTGGATCTCCAGGGCCGATTCCGACGCCCCAGAGCTTCCCTGCTTCCCTACTCATTCCTCTTCGCTCGCAATGGCATTGACAGCGGCGACGGTGATGGCGCTACCGCCCCGGCGCCCACGAACGACGATGTAGTCGACCCCGGATTTCGCGGCGATCAAGTCTTCTTTGGACTCCACCGCCCCGATGAACCCGACTGGTCCGCCGACGATCGCCGCCGGTTTCGGTGCTCCAGCCTCCAACATCTCGAGCAGATGGAACAGTGCCGTCGGTGCATTGCCGATCGCGACGACGGCGCCGGCCAACCGATCCCCCCACAACTCCAAAGCTGCGGCGGTGCGCGTGGTGCCCAACTTCTCGGCGAGTGCACGCACGGCTGGGTCGGAGAGGGTGCAGATCACCTCGTTGTCGGCCGGGAGCCGTCGTCGCGTGATGCCGGCTGCCACCATGTTGACGTCGCACAGGATCGGAGCTCCTGACCGTAGCGCGGTCCGTGCAGCGGTGACCACGTTCGGCGTCGCCCCGATGGAGCCGGTCAAGTCGACCTCGCCGCTGGCGTGGATCATGCGGACGACTACCTGAGCGATGTCCGGGGAAAATGCCGATAGATCTGCCTCTGCCCTGATGGTCGCGAAGGATTGTCGGTAGATCTCTGCTCCGTCGCGGATGTAGTCGTGCATATCGTCAACGATAGGTCAGGCCGTCGCGAGATCAGGACACCCGGTATCCGTCGGGGCCGGCGACGACGTCGAGCACGTCTCCTTTTGGCTTGCCGCAGCGGCGCTCACATCCGGACCAGTGTTGACGCTGCCCGGAGACAATTCGATCAGAGTCGACTGCATCCCGCAGGTCTGCCCGGACGTCCCTGGACGACTTCTCGCAACCTGGTAATCCGGTGCAGGCACTCGCATCGATCCACGGTGAGTCTGCGTCGAAGATCAACCCCATCGGTGCTAGTACCCGTACCACGGTCTCGGCGGCGCCGTCGTCGAGATCACAGACGACGATGCTTCGCCACGGCGTCACGACCAGTGGTTTGCCCACCTCGGCGAGAAACTCCCCGAGCCGCGCCGGCAGTGTGCCGAGCGCGACTGCGCCGCCGAGTGCCACGCGTCCGTCGTCTTGGGGGAGCCAGCCTATCGGCGGCGCAGCGTCGGCCGATACCGGAAGATCGTCATGTGGTGCCGGTGCGAATCCGAGGACGTCGAGCACCCGTGCTGGACCGTCGCGCAGTTCGGCGAGTCGCCATTCGTTGTTACGAAGCGCGAGGAAGGCCTTTGCGGCATCGACAAGCGTCGTGACGACGATGTCCGATCCGATTCGGACCCCGCAATCACGCCCGGCCAGCAGCAGAGCGAATTGCTCAGGCGATCGTGCCTGTACGGCGAAATCAGGTTCGAGGCCGGCGACATCACCGCGGCCGTCGTCGAGGGCAAATAGGGTACGTCCGGGAAGATTCTTCAGCTCAGGGACTGCACAGAGCGCTCGATCGAGCTCCTCGGCTATCGTTCGCACATCCGCGAGACCCCCGATTCGCCCGGACAACGGCGAGGCCAGAATGTTTCGCACTCGCTCGTGGGTGAGTGAAGGCAGCAACCCAGCGTCGGCCAGTCTCTCGGCAAGTTGATTGCCGTCGGTCACAGCCCGGAATTGAACGTTTCCTCGCGAGGTCAGCTCCATCGAACCGTTGCCGAGTTGGGATGCAGCGTGTGCGAGGACCAGCATTTGCTCTGGTCCGAGCTTTCCTCCCGGAAGTCGCACCCGCGCCAGAGCACCGTCGGCGGCCTGATGCATCGACAGTGCACCCGGACACCGGTCGGGCACAGCACGGGGGTCAGAAGAGCTCACCCTCCCAGGCTACAAGTGCATCAAGGTCTCGGTGGCCAGCAGCAACTGTGCAATTGGAAGGAGTAACAAGGCTGTTACGAGCGGCAGCAATACTTAGGTAGCATTCCGACTCGAACGGCTTCGGCCGAGAGGAAGCCGGTGTAACTCCGGCGTGGTCGCGCCACTGTGAAAGCCAGACCCTCTCCCGAGAGCAACGAACGACGACGAACGCGGGGCGCGAAATTCCCCGAGGAGGGTTTGACCCTGTGATCTTGCTTCTGTCCACCTCTGATACCGATCTGCTGAGCGCACGTGCCAGCGCCGCTGACTTCTCTTGGGGCAACCCGTCGAGACTGCTGGCCGACGACGTTCCGGCGCTGGCCGAGAATGCGGACCTGATCGTTCTTCGGATACTGGGTTCCAGGAGATCCTGGGAAGAAGGGGTCGCCGCGGTTCTCGCGACAGGCCTACCGGTCGTCGTTCTCGGCGGCGAACAGGCACCGGATGCCGACTTGATGGAGTTGTCGACGGTGCCGGCCAACGTCGCCGCGCAGGCTCATAATTACCTCGCCGAGGGTGGACCGGACAATCTGTCGCAACTGTTTGCATTTTTGTCCGACACCGTTCTGTTGACCGGGCACGGTTTCGAAGCGCCGCTGCACACGCCGACCTGGGGGCTACTCGAACGTAGCCACGCTGCTCCTGAGGACGGCCCGGTCATCGCGATTCTGTACTACCGCGCACAGCATCTGGCCGGAAACACCGCATACATCGAAGCTCTCAGTGCAGCGGTCGAATCGGCTGGTGGTCGAGCTCTGCCGATCTTCTGTGCGTCGTTGCGAACCGCGGAGTCCGAGCTGCTCACGACGCTGAAGTCCGCGGACGCGATGGTAGTGACGGTGCTTGCGGCTGGCGGCACGAAACCGGCTGGTGCCGGCGCCGGCGGCGACGACGAGGCCTGGGACGTCGCCGAACTTGCTGCACTCGACGTACCTATTCTGCAGGGTCTGTGTTTGACCAGTAGTCGCGCGACATGGCAGGAGAACAACGACGGTATGTCTCCGCTCGACGTCGCCACTCAGGTGGCGGTGCCGGAGTTCGACGGCCGACTGATCACAGTTCCGTTTTCGTTCAAAGAGATCGACGACGATGGCCTCACCGCATATGTGCCCGACCACGAACGGGCAGCTCGCGTAGCGGGAATCGCGGTGCGTCATGCGCGACTGCGTCACATCCCCGCAGCTGAGCGCAGGATTGCTCTGATGTTCTCGGCATATCCCACCAAGCACGCACGAATCGGAAATGCCGTCGGACTCGACACCCCCGCGAGTGCTATTGCGTTGATGAGCGATATGCGTAGTGCTGGATACGATCTGGGTCCGGTCGAGGGCCCCGATTCAATTCCGGGCCTCGCTGCGCGCGACGGCGACGCATTGATCCACGCCCTGATCGCCCGCGGCGGCCAGGATCCGGAGTGGCTCACCGCGGAGCAACTCGAAGGCAATCCGATTCGTATTTCGGCGGCGCGGTACCGGTCATGGTTCGCGAAGCTACCCGAGGAGCTCACTACTGCCGTCGAACAGCACTGGGGACCGGCGCCGGGCGATATGTACGTCGATCGTTCGAGTGACCCCGAGGGCGAAATCGTGATTGCTGCAATGCAATTCGGAAACATCGTCATCATGGTCCAACCGCCGCGCGGCTTCGGCGAGCGCCCGGTTGCGATCTACCATGATCCGGACCTACCGCCGAGTCACCATTACCTTGCGGCGTATCGCTGGATCGGAGCCTCGCGCGAGGACGGCGGGTTCGGCGCCGACGCAATGGTCCACCTCGGCAAGCACGGAAACCTCGAATGGTTGCCCGGCAAGACGCTCGGAATGTCGGCATCCTGTGGTACGGACGCCGCCCTCGGCGACCTACCGCTGATCTATCCCTTCCTGGTGAACGACCCGGGCGAGGGCACCCAGGCAAAGCGTCGGGCGCACGCGACCCTGGTGGATCACTTGATTCCGCCCATGGCGCGCGCTGAGAGCTACGGGGACATTTCTCGGCTCGAACAATTACTCGACGAACACGCCAACATCTCGGCACTCGATCCGGCAAAGCTCCCGGCCATCCGTCAGCAGATCTGGACGCTGATGACTGCTGCCCAGATGCATCAGGATCTCGGCTTGGAGGAGCGTCCCGACGAGGAAGTATTCGACGACATGCTCCTGCACGTCGACGGGTGGCTGTGTGAGATCAAGGACGTTCAGATTCGTGATGGCCTGCACGTGCTCGGACAGGAACCTGTCGGCGATGCAGAGGTCGAGTTGGTGCTCGCGATGCTGCGCGCCCGGCAGATGTGGGGCGGTGAACAGTCCGTGCCGGGCTTGCGTGAAGCACTCGGGCTGAGCGAGGACGGCGACGAGGAACGTGTGAGGGTCGACGAAATCGAATCGATTGCGCATGGGCTGGTCGCCGCCATGCAAGCGGCGCAGTGGGACCCCGAAGAAGCGGAACGCGTTGCCGGCGAACACGGTCCGACGGTCGTGGAGATACTGCGTTTCGCGGCTACCGAGGTGGTGCCGAGGTTGCGCGGAACGTCCAAAGAGATCGATCAGATACTGCACGCGCTCGACGGAGGATTCATTGCTGCCGGACCGAGCGGCTCTCCGCTTCGCGGACTGATCAATGTGCTGCCGACGGGCCGCAATTTCTACTCCGTGGATCCTAAGGCAGTGCCCTCCAAGTTGGCGTGGGAGACAGGCCAGGCCATGGCCGAATCTCTCCTTGCGCGGTACCGGAAGGATCACGGCGAGTGGCCCAAATCCGTGGGGCTCTCGGTATGGGGCACGTCGGCGATGCGGACGTCCGGTGACGATATCGCCGAGGTGTTCGCGCTGCTCGGAGTGTCTCCGGTATGGGACGAGGCTTCGCGGCGAGTCACGAAGCTTGCGGTGATCGACCTGGAAGAACTCGGTCGGCCGCGTATCGATGTCACGGTGCGGATCAGTGGGTTCTTCCGTGACGCGTTCCCACACGTTCTGGCATTGCTCGACGACGCCGTCCGGATGGTGGCCGCGCTCGACGAATCGGACGAGCAGAACTACGTGCGCGCTCATGCCCAGGCCGACCTCGCCGAGCACGGCGACGAACGACGAGCCACAACGAGGATTTTCGGATCGAAGCCGGGAACCTACGGCGCGGGTTTGCTTCAGCTGATCGACAGCAAGACCTGGCGCAGCGACGACGATCTTGCTCAGGTGTACACCACGTGGGGAGGCTTCGCCTACGGGCGAGAACTGGACGGTGTGCCCGCGTCCGAAGACATGAGGACCGCATACCGGAGAATCGCGGTTGCGGCGAAGAACGTCGATACCCGCGAGCATGACATCGCCGATTCGGATGACTATTTTCAATATCACGGCGGCATGGTTGCTACCGTCCGCGCCCTGACCGGCAAGTCGCCGGAGGCCTACATCGGCGATAGCACGCGGCCCGAGTCGGTCCGCACTCGAACACTGTCCGAGGAAACGGCCCGCGTGTTCCGTGCTCGCGTGGTGAACCCTCGCTGGCTCGAGGCGATGCGCAGGCACGGCTACAAGGGGGCCTTCGAAATGGCCGCCACCGTCGACTATCTCTTCGGCTACGACGCCACGACCGATGTGGTTGCGGACTGGATGTACGAGAAGCTGGCCGAGACCTACGTTCTCGATGAGCAGAATCAAAAGTTCATGCAACAGTCCAATCCATGGGCGCTGCACGGTATCGCCGAGCGGCTACTCGAAGCCGCCGAGCGCAAGATGTGGGCCGAACCCGACGCGCAAATTCTCGACGGCCTGCGTCAGGTCTACCTCGAAACAGAAGGGGACTTGGAGGGGCGCTAGCCGTAGTCTGGTTTGTATGGCTACTTTTCACGACATCGCAGACGGAAAGTACGTCTCACTGACGACCTACAAGAAAGACGGAACACCCGTCGCGACGCCGTTGTGGGGAGCACGCGAGGGTGACCGGCTTCTCGTCTGGACCGCCACCGATTCGTGGAAGGTCAAGCGGATCAAGCGAAACTCGAGAGTGACTATCGCTCCATGCTCGGCCAAAGGAAAGCTCGAAGGTGCCCCGGTCGACGGCATCGCCGAAGTTCTCGATGCCGCCGGGACCGAGGAAGCTCGGGCAGCCATCGCGTCGAAGTACGGCATCCTCGGCTGGCTGGGGGTCAAGGGAAGTGTGCTGCGCCGGGGGAAGTCCGGGACAATCGGGATTTCCGTCGTCGCGGCCTGACGCTGCGCCCTCGGCGTCAGGCCAGCAAAGCCCGGACCCAGCTTTCACTGGCCCGGCCGGACCAATTGGCAAGGCACTCTGTCGGTCCTGCATCCAGGGGTGACGAGCGTGCGCACGGTGGATCCGCTCGGTCTGGTGTATGCGGTTGGTCGTTGGTAAGTAAGTCGATACTCCGTTCGAGAAGACTAGCCATCGCTTCTATGCGTAGGTTCGAATGACTGGTGTATCGAACTCAGTACGACGAGCGGCGGCGTCGAAGCTGCCGGAACGGAGAAATGCACAGTGGCTATCGCAGCGTCAGATTTCAACCACGTCCGACTGACGGTCAAGGACATCGACGTATCGCGCAAGTTCTACGACGAGGTGTTCGGATTCGAGGTCGCGTTTGCGTGGGATCCGAATGCAGACGAGGAAACCAAGAAGGACATGTGGTTCCTGTTCGGCGGAGTGATCTACAAGTTCGGTGGCGGCCTGTTCGGGCTACGCCCCGTCGCCAAGGGCGACGACCGATTCGATGAGGATCGGGTAGGTCTCGACCATCTCGCCTTCAGTGTCGACTCGCATCAGGACCTTCGAGATGCTGTGGCGACGTTGGACGCCCTCGGGATCGCTCATGAGCCGATCAAGAGCGGGGGACCGGGTCTGGCCATCGTGGAATTTCGCGATCCGGACAACAGTGCCCTCGAGATTGCCGGACCGTCCGAATAGTTCCTGAAGTGGGAGCTACTGCGCTTCGCTCACCGAGGACATGTGAAAGTCGGGGATTCGCAACGGCGGCATTGCTGTTCGCGTGAACCAGTCTTTCCATTCCCGGGGCAACGTCTTTGTCGTTGTCCCGGCTTCGGTAGCGCGGCGCAGTAGATCGAGTGGACTTTCGTTGAAGCGGAAGTTGTTGACAGCGCCGGTGACTTTGCC
>JBBSSG010000074.1:0-17574 GCA_038242295.1 Mycobacteriales bacterium | reverse complement strand
GAGGATCGTCAACTTGTATGGGCCGACCGAAGCGGCCGTCGACGTGACTTACCACGAGTATGCAGACGCTGACGCCGCCGGCGTTCCGATCGGTCGCCCGGTGTGGAACACCGAAGTGTACGTGTTGGACAACGCTCTTGGCCTTGCGCCCGATGGCGCGGAGGGGGAGCTCTACCTCGGTGGAGTTCAGCTCGCGCGCGGTTACTCCTCGCGCGCCGACTTGACGGCGGATCGCTTCGTCGCCAACCCATTCGGGGCCGGGAGGCTCTACCGCACTGGCGATATCGTTCGGTGGAATGCCGCGGGGGAACTCGTGTATGTCGGACGCTCGGATTTTCAGGTCAAACTGCGTGGGCAGCGCATCGAGCTCGGTGAGATCCAAGCGGCGCTGCTGGCCCACGAAACTGTCGACCAGGCGGTGGTTGCAGTCCGGAGCGACCAACTGGTCGCCTGGGTGGTGCTCTCGCCTGGTTCTGCAGCTTTCGACCTCACAAGCGCGGCAGCCGAGCGGCTCCCCGAGTTCATGGTCCCGTCGGCGTTCGTTGTACGCGAGGCTCTGCCGCTGACAATCTCGGGCAAGCTCGACCGCAAGGCGCTCCCGGCGCCCGAGTTCGAGACCGCAGAGTTCAGAGCACCCTCGACACCGATCGAGGAGATCGTTGCCGGAATTTTCGTCGAGGTGCTGGGTGTTCCGCGAGTCGGCCTCGACGACGACTTTTTCACGCTCGGCGGAAACTCCTTGGTTGCCACCCAGCTCGTGTCGAGGCTCGGAGCTGCACTGGACTCCAGGGTCGCTGTACGTACCTTGTTCGAGGCGTCGACGGTGGAAAGCCTGGCAGCCGCGGTAGAGACCAACACCGGCGGCCGAGTCGAGCTTTCCACAATGCCGAGGCCTGACCGCATCCCGCTCTCGCTCGCGCAGCAGCGCATGTGGTTCCTCAATCGCCTCGATCCCGATTCCGCGGTGAACAACATTCCAGCAGCTGTTCGACTGACAGGCACTCTCGACATCGAGGCGTTGACGGAGGCCATCGACGACGTGGTAGCTCGTCACGAAATCCTCCGCACGGTGTACCCGGAGTCGGCAGGAACCGGTACCCAGGTGATCCTGCCCGCTGCGCCTCGTCGGGCGGACTTTGCGGTGGAGGAGATCAACGAGCCAGAACTGGTCGATCGTGTTGTATCGATCGTTACGGCAGGGTTCGATGTCACCAGGGTCGCGCCGGTTCGGATTCGTCTGCTGCAGATCAGCGAAACCGAACATGTACTGGTCGTGGTGGCGTATCACATTGCTGCGGATGGCTTCTCGATGATTCCGCTCATGCGTGACGTAATTTCGGCGTATGTGGCACGCGCGCAAGGGGAGGCGCCCGCTTGGGCCCCGCTCGCAGTGCAGTACGCGGATTACACGCTGTGGCAGCGACAGGTGCTCGGGTCGTCGACGGACTCGACCTCGCTTGTCAGCGGGCAAGAAACGTACTGGAAGAACACACTCGCGGGCCTACCGGAAGAACTCGAACTCCCAGTCGACCGGAGTCGCCCGAGTGCCGCCACAGGACGAGGCGCATCCCACCGATTCGTGCTCGACGAGGTGACCACAGCCGCCATCGAGTCCGTAGCGACCGACCTTCGCAGCACACCGTTCATGGTGGTGCATGCTGCGTTGGCGGTGTTGCTGGCGCGGGTGTCGGGTAGTGCTGATGTGGCGGTGGGTACGCCGGTGGCAGGCCGCGGGGAGGCAGTTCTCGATGATGTGATCGGGATGTTCGTCAACACGTTGGTGCTGCGGACCGCGGTCGATGGTTCGGCGAGTTTCGCTGATGTGGTGGCAGTCGTACGTGAGGTGGATCTGGCTGCGTTCGCGCATGCGGATGTGCCGTTCGAGCGGATCGTGGAAGTGGTGGACCCGCCGCGGTCGCAGGGGCGGCACCCGCTGGTGCAGGTTCTGCTGACGTTCCAGAACTTTGCCTCGACGTCGTTCGACCTGCCGGGCCTGACCGCGTCCTCGGTCGACTTCGACGCCGCAGTGGCGAAGATGGATCTTCAAGTGACGGTCACCGAGCCGCACGAACAGCCGGATGGAACGCAAGGCCGAAGTGTCGAATTCGTCTATGCAACCGATCTTTTCGACGAAGAGACCGTAGCGGTACTGGGACGCAGGTTCGCAGCGGTGCTGAGCGTGGTAACTTCGGACCCCGCGGTTGCAGTCGGCGATGTCGAGATGGCCACGGCCGAGGAAACCTCCTGGCTGCTCCAGGATGTCAACGACACCGACCGGCCGATCGACTCCTCCGCGACGTTGATGTCGATGTTCGACGCTCAGGTGGCTGTGACACCCGACGGCGTAGCTCTCAAATTCGAAGGTGCTTCGCTCACCTATCGCGAGTTCGATGCCAGAGCGAACCGTCTTGCCCGCTACCTGATCTCACAGGGAGTCGGTCCCGAGTCATGCGTGGCGATCGGGATGAGCCGATCAATCGACATGCTGGTGGGAATCTACGCAGTGCTCAAAGCCGGCGGCGCCTACGTTCCGGTAGATCCGGGCCAGCCCGCCGAGCGGGTCGCGTACATTCTCAGCACGTCCGGTGCCGAGTTGTTGCTCTCGAATTCGATCGACGCGACCCCGTTCGACGGCGTCCGAGTCATCGAAATCGACGCGGGTATCGCCGACGCCGAGTCCGACACTCCGGTGACCGATCGTGATCGGCTCGCTCGACTCACCTCCGGCAGCAGTGCATACGTGTTGTTCACCTCCGGTTCGACCGGCAAGCCTAAGGGCGTGGTCATCGACCATCGCGCGATCGTCAACCGTCTGGTGTGGATGCAGGACCAGTACGAGTTGAACTCCACCGACGTCGTCATACAGAAAACTCCGGTCACCTTCGACGTCTCGGTGTGGGAACTGTTCTGGCCGTTGCACATCGGGGCCAGCTTGGTCATCGCGAAGCCGGAAGGTCATCGCGATCCCGCGTATCTGGCCGATCTCATGGCGCGTGAGAGGGTGTCGGTCGTCCACTTCGTGCCGTCGATGCTGGCGGCGTATGCGGCCGAGCCGAGCGCGCACCGGTCCGACGCTGTCCGGTGGGTCTTCGCCTCGGGTGAAGCGTTGCCGGCGCCGACCGCGCGTGCGCTCACGCAGGTTCTCCCCACAGCGCGAGTGGTCAACCTCTACGGTCCAACCGAAGCTGCCGTGGACGTGACACACCACGAGTTCTCGGATCTCGACACCGCCGGGGTGCCGATCGGTTTGCCGATCTACAACACCCAGGTTTACGTGCTCGACGGCCGTCTGCGTCCGGTTCCCATAGGGGCGGTGGGGGAGCTGTATCTGGGTGGTATCCAGTTGGCGCGCGGCTATGCATCACGTGCGGACCTGTCGGCCGATCGATTCGTCGCGGATCCATTCAGCGGCGAGGGCGGGCGGCTGTACCGCACCGGTGATCTCGTGCGGTTCTCGCCCCGGCGTGAACTCGACTACATCGGACGATCCGACTTTCAGGTCAAGTTGCGTGGACTGCGGATCGAGCTCGGTGAGATCGAGAACGCGCTACTGCAGGACGAGGCCGTAACCCGAGCAGTCGTGCTCGTGCGTGCCGATCGTCTGGTGGCATACGTCGTTCCAGCACCGAATACGGCGATCGACGCGGACCGATTGCGGGTATCACTTTCGGTGGCCCTGCCCGAGTACATGGTCCCGGCGGCGTTCGTAGTGCTCGATGCTGTCCCGGTCGGTGCTTCCGGCAAGCTGGACAGAAACGCCCTGCCGGATCCCGTGTTCGAGACTGTCGAGTTCCGAAAGCCGGTCACCGAGACCGAGCAGGTCGTCGCTGGCGTCTTCGCCGAAGTGCTCGGGGTGGAGACCGTCGGCCTCGACGATGACTTCTTTTCTCTGGGCGGAAACTCGCTTCTCGCGACCCAGGTGGTCGCGAGAGTGGGGGCAGCACTGGACGCATCGGTACCCGTGCGAATGCTGTTCGACGGCTCGACTGTCGGCCGTTTTGCCGAGCTCGTATCCGACCTTGCCGGCACGGGCGCCAGGGCGCCACTTGTCGCCGGCCCGCGTCCCGAGCGGATTCCGCTGTCCTTGGCGCAGCAGCGGATGTGGGTGATCAATCATCTCGATCCAGAATCTGGGGCGTACAACATCCCACTTGCGGTGCGTTTGACGGGCGAGCTCGACATCGATGCCCTGCAGGCGGCCGTGATGGATGTGCTCGCACGGCACGAGTCGCTGCGCACCATTTATCCCCTCGACACCGATGGCCCGATGCAACGGATTTTGCCTGCCTCGGATGTATCGCTGGATCTGAGACCTACTCGCGTGGACGGGGAGGCCGAGGCAGTACAGGCGGTATCGACACTGGTGCTCGATGGGTTCGATGTTTCGGATGCGGTTCCAATCCGGGTCGGATTGATCGAGCTCGAGCCGACGCAGTACGTGCTGGCCCTCGTGGTGCACCACATTTCGGCCGACGGGGCGTCGATCGCTCCCTTGGCCCGTGATGTCATGACCGCATACGCAGCAAGAACACAGGGGCAGCAACCTCAGTGGGAGCCGCTGCCCGTCCAGTACGCAGACTTCGCTCTGTGGCAGCGCCTCGTGCTCGGCTCGGCGGACCAACCGGACTCCGTTGTTGCGCAGCAACTCGACTACTGGACCCAAAATCTGGCGGGGGCACCCGAGGCTCTGGATCTGCCTACCGATCGTCCCCGCCCGCCCACCCAGTCCATGAATGGCCGAAGTATCGATTTCGGGCTGGACGGCTCGTCACACGCCGCGCTGGCCGAATTCGCGAAAAACCGCGGCACCACACTGTTCATGGTGGTTCACGCAGGTTTGGCAGTGCTGCTGGGTCGGCTCAGCGGTAGCAGCGACATCGTCGTCGGTACACCCGTCGCCGGCCGAGGAGCTGCCGAACTCGACGAGCTGGTCGGTATGTTCGTCAACACCCTGCCACTGCGACCCCAGGTCGACTTCGGCGAGACCTTCTCCGGCCTCGTCGACGAAGTTCGAGCGACCGACCTCGGCGCCTTCGCTCATGGCGACATTCCATTCGAATCGATCGTCGACGCGGTAGTGCAGTCTCGTGCCGCGTCACGTCATCCGATCTTCCAGGTTGTGCTGTCCTTTCAGAATCTCGAACGCGTTCGTCTGGACCTACCCGGATTAACGGTGGAAGGTCTCGACGCCGGGGAGCTCGGCGCGAAGTTCGATCTTCAGGTCACCGTGGAAGCGAGTACCCACGAGGATGGTTCCGCTGCAGGAATCTTCGGTTCTCTGCTGTACGCGACGGACCTGTTCGACCAATCGACGGCTGCCTCGTTCGGTGAAAGGCTGACGCGGATCCTCAGGGCCGTTGCGGAAAACCCGTACGTTGTCGTCGGTGATATCGACATCATGTCGGAGTCGGAGCGTGCGAAAACCGAAGTGGTGACCTCGGGCGCACCTACTGCAGGAACCTCGGAACCGGTCGCGCGAGACAGGTCGCTGCCGCAGGCAATCAGCTCGGTGGTCGAACAGGATCCCGATGCGCCGGCACTTGCTTTCGACGGCGAAGAACTGTCCTATCTGCAGTTCGAGGGACGCTCCGCAAAGCTGGCGAGGGTGCTGATCGAACATGGCGTCGGACCGGGCGAGAAGGTGATTATCTCGATGTCGCCGTCGACAGAATGGGCCGTCGCAGTCTGGGCCACCATCCTTGCCGGCGCGGCCGTTGTCGTTGTGGACGGAAAGAGCGATCTTCGGCTGGGCGTCGACGCAGGCGGTGCAAAGATTCACCTGACCGATTCGAGCACTCCGACCCCGGACCGACTCTCTCGAATCGAGATCGACGACGCTTCCATCGTGACGGCCATCGCAGATGCGTCGCCACGGCCGATTGCCTACTCGGCCAGGACGCGACTGCTCGGACTGAGCGACCCAGCGGTCGTCCGCGTGGGCGTCGAGGGCGCAGTTGCCGAGGTGTCCCAGGCGGAGTTGGTCGGCAGGCTCGCCGAAGCCAATGATCGACTCGGCCTCGACTACGAGTCTCGCGTGATCGCCGATCCTGAATCAGGAGAGGCGTGGCAGCTGTGGTCATTGCTGTCGGCTGCTGTCAGCGGCGCCGTCTGGGTGGTGCCCTCGCCCGAGGAGGGCTCCGATTTCGGCTCGTTGGCGCTCGACGAATGGGCTACCCATGCGTTTGTCGCCGGTACCGAGTACGCGGCGTGGGACACGGAGGAGTTCGAGGATCTCGAGGTGGTCGTACTTACGGACGGCGGCGTATCGGGTGGATCCGAAGCCGTCGAGTCCGCGTCCGACGAGCCGCACGTGCATGCGGCCGAACTGCCGTTGGGCCGTCCCAGTTAGTTCGATACGGGTACGAGGAGGATGGACGGCCGACCCGCGATGCTACCGGCCGGTAACGTAGGTAGGTCGAGTGTCGATACACAGTGCGTGTTCGGGTACCGCAGACGAAGGGTGATTGACGAAGTGCTGGCGCTGTGGGGGGACAATACGGTCATGCACTATTCGGGTTCCGCATCATGAGTAGCGATCGGATGCGTCAGGACCCCGTCGACCGCAGTCCCAGGCGTTCGCGGGCAGGGCGGGAGCGACCGCAACGGAGCCGTTCACGGCGTTCGGGGACCCAGCTCCTGCCGCAGTTGTTGTCGGCGGCAGTGGAGCGGAACCCTGACGGCGACGCGCTCGTCTCCGGCGACCGAACCCTCACGTATCGAGAGCTCGATCGCCGGTCATCGCGTATCGCACGCGCGCTGATCGCTGACGGTATCGGCCCCGAGGACATCGTGGCGGTGGCGATCACCCGGTCCATGGACTCGGTGTTGTCGGTGTGGGCGGTAGCCAAAACCGGGGCGGCATTTCTACCGGTCGATCCGACCTATCCACCGGATCGTGTGCGGCACATGATCGAGGACTCGGGCGCCAAGAGCGGACTCACCACGGCCGCATTCGCCGAGGAGCTTCCGGCATCGTGTGGCTGGCACATCATGGACGAGCCTGCATTCTCGGCCGCGCTGGAGTTCTTCTCCGACGAGAAGATCGCAGTCCTCGACCGGACATCGCTTCTGCGTGCCGACCACCCTGCCTACGTCATCTACACCTCGGGATCGACCGGGCGTCCCAAAGGCGTGGTGATCACTCACACCGGCCTGGCGAGCCTGACTGCCGATCAGATCGACAGGTTCGAGCTGACACCATCCTCGCGAACGCTTCACTTTGCTTCCCCGAGCTTCGACGCCTCGGTTCTCGAACTGACCATGGCCGTCGGGGCGGGGTCGACGATGGTCGTTGCGCCGACGGATATCTACGGCGGCGCCGAGCTACACGGGCTGCTACTCGAACACGCTGTCACGCACGCGTTCGTCACTCCGGCGGCGCTGGCATCAGTCGATCCGGACGGGCTCGACGTGCTCGAGGTCGTCGTTGTGGGGGGTGAGAGCTGCCCGCCAGAACTAGCGGAGCGCTGGAGTCCTGGCCGCCGGTTCTTCAACGCGTACGGTCCGACCGAATCAACGGTGGCGAGCAACATTTCGAACGCCCTGGCGCCAGGGGGGCCTGTCACGATCGGAGACGCGATATCGGGTACCTCGGCTTACATACTGGATCGCCGGTTGCGGAAAGTTCCGGCCGGAGTCGCCGGTGAGCTCTACCTCGCCGGGGTGGGTACGGCGCGAGGGTACCGAAACAAAATGTCGCTGACATCGGACCGATTCGTGGCCAACCCATTTGCGGACAACGGTATTCGAATGTATCGCACCGGAGACGTGGTGCGGCGCACCGCAGTCGGCGGTATCGAGTTCCTTGCACGCAACGACTTCCAGGTCAAGGTACGAGGCTTTCGAATCGAGCTCGGCGAAATCGACACCGCTGTCTCGGCTCATCCATCCGTGGCCTTCTCGGTGACGGTCGGTCACACGACGGCGTCGGGCGAGACAGTACTCGTGTCCTACGTTCGTCCCGCTACGACAAATTCTGTAGACGTTTCGCACTTGATCGAATTCGTCGGGCAGTCGTTGCCCAAGCACATGATTCCAGCTGCCGTGATAGTGCTCGACGAGATCCCATTGACACCCGCAGGCAAGCTCGATCGAGATAGTTTGCCGGAGCCGGTGTTCGAGGCTCGCCTCTATCGTGAGCCATCGACCGAGGCCGAGATCGCCGTGGCCTCGGTGTTCGTCGACGTTCTCGGCGTCGACCGAGCCGGCCTCGACGACGACTTCTTCGAACTCGGCGGAAACTCGCTGTCCGCTACGCGGCTCGCTGCTCGCATCGGAGCGGCCCTGGATATCAATTTCGTTGCCCGCGAGGTCTTTCGAGATTCCACCGTCGAAGCATTGGCGCGTGCCGCCGAACGGGGGGCTAGCGGGCCTGCACGTATCGAACTCGGCGGCGATCCGCGACCCGACCGGATTCCGCTTTCGCTCGCACAACAGCGGATGTGGTTTCTCAACAGGTTCGACACGGCTTCGCCCGCGTACAACATTCCCATTGCTGTTCGGCTCACCGGTGAGTTGAACACCGGTGCACTCGAAGCCGCCGTTCACGATGTGATCGCTCGCCACGAGCCACTCCGCACTGTTTACCCAGCAGACGAGACAGGGCCGATGCAGAAGGTCCTGGCCGCCGACGATGCAGGCGTCGATGTGCGGACGACGGACGTTCCCCTCGATCGAATCGGTGATGTCGTTCGGCAGTTGGCAGCCACGTCGTTCGACGTCACAAAGGACGTTCCCATTCGGGTAGGGCTGTATCGGCTGGCTCCCAACGACTATGTGCTCGCTCTCGTCGTTCATCACATCTCGGCTGACGGCGGATCGATGGGACCGCTGACGCGTGACGTGATGACGGCCTATGCGGCGCGCTGCGCCGGCGGAAGTCCAGAGTGGGCGCCACTGAAAGTTCAGTACGCGGACTTCGCAGTGTGGCAGCGACGAGTGCTCGGCTCCGAGGAAGATCCGACATCGATTTCACACGAGCAGATTTCGTATTGGAAAACGGAGCTGGCAGGGCTGCCCGATCAGATCGTGCTTCCGATTGATCGGCCACGCCCCGCGGTGCAGTCGTTCGCGGGTGGCAAGGTCGACTTCAGCATCGACGCCGAGATTCAGGCCGACTTGATCGCGCTGGCGCGAAGTAAGAACGCGACGTTGTTCATGGCAGTACACGCCGCCTGGGCCGCGTTGTTGTCCCGACTTTCCGGGGCCGACGACATCGCTATCGGGTCTCCGATCGCCGGCCGGGGAGAAGCCGCGGTCGATTCTCTGATCGGGATGTTCGCCAACACCCTGGTGTTCCGAACCCAGGTGTCGTCGTCGGCAAGATTCGATGAACTCTTTGCCTCGGTGCGAGAAGCAGATGTTCAAGCGCTGGCGCACGCGGACGTCCCGTTCGAGCGGTTGGTGGAGGTGCTCAACCCAGCTCGTTCGACGGCGCGGCATCCCCTTTTTCAGGTGGGCTTGTCGTTCCAGAACCTGGAGAACGCGACCTTCGAATTGCCGGGACTCACCGTCTCCGGCGTCGAGGCCGACGCCGAGGTGGCGCAATTCGACCTGCACTTGATCGTCTCCGATCAGTACGGACCAGACGGTGAACCGTCCGGAATGGGTGCCACACTGAAGTACGCCTCCGCTCTGTTCGACGAACCCAGTGCGCGGCGGATCGCCGAGAAGTTTGCAACCTTTCTGGCCGCTGTAGCCGACGACCCGTCCGTGGTCGTCGGTGATGTGAATCTGTTGGATTCCGCGGAGCGTCGAACAGTTCTGCACTCCTGGAACGAGACGACGCATGAGGTAGATACCGAAGCCACTTTGGCCTCCATGTTCGAGCTCAGCGCCTCAGAGCACCTCGATGCGGTAGCGGTCAAGTCAACTCATGGCTTGTGGAGCTACGGCGAATTTCGCGAACGTGTGAACAAGCTCGCGCGCCATCTCGTTTCAATCGGAGTGGGCCCCGAATCGGCGGTTGCCGTGGCGATGCGCAGGTCTGATTCCATGCTGGTCGCCATGTACGCAATCGTGGCTGCCGGCGGCGCATATGTTCCTGTCGATCCTGATCAGCCCAAGGACCGAACCGCCTACATCCTCGAATCGGCCGACGTCGTCGCGGTCTTGGTGGCCGGGCAGGGCGAGTTCGACGCCGTCCCGAATGCACTGATAATCGACGTCGACGCGATCGATGTCGACAGCTACTCCGGGGCACCGATCTCCGATGCCCACAGGGGACACCCGCTGCGCTCGGACAACACGGCCTACATCATCTTCACCTCGGGTTCGACCGGTCGTCCGAAAGGCGTTGCGGTCTCGCACCGGTCGGTGGTCAATCAGCTCGAGTGGATGCGGGCCGAGTATGGGCTGGACAGTTCGGACGTGTCGCTGCTCAAGACTGCGACGACGTTCGACCTCTCGGTGTGGGAGTTGTGGTCTGCACTGACTTCGGGTGGTTCGTTGGTCATCGCGTCCGTGGATGGGCACCGGGACCCGTCGTATCTCGTCGACGTCATCGAACGAGAATCGGTGACGACGTTGCATGTTGTCCCGTCGGTGCTCGGGGCGATCAATGCCGCTGCTGGTGGGGCATTGCCTGGGTCGGTACGGCGGGTGCTGGCTATCGGTGAGGCTTTGCCTGCCGCGACGGCGGAGTCGGTGTTGCGCCGCGCCGATCTGCGACTCGACAACGTGTACGGGCCGACCGAGGCCGCGGTATCGGTGACCGCGAACCAGGTTGTATTGCCTGTCGGTTCGACAGTCCCGATAGGCCGGCCCGAGTGGAACTCTCGGGTATTCGTATTGGATTCGCGATTGCAACCAGTCCCGGTCGGTGTCGTGGGAGAGCTGTATCTCGCCGGTGTTCAGTTGGCGCGTGGGTATCACGGACGCGCGGATCTGACTTCGGAGCGGTTCGTCGCCGACCCGTTCGGTGACGGCGCGCGTATCTACCGCACTGGCGATCTGGTGCGTTGGACGAACAATGGCGTGCTCGACTATGTGGGTCGATCCGACTTTCAGGTGAAGGTGCGGGGATTCCGTATCGAGTTGGGCGAAATCGAAGCGGTACTAGGCGGACTCGAAGGAGTTCGTGATGCGGTTGTACTCGCGACGCACGACTCCAAGACCGGGGATCGAGTGGTGGCCTACATCGTCGGGGACGCCGATGGATCAATCGGCATAGACATGCTGAAAAGTGCTGCGGCGAAGCGTCTGCCGTCGTACATGATTCCGTCGATATTCGTAGTCCTCGAGTCGCTGCCGTTGACGGTGAACGGAAAATTGGACCGGAAAGCGTTGCCGGAGCCGGAGTTGGAGCACAAAGTGTTTCGTGCGCCCTCGACCGAATCCGAAGTTCAGGTCGCTGCGGTATTCGCCGACATGCTCGGTGTCGAAGGTGTCGGCGTGGACGACGATTTCTTCGAGCTCGGTGGCAACTCCCTTCTCGCGACTCGGGTGATCGCTGAGCTGTCCGACCACTCTGGTTACTCGGTGCCGCTTCTGTGGCTGTTCTCCGACTCCATAGTCGGCGAGCTCGCAGCCCGTATCGAGGCCGGCCCAATCTCCACGTCGAGCGAGGACGCAGCGCTCGACGTCGTGTTGCCGCTCCGCGACGCCGGGGCCGCTCGCAGGCTCTGGGTCATCCACCCGATCGTGGGCGTGTCGTGGGCGTTTGCGGGGCTATCGACTCACCTCGGCGGCGGCCGCGACATCACTGCACTTCAATCTCCCGCGCTCAGCGAGGAAAACTGGGAGCCGGCGTCGATCGAGGAGTGGGCGTCCCGCTATGCCAAGGAGATTCGAGACGTCCAACCGAACGGCCCGTACGAATTGCTCGGCTGGTCGCTCGGCGGTGTGCTCGCGCATGCGGTGGCAGTGCAGTTGCAGGAAGCGGGTTGCATCGTATCGCTGCTGGCGATGATGGATTCTCACGTCGGTGGACGCGGTGAGCTCTCGGAGGTCGGAGCTGACGCCACGCCGATGACACTGTTCGACTTGTTCGGCGGCCTGATAAGCACCGATGTGATTGACGGTACGGCCGGTGCCGATTCGGTCGACGGCGTCGAGTTGTCCACGGAGGCGATCGCGCGTGTGCTGTCGTCTTTGCCCTCGCCTCTGTGTGACGTGGCGGCCGAGCGTGTCGAACGGGTCGTAAGAAGTTCGAGTACCGCAGCTGACCTGATCGATCAATATGCGCCGAGGTCATTCACCGGAGATCTGATCTACTTCACGGCCGGATCCGATGACCCTTCGGGTTCGATCGGAGTAACCGGATGGACATCGGCGGTGACGGGAGTCACTAAAAATGTTGTCGTCGACGCAACGCATTGGACGATGGCATCGCCCTCTGCGTTGGCCGTGATCGGTGCGGTTTTGAACGAACACTGAACTTGTTACGACGGGTTCACCCCAAAAACGAGTTTAAAATCATTCGAACTTTATTTAGTCCGGGAAAATGCATGAATTGGCTCGAGTAATGGACCATTCAAATAGATAGATGGTAAGTTTCAATCTTGTGGTTTTTTCTTTGGGAAACAGACTCGGCGTGTCTAATATCGGTACTGAACTGCGGGAACGTGGCTTCGGTACAGGTCAAGCGCCTTTCCTGTAAGGGCCGTGATCGTGTTGTAATGAACCGTTGCGCTGTGAGAATTATATTGGCGTGGCGCAGGCATTCGCGATCGAGGCACGGTGTCTCGTTTTGATAATTACGAGGCCACTGGGGGTTTTACACGTATGAGTCCACGGTCCACGTCGGCTACGTCTTCGAACGAACGCACGGTCGGTGCGAAGGTAAAACGGAACCCACGGGCACGAAAGGGCCAACGAACTCGCACTATCTTGTTGCCCGCGTTGCTGTCGAAGGCGGTCGAGCGCGACCCCGATGCGACAGCGATAGTGGACGGCAACCGGTCGATCACGTACGCAGATCTGGACGTAGCCTCTTCCAAGATCGCCCGTGTGCTCATGGAAGCTGGCACAGGACCGGAATCGATTGTTGCTGTCGCACTGACACGGTCGATCGAGTCGATTACCGCAATCTGGGCCGTAGTGAAGTGCGGGGCCGCGTTTCTTCCCGTCGACCCGTCCTACCCACGCGAGCGCATCAGCCACATGCTTGCCGATTCCGGCGCGGCCATCGGCATCACCACTTCGGCTTGTCTCGACCAGTTGCCGCGGTCGTGTGCGTGGACATCGCTCGACAACGCCGATGTACTGGCGCACCTCGAAAGCGCAGCGAGCGAACCGATATCGACCGCTGAACGTACCGCGACACTGCGGGCCGACAACCCCGCCTACATGATCTACACATCTGGCTCGACCGGCACCCCGAAGGGCGTCGTAGTGTCGCATGCAGGGCTCGGCGCCCTGTGTTCTCACGCTGCACGGACACTCGATCTGACGCCGGACTCGCGGACGTTGCATTTCGTTTCGCCGAGTTTCGACGTCTCGATCTTCGACTATCTGATTGCGATCGGATCGAGTGGAACGATGGTGATCGCCTCCCCGGACAACTACGGCGGCGCTGAGCTGAAGGCGCTACTGAAGCGCGAGCGGGTGACTCATGGCTTCTCGACTCCCGCAGCCCTCACCGCGATCGACGGCGGTGGTCTCGACGACCTGGCAGTGCTGGTGGTCGGCGGTGAAGCCTTCGGTGCGGATCTCGTCACCCGATGGGCCCCCGGCCGGAAGCTCGTCAATGGGTACGGGCCCACCGAGGCAACGATCTTTTCCAACATGTCTGCGCCGATCGCGGTCGGTGAGCAGGTCACGCTCGGCGAACCAGTGAACGGGATGCGGGCGTACGTCCTCGATGCACGACTCGGCGCAGTTCCGGCCGGGGTTGCAGGGGAGCTGTATTTGGCCGGCACGGGTATCGCCCGCGGCTATCACGGACGTAGCGGATTGACTTCGAGTCGTTTCGTTGCCGATCCACGTGATCCCGCCGGCGGACGGATGTATCGAACCGGCGATATGGTCCGACTCGATACGTCTGGCGCGCTGGAATATATGGGACGCAACGATTTTCAAGTCAAGATCCGAGGCTTTCGTATCGAGCTCGGCGAGATCGATACGGCACTCGCTGCGCACTCCGAGATCGAGTCCGCGCTCACCGTGGGGGTGGACGCACACGCCGACGCCACAGCACTGGTGTCGTACGCGCTCCCCGTCGCGGGGGCATCGACGACCGGGGTTGAACTGTCGGAGTTTCTGCGCCGGACGCTCCCCGCGCACATGATCCCGTCGGCAATCGTCATCATCGATCATGTTCCGCTGACCGGAGCGGGGAAGGTCGATCGGCGAGCACTGCCCGCGCCCACCTTCGAAGCGAACGAGTACCGGGCACCCGCGACGCCGACAGAGGAAGCTGTTGCGGCGGTCTTTGCTGAACTGCTCGGACGCGACGCAGTCGGCGCCGACGACGACTTCTTCGATCTGGGCGGTAACTCGCTGATCGGCACCCAGGTCGCCGCGCGAGTCGGAGCGCGGGTGAACAAGACCGTCCCGGCTCGATTCGTCTTCGACTCATCTACTGTTTCGGCGCTTGCGGCAGTGATCGACGCCCACGTCGAGGCTTCGGCCCGGCGGCCTCTCGTGGCAGGTCCACGGGGAGAACGCATTCCGTTGTCGCTGGCCCAACAACGCATGTGGTTCCTCAACCGATTCGATCCGAGTTCCGCGGCTTACAACATCCCGGTAGCTGTCCGGTTGTCCGGGACGCTCGATACCGCGGCCCTGAGTGCTGCGATCACAGACGTAGTCGAGCGCCACGAATCGCTGCGAACCATCTATCCGGCCGACGACACTGGGCCCCACCAAACCGTACTGACCGCAGCCGAGGCGGATGTCGTGATGCGAAAGTCGAGATCGACAGTCGACGATGTGCACGCCGACGTTCTCGAATGCCTGGACACGTCGTTCGATGTAACTACCGAAGTGCCCATCCGCATCACGTTGCTCGAACTCGCGCCGGACGAACATGTTCTCGTCGTCGTTGTTCACCACATTTCGGCCGACGGTTCGTCGGTCGTGCCGATGACCCGCGACGTCATGGTTGCCTATGCCGCTCGCGCACAGGGACAATCACCTGCCTGGGCACCGTTGAAGGTGCAGTACGCGGATTTCTCGACGTGGCAACGAGAGGTGCTCGGAGACGAAAAGGATCCGACGTCGACTGCGCATCTGCAGACCGAGTTCTGGAAAACCGAACTGGCCGGTCTGCCAGACCAGTTGGACCTACCCTTCGACCGACGGCGCCCGCCGGTACAGTCGCTCGCCGGCGGTGAAGTGTCGTTCTCCCTCAGCGTTGATCTACACGCGCGCCTGCACCAGGTGGCACGAACGTCGAACGCGTCGGTATTCATGGTGGTCCATGCGGTCTGGGCGCTACTGCTGTCGAGGTTGTCCAACTCTCGCGATATCGCAATCGGATCGCCGATTGCGGGACGTGGTGAAGAGCAACTCGACGACCTGATTGGAATGTTCGCCAATACGTTGGTCTTTCGGACCCCGGTCGAATGGGACTCGACGTTCGATCAGTTCCTCGAAGGAGTTCGCGATACCGACCTGCGGGCTTTCGGCCACGCCGACGTCCCATTCGAGTCGCTCGTCGAAGCACTTTCTCCCGCGCGATCGACGGCACACCACCCGATTTTTCAGGTCGGATTGTCATTTCAAAATATCGCTCAGCCCTCATTGGAATTGCCAGGACTGGTGGTCTCCGGCCTCACCGCTGAAACGGGAGTCTCGAAGTTCGACCTCCATCTCATCGTGTCCGACAGTTACACGCAAGATGGCGCAGACGCCGGGATGGCCGGCGTGCTGACCTACGCGTCGGCCTTGTTCGATCGATCGAGCGCCGAGGCCATCGTGTCGAGGTTCGTCCGCATAGTCGAGTTCGTCGCAGCCGACTCGCCGATCGCGATCGGCGATATCGACCTCTTCGACCCGGCCGAGCGGGCTGGAGTGCTCCAGACACGAAATCGGACCGATCGAGAGTTGGATTCTTCCGCGACGCTGGTGTCGCTCTTCGATGCGAGCGTCACGGCCTGGTCCGGCAAAACAATTCTCGTCGAGGATTCGGCGGACGCCACTTCCTTGACCTACGGCGAGTTCGACTCCAGGGTCAACCGGCTCGCTCGGTTTCTGATCTCCACCGGAGTCGGTCCGGAAACTCTGGTGGCGCTGGCGCTTCCTCGTTCGATCGAGTTGTTGGTAGCGATGTACGCGGTCGTCAAAACCGGCGCGGGGTACGTGCCGCTCGACCCCGATCAGCCGGTGGACCGCACTGATCACGTTCTACGTACGGCGTCGACAGTCGCCGTACTGACTGCGTCGCACATCGACTTTCAGACCGACGTCGGATGTGCGGTTTTCGAGATCGACACTCTCGCACTGAGCGACTGGTCGGATCAGCCGATTACAGATGCGGACCGGCTGGCTCCGCTCCGAGCATCGAACACGGCATACGTGATCTTCACCTCGGGATCCACTGGACAGCCAAAAGGTGTGTCGGTGTCACATTCCGCCGTCGTCAATCAACTCGAATGGCTCCGAGACGAGTACGGGTTGAACGAGACCGATTCGGCCGTGCTGAAAACACCCGTGACATTCGACCTGTCCGTCTGGGAACTGTGGTCGATGCCGACACTCGGAGGGCGACTGGTGGTCGCCGCGCCCGACAAACAGCGCGATTCCGAATACTTGATCGAACTCATGGTCGACCACTCGATCACAACCCTGCACGCCGTGCCGTCGATGTTGGCTGCGCTGCATGCGAGTGCGCCGCAAGGGCTCCCGGATACGCTCAAGCGCGCCTTGGTGATCGGCGAAGCGTTGCCGCCGCTCACGGCCGCGCAAATTACGGAAGCTCGAGACTTTCGGCTCGACAACCTGTACGGCCCCACCGAGTCCGCGGTCTCCGTCACCTACCACCGGTTCTCGCCCCCGGCGGGTGACGCCGTGCCGATCGGCACGCCCGAGTGGAACACTCAGGTGTATGTGCTGGACCCGAGGCTGTCGCCGGTTCCGGATGGCGTCGTCGGCGAGCTGTACGTCGCCGGTGCCCAGTTGGCGCGCGGCTATCACGGGCGGCCCGACCTCACCGCCGAGCGTTTCGTCGCCAATCCGTTCGGTGAGAACGGCTCACGGCTGTATCGTACGGGCGACCTGGTGCGGTGGGACTCCTTGGGCCGACTCGATTACGTGGCGCGCGCCGACTTCCAAGTAAAGATTCGCGGCTTCCGAATCGAGTTGGGCGACATCGAGACTGCATTGCGAGCCATCGATTCGGTAAGCGATGCAGTGGTGATCGATCGGACTGATCCCAATCTCGGTGACCGGCTGGTCGGATACGTCGTCGGCAACGTGCAGATCGATGAACTACGACGAACTCTGGCGCGATCGTTGCCGTCCTACATGATTCCATCCGCGTTTGTGGCGTTGGATGCGTTGCCGTTGACGGTGAACGGGAAGTTGGACCGAAGTGCGTTGCCGGAGCCGGAGGTGGAGGTTCGGGTTTTCCGGGCGCCGTCGACTGCGGTGGAGGAGATCGTGGCGGGGGTGTTCGCTGATGTTCTCGGGGTC
>JBBSSG010000073.1:0-17647 GCA_038242295.1 Mycobacteriales bacterium | reverse complement strand
GTTCCCTCTCCCGACCGCAATTCCCAGCACGGACATCAGGAACTCACGCGGAGCGCGCCGCTGACATGGCAGAAGCGCTGTGGGCCTGCGAGTTTCGGGAAGTAGCAGCAAGAACCCTGCACCGGTTGCAGGGATGACCTCCTACCTCCACGAACCTACGCCGAGGCCTCGCGATCAATGATCGCCACAGCCCACCTTTGCACGCCTGGTAGCCCGATAGTCCGTGCTAACGGGCGGCGAAGTCGATTTCGATCGACGGCGCCGCCCTTTTACTTGCCGGCTGTGCCCCCGAGTTCGAACCTTTGCTATTTGTCTGATGCGGCCGCATCGGCGATCGATGTTGCTTCCGCAGCGCCGGCTTCGAGCGCGCCACAGCAATAGATGAGCCAGCTCCCGACGCCGGTTGTCGTGCCCGAGGCGAAACCGGCGGCACCATCGAGGTATGTCTGCGTACGACGCATCCAACTGACCTCGGGCACGCCGAGGTTGTGAGGATCGAACCCGGACGACGTCGCGATCAGCCTCGACGCCGCACGAGCAACGATCCCATCGGCGGAACCGAACGGCTTCAACGCCAGCAACTCACCATGCACTATCGCGGCAATGATGGGGGCCGGGGCCGAGGTGCCACCGGTCACGAGCTGCGCCAGAAAATCGAGACGCTCCCCGACGCCATCGCCGGACCGGGGGCGTCCGAGGAAGGATTGATCCTCGACGAGGTCCGCTGCCGCCAGCAGATGTAGCCGGGCGAGTGCCTGCAGTGGTGCGCGTTGCCAGGTCGACAGGATGATCGTCAGCGCGTCACCATCGAGAGCAGACGCAACCCGCAGCGAACCCGCAAGAATGGGGTCACCGTCTTCTCCTTCGCGAGGAAAGTCCATCGAACCGCCCTCGAGCGCGGACGACGACCGAGCCGCGCGGACGGCGGCTTCGGCTGCAGTCGCAGGCCAGCCGCGCCGGTTGCTCTTGTGTCGATGAACAGCGCCGAGAGCATCTCGTGCGCGTTCTGCGGCGTCGACCACGCCTGGAAGTTCGAGCAGCGGGGCAAGAGGGTCCGTCACGACAGTCGACGGTACCCCCTTGCCGAAGAGCTATCAGGCCCCGGCCGCCAGGAGCTGCGCACGTTGAGTACGCCTCTTCGCCTGCTCCTGCGGATCCGGAACCGGAACGGCTGCGAGCAAACGCTTGGTGTAATCGTTCGTCGGGTGACGCAGAATTTGATCCGTCGAACCGAATTCGGCAAGCTTGCCTTCGTTGAGCACCGCGATTCGCTTGGCGAGCACCTCCACGACAGCGAGATCGTGGCTGATGAACAAGCACGCGAATCCGTACTCACGCTGCAATTCCTTGAACAGATCCAGCACTTTGGCCTGCACCGATACGTCCAAAGCTGAGGTCGGCTCGTCGGCCACCAGCAGCGTCGGCTCGAGTGCCAGTGCCCGGGCGATACCGACGCGCTGCCGTTGCCCGCCGGACAGCTGATGGGGATAGCGGTTTCGCATCGCCTTGGACAAGTGCACCTGGTCGAGCAACAGCTCGACCTTCTTATTGCGTTCGGATGCACCAAGTTTGGTGTGGAGCAACATCGGCTCGGCGATGGACTGGCCGATGGGCCAGCGCGGATTCAGCGAGGAGCCCGGGTCCTGGAACACGATGCCGACCTTGCTCCGCACCGGTCTCAGATCCCGGCTGGAGGCCTTGGTGATGTCGACGCCGCCGATAGACAGCGAGCCAGCGGTGAGCTTGTTCAGCCCCACCACCGCTTTGCCGATCGTGGACTTGCCCGACCCGGATTCCCCGACGAGTCCGACAACCTCACCCATTTCGATATCGAGGCTGACACCGTCGACAGCACGAAACACCGTGCGACCAGGATATTCGATGATTGCGTCGACGATGCGCAGCGCGCGGGTGTCCTCGACCGCGCTGGGCTCGGCGATCTTGCCCGACGCGACGGCCTCGATACTGCTGCCGAGATGTGGCACCGATGCCAGCAACTGCCGGGTGTACGGATGAGATGCGCTCTTGAAAATTATTTCGGCGGTGTCGGTTTCGACGATGAGGCCATCCTTCATCACCGCGATGCGGTCGGCCATATCCGCCACCACACCCATGTCATGGGTGATCAGAACGATCGATGCGTCGATCCGGTTGCGCAGATCGCGCATCAGGTCCAGAATCTCGGCCTGCACCGTCACGTCGAGGGCCGTAGTCGGCTCGTCCGCGATGAGCAACGACGGATCCGAGGACAACGCCTGAGCGATCATCGCGCGCTGACGCTGACCACCGGACAGTTGATGCGGGTAGTAGTTCACCCGTGTCTCCGGCTCCGGCATTTCGACGAGTTTCAACAACTCGACCGCTCTGGCCTTAGCTTCCTTCTTCGACAGCGACGTGTGCGCCCGGATGGCCTCGGTGATCTGCCACCCGATCGAGTACACGGGGTTGAGCGCAGTCATCGGCTCCTGGAAGATCACGGCGACGTCCTTGCCGCGGATCGGGGCGAGCTGCTTCTGCGGCAGTCCGACGAGTTCGCGGCCGGCGAGATCGATGCTGCCCGCCACCCGAGCGTTGTCCGCCAACAGTCCGGGAATGGCCATAGCCGTCGTTGATTTACCGGAACCCGATTCTCCGACGATTGCAAGGACCTCACCGGCGGCAACCGTGAACGACACCGCGTCCACGGCTGTGCGCCAGACCCGGTCGACCTCGAACTCGATCGTCAGGTCGGTGACGGTCAGCACTGTGTCTTGTGGATTGGTCATGTCAGTTCCGTTTCGGATCGAGTGCGTCACGGAGGGCGTCGCCGAGCATGATGAACGCCAGCACCGTGACCGAGAGGAAGCCGGCCGGGAACAGCACCAGGTAGGGCGCCGTCAGGAATACTTTCTGCCCGAGGTTGATCTGCAGTCCCCATGAGATCTCGGGTGCTTGCAGACCGATTCCGAGGAACGTCAGCGTTGCTTCGGCGGCGATGAACACACCGATCGAGATGGTCGCGTAGATAATAACGGGTGCCAGTGCATTCGGCAGGATGTGCCGCACAAGGATTCGGTACGTCGATGCTCCGAGAGCCTGCGCAGCTTGCACGTATTCGCTGTGCTTGATGGAGATGACGCTGGAGCGGACCAACCGCATTGCCGTCATCCACCCGAACGCGACGAGTGCAAGCGAGACGGTGAAGATGGTGCGCTGAGCGGTCACTGTCAGAAGTATGAGTGCGCCGAGCAGTAGCGGAATTCCGAAGAACACGTCGGTGAAGCGCGCAAGGATGCTATCGACCACGCCGCCGAAATAGCCTGCGAGAGCGCCGATCAAAACGCCGATCACGAGAATGCCAATGACCGACAGCACGCCGATGGACAGCGAGATGCGGGCACCGTAGATGACATTCGCGTAGTAGTCACAACCCTGAATGTCCGTTCCGAACCAGTGCGCGGCGCTGGGAGGTTGCCTGCTGTCCGCAAGCGAACACGCCCTCGGATCGATGCCGCGCGCGAAGAGTTGCGGGACAACGGCCATCAAGAACAGAACTATCAGTAGGAACGTTCCAACGATGAAGAACGGGCTCTTGCGCAAGAACTTCCCTGCGTTTCCCCACAAGCTTGCCTGCCCTGCCAGCTCGTCCGCCTCATCCGTCAAGACGTTACCCAGCCGTCCTTCGTCATGAAGGTGGCGAGCGGCGTCGGTGTCGTCCTTATTCATAACGAATCCTTGGATCGAGTACCGCGTAGAGGACATCCACTACGAGGTTGAAGAAGATGTAGAAGAACACGAACAGCGTGACGATGCCGACCACCACTGCGCCCTCCTGACGTGCGAGTCCGTCGTAGATCGCCCGACCGAGTCCAGGAAGGTTGAACACCGTCTCGGTCACGATCGCGCCGCCGAGCAACCCGCCGATGTCGGCACCGATGAAGGTGACGACCGGAATCAGAGAGTTACGCAGTGCATGGCGAAAGATGATGCGCCGGCTGCTGATTCCCTTGGCTTTGGCGGTGCGAATGTAGTCGGCGGCCATAGACTCCGACACCGATGTGCGCGTCAGACGGGTCACGTAGGCCATCGAGAGCGATGCGAGCACAAGGCCGGGAAGCAGGTAACTGACCCAGCCGTCGTTGATACCAGCGATCGGAAAGAGCCCCAGCTTCAAACCGAGAGTGAACTGAGCGATGAACCCGAGCACGAACACGGGAACCGACACCAGAAGTGTCGTGGACAGCAACACGAGATTGTCGAAGAACGACCCCCTCTTCAGCGCAGAGAGGACACCAGCAGCGATACCGATGACTGTCTCGATGACGACCGCGACAACGGTCAGTTTGATCGTCACGGGCAGCGCGCGCTCGATGGTGTCGAGCACCGGGCGACCCGAGAAGTCGGTACCGAAATCGCCTTGAAAGAAGCCGCCGATGTACTTGAGATATTGGACGAACAGCGGGTCGTCGAGGTTGTAGTCCGAGCGCAACTGCGCAGCGACCGCGGGGGCGAGCGGGCGGTCGCCCGCCAACGCGCGTATCGGATCACCAGGTAACGCGTAGACCATGGCAAAGATGAGGAACGAGGTGCCGATCAGGACGGGAATCGTCAGCAGTAATCGGCGAGTGATGTAGCGACCCACTGTGGTGTCTCCTAGTGCTTTTCACCTGTGAATTGGGTCTCGAGCGGGGGCACAGGCCGGGATAGGCCTGATCGATTGCCCTCGAAACGCGAGGTTCGGTGGGCGGAGGCCGATGTGACTCGGCCCCGCCCACCGGGGGTCTTCATCAGTTGACGACGACGTCCTCGAGGATGATGTTGCCCCGGTTGTCGATTTTCACGTCGGACACAGCATCGGACCACACTGCCTGGTTCAGGCCGTAGAACAGAGGGGTAGCCGGCATCTGTTCGAACAAGATGTCCTCTGCCTCCTGGTACTTCTCCGTTGCGCCTTCTATGCCTTCTGCATCGTTGCCCTCGGCCAAGGTCGCATCGAACGCCGGATCGTTGAAGAAGACGTAATTACTGCCGGCCGGCGGCAGCGCCGCGGAAGAGTACAGCGGAGCCAGGAAGTTGTAGATCGACGGGTAGTCCATGATCCAGGCCGAACGGAACGGACCGGTCATGCCCTTGGCATCCTGGAGCGGCAGATACTGCGCGAACTGCAGGTCGCCGCGCAATGCGTAGTCGACACCCAGGTTTTCGCGAATCTGGTTGCCCACTGCCGTCATCCACGAATCGTGGCCGGCACCGGCGTTGAACCACAGGTCCACCGGCTGGCTGCGATCGAAGCCGGCCTCGTCGAGGAGCCGGTTTGCCTCGTCTGGATTGAGCTCACAGGTAGCACCGCATGCATCCTCGCGGTAGCCGTCGACTACTGGCGACGCGAAAGAGTCCGCCGGAGTGCGAGTATCGGTGAAGATCGCGGTCGCGATGGCCTGACGGTCGATAGCCATCGAGAACGCCTTGCGAACCTTCGGATCCTTGAAACGCGGATCGTAGGTCGGGAAGCCGAGCGAGGTGATATCCGGGCGCGCACGCTCGCCGTAGTTGTCACCGAACTGGTCGCGAGCCGTTGCCCAGGCATCTTCCGGCAAATCGAGCATGACGTCGAGACCGCCCGCCTGCACATCGTTGTAGCCGGTGCTTACTTCGGTGTAGACCTTGAAGTTGACACCCGCGGACTGCGCAGCGTTGTCGCCCGCGTAATCGTCGTACTTGCTGACAGTGAATCCCCGTCCGGGTACGAAGTCCTCGTCGGCCTTGAACGGGCCGTTGCCGATCGGGCGGGCGCCGAACGCATCCGGATCGGCGTAGAACGCCTCGGGTAGCGGATCGAACGCCGCGTAGCCGAGCGTCAGCGGGAAGATCGCGAAGGGTCCATCCAACTCCACCGTGAATGTCGTGTCGTCGACGACGGTCAGCCCGCTCAGTTCGGTCGCCGCCGGCTCGGCGCCGTCGGCTCCCTGCAGGTCGTCGTAACCGGCGATGTTGTCGAAGAAGTACGAGGCGCCGAAAGCGTTGGTGCTGAGCGCGTTGTAGCTCCAGGCCTTGGTGTACGACTCCGCCGTCACCGGAGTGCCGTCGTGGAAGGTCCAGCCGTCCTCGAGTATGACGGTCCAGGTGGTGTTGTCATCGGACTCGACGGACTTGGCGACACCGTTGTACTCGACACTGTTGTCGTCGTTGAAGGTGATCAGAGGCGTGAACAGCGCCTCGAGAACCTGGCTGCCTTCGCTCTCGGTGGTGTTGCCGGGAACGAGCGGATTCTCCGGGTCCATGATGTAGATGCTGTAGATCCCCTCGCCGCCGCCGGAGGACGAACCGTTACCGCTGCACGCGGCGAGCAAGCTTGCACTCATCAGCACAGCCGTGGTGACTACCGCGACACGTTTGACACGCAAAATTATCCTCCATCGTGTGTGAACACAGGGCCACCATGTTCAGTCCCTCGGGCGCGACGCCCGAGGCTTTTTGGGGCGACCGCACGCAACCGCGTTTTCGCCGCTGCAACGATCTTGATACCGAGGACCTTAGACACATCCTGAGTCGAAAATGTGAACTCCCCTAGAAAATACTGGACCGTGAATAGTCACAACGCACGAACAAGACTTTTCGGCAACTGAATTTTGGAGTCGGAGCGAGGACAGCGATGTTGCCTCACCGACCGGTTAGTCTCGGCTACCGTCTACCGCGTGAAATCGACCGATCGCCGCAGTACACAGGGTTGTTGGTTGCTACACCGATACGATGACGGCGTGAAGTGACTACCCTCACAAGAGCCAATGAAGCGCAACTTGCAGACCGACCGGCAAGGTTTGTTTCTTGGCACGAAGCGCTGAAGTTCACGGACGAGAGAGAGCTATTCGAGATGACGACCAGTACTTCTGGAGCCCACGCAGCCGCGCCGGACACCTACCCGCCGTCGGCCGAGTTCGCGCAACAAGCGAACGCCCACGCCGGTCTGTACGCGGAAGCCGAGAAGGACCCTCTCGCGTTCTGGGCCGAGCAGGCTCGCAGACTTCACTGGCACACCCCGTTCACCGAGGTACTCGACTGGTCAGGCGCGCCCGTCGCGAAGTGGTTCGCCGACGGCGAGCTCAACGTCGCCTACAACTGCGTCGATCGCCATGTCATCGACGGCCACGGCGACCAGGTTGCCATCCACTGGGAAGGCGAACCCGGGGACAGCCGTGACGTCACCTACGCCGACCTGCTCGCCGAGGTCAGCCAAGCCGCCAACACGTTGACCGATCTAGGACTGGTCGCCGGCGACCGCGTCGCGATCTACATGCCGATGATCCCCGAGGCGATCGTCTCGGTCCTCGCTTGCGCACGCTTGGGTCTGACGCATTCGGTCGTGTTCGCCGGTTTCTCTGCGACCGCGTTGCGTTCACGGATCGACGACGCCGAAGCCAAGCTCGTCATCACCACTGACGGGCAGTGGCGACGCGGCAAACCTGCGCCGATCAAGGAAACCGTCGATACAGCCGTCGACGGTGCAGCGTCGATCAAGCATGTGTTGGTCGTCAAGCGCACCGACTCCGACGTCGAATGGACCGATGGTCGCGACCTCTGGTGGCACGAGACGGTTGCCTCGGCATCCAAGGAGCATGAGGCGCAGCCATTCCCGGCCGAGCATCCATTGTTCATCTTGTACACCTCCGGCACCACCGGGAAGCCGAAGGGCATCATCCACACCTCTGGCGGCTACCTGGCGCAGACGTCGTACACGCACCATTACGTGTTCGATCACAAACCAGACAAAGACATCTACTGGTGCACTGCCGACATCGGTTGGGTGACAGGGCATTCCTACATCGTCTACGGCCCGCTATCGAACCGCGCAACTCAGGTCGTCTACGAGGGAACACCCAATTCCCCTGACGAGCATCGTCATTGGAACATTATCGAGAAGTACAAGGTCTCCACCTATTACACATCCCCCACGCTCGTGCGCACATTCATGAAGTGGGGCAGGGAAATTCCCGATGCACACGATCTCTCCTCGATTCGCGTCCTCGGCTCTGTCGGCGAACCGATCAACCCGGAAGCCTGGCGCTGGTTCCGGGATGTCGTCGGCGGTGGCACCGCGCCTATCGTCGACACTTGGTGGCAGACCGAGACCGGCGCCATCATGATCTCGCCGCTGCCTGGCGTGACGTCCACCAAGCCCGGATCGGCGATGGCCGCGCTACCGGGCATCTCCGCCAAGATCGTCGACGACGATGCCAAGCCGCTGGGCAACGGCGGCACCGGCTATCTCGTGATGGACGAGCCGTGGCCGGCGATGCTCCGTGGAATCTGGGGCGACATGGAGCGCTTTCGTGACACGTACTGGTCCCGCTACGCCGAAGAAGGCTGGTACTTCGCCGGGGACGGCGCCAAGTACGACGACGAGGGCGCACTCTGGGTCCTCGGACGCGTCGACGACGTCATGAATGTCTCCGGTCACCGCATCTCCACCTCGGAGGTGGAATCAGCGCTCGTCAGCCACCCTGGCGTCGCTGAGGCTGCCGTCGTCGGTGCTGCCGACGAGACGACGGGCCAGGGTATCGTCGCGTTCGTAATTCTGCGCGCCGGCATCGAGAACACCGGCGACGAACTGATCAAGGAGCTCAAAGCTCAGGTCTCCGCCGAGATCTCTCCGATTGCCCGTCCGCGGGAGATTTCGATAGTGCCAGAGCTTCCGAAGACCCGCTCCGGCAAGATCATGCGACGACTGCTCCGCGACGTCGCCGAGGGGCGCGAACTGGGCGACGTCTCGACTCTCGTAGATCCGAAGGTCTTCGAGTCGATCAAGAAGGGCCGCTGACGCCGCAGGCAAGAAGGGCCGCTGACGCCGCAGGGCCAAAAAGATACCGCCGCCGCAGGTGATGCTCGTACGTCAATCACCTGCGGCGTTTGACTGTTCAGTCCGTCAGTGAACGATCCCGGGTTTCCTTCATGATGATCAAGGAGACCAGGGTCAGTGCCGCCACGATTGCAAGATAGACCCCAACCCACCCGACGCCGTAGCTGCTGACCAGCCAGGTTGCGATGAACGGAGCCACTGCGGCGCCGAGGATGCTGGATGTGTTGTAGGAGATTCCTGATCCGGTGTAGCGCACATTCGTCGGAAAGAGCTCCGGCAGAACGGCACTCATGGGTCCGAAGGTCAGTCCCATCAGTCCGAGACCGATGCACATGAAGATGAGCATGCGGCCAGGGGTGGCACTTTCCGGAGCTGCAATCCAGTGGAACGACAGGCCGAAGACGATGATCACCACGGTGATGACGATGAGGGTCGGGCGGCGTCCGTATTTGTCCGCGAGCAGGCCTGCAACAGGAATCAGAGCCGCGAAGAACAGCACCGCAATCAACTGAAGTTCGAGGAAGTCGGTGAACGCGATGGTAATTTTCGGACCACCGACGTCGGAGACCTGGCCGGTGCCGTAGCTGACCACCCACGTCGTCATGATGTAGAAGAGCGTGTAGGTGGCGAGCATGACGCCTGTGCCGATGATGAGCTGACGCCAACTGCTCTTGAAGACCTGAGCGAGGGGCGTCTTGACCTTCTGCCCTCGCTCGACTGCCAGCTTGAATACCGGGGTCTCCTCGAGTTTGAGCCGAACATAGAGACCGATGATGACAATCACGGAACTCAGCAGGAAGGGGATTCGCCAGCCCCAGGTGAGGAAGGCGTGATCGGTACCGGAGTCCGCGGAGTTGTAGCCGGTGATCATCACGATGAGTAGGAACATGCCGTTGGCGAAGAAGAACCCGATCGGCGCACCCAGTTGCGGATACATCGCGGCCCAGGCACGTTTGCCTGGTTTCGCGGTCTCGGTCGCGAGCAGTGCCGCGCCGCTCCACTCACCGCCGAGGCCGACACCTTGCGTGAAGCGCATGATCGCGAGCAGAGCGGGCGCCCAAAGGCCCGCCACGGCATAGGTGGGCAGCAATCCGATAGCGAAGGTCGCTGCCCCCATTGTCAACAGGGAGCCTACGAGCGTCGCTTTACGCCCGATGCGGTCGCCGAAATGGCCGAACACGATCGATCCGATTGGACGTGCGACGAATGCGAGGCCGAATGTTGCGAACGACGCCAGCAACGCCGTCGTAGGGTTACCAGCGGGGAAGAACAGCTTCGGAAAGACCAGCACTGCGGCGGTCGCGTAGATGTAGAAGTCGAAGAATTCGATCGAAGTACCGACCATGGATGCGACGACGATCCGAGACCGTGGCACTTCCGGGGCAGCCGGCGCTTCCGGGGCAGGATCGGTGCCGTCACTTGGGACGGCCGAGGTAGTGCTCACGGTTAGGACTCCTGAAAAGGGGAATATGTGAGACGAAAATTACCTGACGAAACACCGAGAATCTCAACGCACGCCCAAATGCACGCCGCAGCGTTTCATCGTTAATCTGAGTGTCGAGCAACCGGCCGAGCTGTGTCTGTGATGCAAGCGGGTTTTATCAGCACTAGGGTTACCGAAGAAGAACGGTCGAGACCGCGCCGCAGGGCGACGTTCAGGAACCAACCAGCATCAGCAAAGTGGAGGGGTCGAGAAGTTGAGCGAGACCAATCGCGGCAATGGAACTGCATATCGGGACGGAGTGCCGAACACGATCTCGTCCATTCCGTTGTCTGACGTCGACTACCGGGCCCCCGGAACCGGCAGCATCGGAAACCTTGTCAAAGATGCGACGACACAGGTGTCCACGCTGGTTCGCGCGGAGGTCGAACTCGCCAAAGCTGAGGTCACCGGAGAAATCAAGAAGGGGCTGCAGGGCAGTCTTTTCTTTCTCCTTGCGCTCGCGGTGCTCATCTTCAGTGCATTCTTCTTCTTTTTCTTTCTCGCCGAGACCCTCGACATCTGGCTTCCGCGCTGGGCCTCGTTCTTGATCGTCTTTGCGTTCATGATTCTCGTGGCCGCAGTGTTCGGCTTCCTCGGCTATCGCCGGGTGAAGAAGCTGCGCAAGCCGGAGAAGACCATAGATTCACTCAAGCAGGCTTCGAAAGTTCTACCGAAGCAGCACGAGTCCGTTCCTAGGTTCGCGGACCACGAGCAGGAGATTCCCGGTTACCAGAAGTAGCGCAGCTTTCCGCGGAGCTACCGGCCCATGATCAAGCCGGATCCGTCGACCGTCCGGTTCACTGGGCCGTGGACACACCGCGACATCCACGCCAACGGCATCCGATTCCACGTCGTAGAAACTCCGGACGCGCCCATCGATGCCCCATTAGTGGTTCTCCTACACGGTTTCGCGGGCTTTTGGTGGTCGTGGCGACACCAACTCACAGCTCTGACGGACGCAGGCTTCCGCGCAGTGGCCGTCGACCTTCGCGGTTACGGTGACACCGACAAGCCACCGCGAGGATACGACGGTTGGACGCTCGCGGGTGATGTCGTCGGTCTGATCCGAGCCCTCGGATACGGACAGGCGACGCTGATCGGTCATGCAGACGGCGGTCTGGTGTGTTGGGCCACGGCTGCACTTCATCCGCGGTCCGTGCGGTCGATCGGGTTGATCAGCTCACCGCACCCGATTGCGCTCCGTCGGTCGATGCTTCGCGACAAAGCTCAGCGGCGCGCGCTGCTCCCCTACCTACTGAAGTATCAGGTTCCGTTGGTCGCCGAGCGCGCCCTGACGAAGAACGACGGGGATGCCGTCGAGCAACTCCTTCGCTCACGTAGCAGCCCGAGCTGGCAGGAGACCGACGAGTTCGCCGATGTAGCACGGGAGATGCGCTCGGCGATCCGGATATCAGGAGCGGCTCATTGCGCGCTCGAATACCAGCGCTGGGCGTTCCGCAGTCAGTTTCGCGGCGACGGTCGTCGATTCATGCACGCGATGGATAAGAAGCTCGACTTTCCGATGCTTCAGATCCGGGGCGAACTCGATCCGTACGTCCTTGCGTGCACTGTCGCCGCCGACCTGGACTGGGCGCCGGCCAGGCGCCTACACACGGTTCTGGGCGCAGGTCACTACGCACATCAGGAATCTCCCGAAGAGGTCAGCAAGCAACTCGTAGACCTCTGCCGCCGCGACCACTAGGACACGTCAGCAGCGCGGTGTACGCTCGCCTGCTAGACGATGCAGGCCCCGGTACCGACGGCGGTCGGGCTGCTCAGGCCGCGCGCGAGTTCGTCGGCGATCTCCGCAGCGGTGAGCACGAAGCCCGTTTCCGGATCGTCGACGGCAGCACCGAACACCAAGCCCAGCACCTGCCCGTCTTCGGCGACGAGCGGACCACCGGAGTTCCCTTGACGAACGGCGCCGCGCACGGTGTAGACCTGACGCTCGACCTGGCCGGTGCGGTAGATATCCGGTCCGCTGAGATTCAACGTTTCTCGGATGCGCGCCGGACTCGCCGTGTACGGTCCGCCGCCCGGGTATCCGAGGACGATGGCGCTTTCACCCGAAACTGCTTGCTGCGGGGCAAAATTGAGCACGGGGGCGCCGAGTCCCGGGACACGCAATACTGCGACGTCCTCTTTCGGATCGAACAGCACGACCTCCGCGTCGAAAACTGTTCCCAACGAATCCACCGTGACCCCTTCGGTTCCAGCAACAACGTGGGCGTTGGTCATGACCAGACCTTCTGCGACGACGAACCCAGACCCTTCGAGGGCTTTCTGGCAACTCGGCGCGACACCACTGATCTTGAGAACACTCGACTGCAGCTGGGTCACGAGGGGACTCGCCTGCAGGGCGGGGTCGGGGGGCTCTACGTTCGCAACCGGAGTCTTTCCGAACGGACCGATGACATCGGGCAGTCCCGACGTGTCTAGCAGAGCGGAGAATTCTTTCGGAACCTCGCGAAGCCATTGCGGGGCAGCCTCGTCGACCTTGCCCAGTACCTGCGACCCTCGCACCGAGCTGGCGACTTCCGCTTGGGAGGAGGATGTCAGCGGAATTGCGAGCAGCCATGCAGCTGCTAGTACCGCGGCGGCCTGCAGTCCTGCACCGACGATACTGTCCACCGATCGTGCGCCATGTGAATGCAAGCCGCTGCGCAGTGCACGCCCGAGCACCATTCCGGACACTTCGCCGATGATCACCAGCACCACGATCAATGCGATGCCGACAAAGACACGTAGCCGCGCACCGTCGACGTACGTCAGTACGTGCGGGGCGATCAGAATTCCCGCTACCGCGCCGAGAACGACCCCGAGAAAGGCCATCGCCGACGCCACCGCGCCCTGACGCCACCCCGATGTCGCCGCCAGCAACGCGACACCGAGGACGACGATGTCCACCCATGTTGATGCTGTCACTGGTCGAGTCCCGCTCCCACCGCTGCCAAACTGGACTCCAAATCGCGAACATCGTGGGTGTCCCACTCGGTTTCCCAGCCGGACACGGCCAGTAGACCAGCCAGGATACCGCCCGTGAAGCCCCAGACCAGCATGCCGTCGACAGCGAATGCCGGGCCCTGGTAACCGGCCGGGTGCCGCACCTGGAAGCGGTTGTTCGGGTCGAGCAAGGTGCGGATCGGCACTCGCACCACCCGTTCGGCCTCGGCCGTGTCGACGACGCCCACAGCGCTCGGGCGCCGCCAGTACGCAAGAACGGGAACAACGTCGAATCTCGAGGGCGGCACATAGATGCCCGGCATCGTCGCCAGGGGCTGCACGCCGGTTGGGTCGAGTCCAGTCTCTTCCTCTGCTTCACGCAGGGCTGTGGCGATCGAAGATTCGTCCCCGGGGTCGGTGGCACCACCGGGGAATGCAACCTGTCCGCTGTGGTCTCGGAGCGTCGATGCACGTTGCGTCAACAGGACGTCTGCGTTGGCGGGTACCCCACCGCGCGAGGATGGGTCCGCATCCGGTGACCCGCCGAAGAGAACCAGTACCGATGCCGGGCGCGCCGGCCTGCCGTCGACGGATCTGCGCTGCAACACCGGATTGACGCCGCTGGTATCGGCGAGTCCATTGTGGCCACTGACAGCCTCGACGACGCTGCGGAGCCAATCGGGCCCGCTCATCGCGCGATCCCGAGGCTGGCGGAGACTGCCGCGTCGATCTCGTCGACACTGCGGAAAGGTTGAGGCAACACCTTGGCGACATTGCCATTCGCGTCGATCAGAATCGACACCGGTAGGACGCTCGGCGCACCGACAGCGGCTGCTGTACGCCCTAGACCGTCTTGAACCCCGGGTAGCTCAACCCCGTAGTCGGCCAATCGAGTGAGCCCGTTCGCTTCGTTTCGGTCCTGGTGCACCGTGATCACAGTCAACTTGTCACCGATGATGTCTGCGTAGTTCTGCAAGTAGGGAAGCTCCTCGGCACACGGCCCACACCAGTACGCCCAAAGATTGATCAGGGCCGGTCGCCCAGCAAGCGCCCGCCCCAGGTCGACGCTGGTTCCGTCGCCCATGCACTCGAGCACGATGCCCGCCAGCGGTCCGGTCGCATCCGCGCCCCCAGTAGGCGTCGGACATCCCTCCAACTGGGCTCGGTCACGCAACGGAGCGAGCGCTGCAGCGGTGTCGGAGTCGCGCCGCTCCTCGGGTTCGGAGGTCGAGCGGCCGCCTCCTAGCGGGTCGAGGTGACTGTCTGGCTGGGTGTCATCCCCGCGGGGCCAGATCGCGAAAATGAGCGCGACGACGACGAGGAGAGCGGCCAAGGACCACCGAGCTGCTGATCCCGTCATGAGTCGATTCCGGCAAGCTCGAGTAGATGGGCTGTTTCCGGCCCCTTCACCAATACTGCTGCGGCCGCTTTGTCGGTGGGTCCGACCCCGTACGACGGGCAGTCCTTGGCAAGAATGCAGACGCCGCACGCAGGCTTGCGGGCATGACAGACGCGCCGACCGTGGAAAATGACTCGGTGCGAGAGCAGCGTCCACTCCTTGCGCTCGATGAGAGCGCCGATCGCGTGTTCGACTTTCACCGGATCTTCTTCTTCGGTCCACTGCCACCGCCGGACGAGTCGCCCGAAGTGGGTGTCCACGGTGATGCCAGGAACGTCGAACGCATTACCGAGTACGACGTTGGCAGTTTTTCGGCCGATCCCGGGCAGAGTCACGAGCTCTTTCAAGGTGGCGGGCACTTCGCCGTCGAACTTCTCCAACAGGGCCGCACCGAGGCCGATGAGTGAGTTGGTCTTGTTCCGGTAGAAGCCGGTGGTGCGGATGTACTCCTCGAGCTCCGTTCGGTCTGCTTCGGCGTAGTCCCGGGCAGTGCGATATCTCACGAACAGAGCGGGCGTCACGATGTTGACTCTCTTGTCGGTGCATTGCGCCGACAGGATCGTCGCGACAGCCAATTCGAGGGGATTGGTGAAATCGAGTTCGCAGTAGACGTCCGGGAAAGCCAGCCCGAGCTGTCGATTCATGCGTCGCGCGCGTCTCACGAGTCCCAATCTTGTCTCTTCGCGTTTGCGCACGTCGAGGAGAGGTGGGCCAGTCGATTTCACTCCACAACTGTACGGTCAAGAATCGGCATCGAATCAGCCCTGTGTTCTTATCGAGACCTTTTCGGTGTTTACTGCTCGGTATGCAAGGTCTTGCCGTGGTGCTTTTTCCAGTGCTCTTGATACTCTTCGCGCTCGCTATGGAGAGAGTCGAGGCTCGTCTCAGCAAGCTCGGCGTCCGCGAACAAGAAGTGCAGGAGTTTGTCGATGAGGCCAGCACATCCGAGGTGGTGACCCTCGCCAACGACGGATTCCCACACGCACTCGCACGCTTCAACCATCGCAAACGGCGCGTTCCAGCGGACCCGGAGATGGCCGATCAACGCGCCAGCTGATCGCTCCGAGCAGCACATCTACGGTACTCTCGGGTCTCTCTATGCCGACCGCGCGATTCCTTCCGGGGCGGTCAGGTGGCGCCGATCACTCAGACCTCATCTCGGCGAAGTAGACTCCATCGAGATAATTTTCGTGTTTGATCATTACTATGACTCAACGAGCCGCGAGGTCCCCGAAGAGTCGGGTCTTTGAGCAACGCCTTCGTCGACTCGGGTGACCGAGCCGGCGACATCCAGAAGGAGCGCAAGTGGACGACGTCCTGGCAAGGGCCGGCATCTTCCAAGGGGTCGAGCCCTCTGCGGTAGCGGCGCTGACCAAGCAACTGCAGCCCGTAGATTTTCCCCGCGGACATGTGGTGTTCAACGAGGGTGAGCCGGGTGATCGGCTCTACATCATCGTATCCGGCAAGATCAAGCTCGGTCGGCGATCGCCGGACGGCCGCGAGAATTTGCTGACCATCATGGGCCCGTCGGACATGTTCGGTGAGCTGTCGATCTTCGACCCCGGCCCACGCACCTCCACCGCGACGACGGTCACCGAAGTTCGGGCTGTCAGCATGGACCGCGATGCGCTCAAAGCCTGGATCGACCAGCGTCCCGAAATCGCCGAGCAGTTGCTGCGCGTGCTGGCTCGCCGGTTGCGCCGCACCAATAACAACCTCGCTGACCTCATCTTCACCGATGTGCCGGGCCGGGTCGCCAAGGCTTTGCTGCAACTGGCTCAGCGGTTCGGCACACAGGAAGCCGGGTCACTCCGCGTCACTCACGATCTGACGCAAGAAGAGATCGCTCAGCTGGTCGGTGCATCGCGTGAGACGGTCAACAAGGCCCTCGCCGACTTCGCACACCGCGGCTGGCTGCGACTCGAGGGCAAGAGCGTCCTGATCTCGGACTCCGAGCGCCTGGCGCGACGCGCGCGCTAGTTATCTCGCAGGTAGGTCAGTTGCGCTTTGACGGACATGCGTGCGGCAGGCCACAGCCTCTTGTCCACATCCGAATAGACGTGACGAACCACCTCCATCGGTTTGGCTCCCTCGCCGATTTCGTCGAGTGCCGCTTTTATCTGCGCCAGGCGTTGCAGCCGATGCGTCCGGTAGAAACGCGCCACCTCGGCGGTGTCGGCGAGTTCGGGTCCGTGTGCCGGTAGTGTCATCTTCCCTTTGCCCGCTGCCTCCAGCCGATCGAGAGAGACCAAGTAGTCGGCGAGAGTGCCATCTCGCGGGTCGATCACTGTGGTGCCGCGGCCGAGGATGGTGTCGCCGGTCAAGACCGCGTCGTCGAGTACGAAGCTCAGCGAATCGGCGGTGTGCCCAGGCGTCCCCAGCACGCTGATCTCGATACCGGCAGCGACGATGACCTCACCGTCGGTCAGCGGAGCAGCGTCTCCGTGGAGGAACTTCTCGGCCAGAGCGCGGACCGGCGCGCCCGTCTTGCGATGAAAACGCTTCGCGCCGGCCGTGTGATCGGCGTGGCGATGCGTCACCAACACCAGAACGACGTTGCCCGACGCCGCGATCGCGTCCAGGTGGCCTCTATCTTTCGGGCCTGGATCCACCACGACGCAGTCGTCGCTTCCCGGCGCGCGAAGTATCCATGTGTTGGTGCCGTCGAGCGTCATCTTGCCGGGATTGTTCGCTAGCAATACCGCCGCTGTAGGAGTCACTTGTCGAAGCTGACCGTATGCCGGGTGCGCGAGAGTCATACTCTTACCCTACTGAGCATTCGAGTCGGATTGATAGGTGCTGGCCCATGGGCGCGTGCAACCCACGCGCCATCCCTTCGGACTCATGCCAACGTGGAGTTCGCTGGGGTCTGGGCTCGTCGCCCAGAATCAGCCGTCGGAAAGGGTGCCCCGGTCGTCAGCGCCTTCGAGGCACTGCTCGCCGACGTCGTAGCCGTCGCCTTTGCTGTGCCTCCGGAGGTGCAGGCACC
>JBBSSG010000072.1:0-17659 GCA_038242295.1 Mycobacteriales bacterium | reverse complement strand
GGGGTATCCGAAACTAGGGTGACCGGTATGACGAGCATGTGGAACGCACCGCTGCGTTCGCGCTGGCGGGGATCGAGACGACGCGACGAGGATCAAGCCCGATTCCTCACCCGCGACTCGCTCCGATGGGTTCTGCAGAACAAGGCCTATACGCCGTGGTATCTGGTCCGGTACTACCGTCTCGCGCGATTCAAGTCCGCGAATCCGCACGTGATCCTTCGAGGAATGGTCTTCCTGGGAAAGAACGTCGAGATTCACTCGACGCCGGAATTGTCGCGGCTCGAGATCGGGCGGTGGGTGCATATCGGCGACGGCAACGCCATCCGGTGCCACGAGGGTTCGCTTCGTATCGGCGACAAAGTGGTGTTCGGCAAGGACAACGTCGTCAACACCTATCTCGATATCGAGATCGGTGCGTCGACACTGGTTGCGGACTGGTGTTACATCTGCGATTTCGACCACCGCATGGACGACGTGAATACGCCCATCAAGGATCAGGGCATCCTCAAAGGCCCAGTGCGGATCGGTCCGGATACCTGGATAGCAGCCAAGGTGACCGTGCTGCGTGAGACCAGCGTCGGTCGCGGCTGTGTGCTCGGGGCGCACGCGGTGGTCAAGGGCACGATCCCTGACTACAGCATTGCGGTCGGTGCGCCGGCGAAGGTCGTTCGCAATCGAAAAGCAGACTGGGAGGCGGGCGCCGCGGACCGTGCGAAATATGTCGCGGCACTCGAAGACATCGCCAGAAAAAAGACCCTTGCGGCGGCCGAGGCAGCGCTCGCCTCGCCAACGACGAACGAGCCTCGAACAACGCAGGATGACTCAACTTCGCTCGGGTAGAGCCCGTTCTACGATGACAGGTCGGCCCAGCGGGAATCGAACCTTGCGCTTCGACGCGAGATATACCTGGGCGGTCTCGTAGGCGACGTGTTTCCAATCGAAGTCCGTGGTGAGGCGTAGTCGCGCGGCATCGGCCCGCTCCTGAGCGGCGTCGGCGTCGTCGAGGACCTTGCGCACGGCGTTCGCGAGACCTGCAACGTCGGATGGCTCGAACGACAGTCCGGTGAGGCCATCGACAATCGCTTCACCGAGGCCGCCCGCAGTCGACGCCACGAGTGGTGCCCCCGCTGCGGCTGCTTCGAGCGCGATGATCCCGAAAGGCTCGTAGCGGCTCGGCAACACGATGGCGTCGGCGCTGTGCAGCCAATCCAGCAGTTCGGTGTGGTCGAGCGTGCCGAGAAACGACACGGCCCGAGAAACGCGATGGGTGCGCGCTAACTGGGCGAGCCACGCGAATTGCGTTCCCTCACCCGCAATGTGAAGGGTTGTGCCTGGATGACTGCGGCGTATCCGGGGGAGCGCGGCGATCGCGTCCTGGATGCCCTTCTCGTACTCGAGGCGTCCGACGTACAGCAGTTTCGCGGGTGCGCTGCGCGGCGCGCGCCGGCGGAAACTCCACGTGCGAATATCGATCCCGTTTCGAATCACGCTCACCGCCGCGTCGCGAATACCGAACAGGCGAGTCACCTCGTCCTTCATCGACGCCGAGCACGTGATGACGGCATCGGAGTCGTTGGCCAGCCACCACTCGATCGAGTGGACCTGACGGTTGACCGGCCCCGAAATCCATCCGCTGTGACGGCCGGCCTCGGTGGCGTGAATCGTTGATATCAGAGGGACGTCGTAGTGCTCGGCCAGCGCGATCGACGGGTGCGCGACCAGCCAGTCGTGTGCGTGCACGACGTCAGGCGCAAAACCCTCGCCCAGTCCGGGCTTTCCCAGCGCGATACCAGCGCGCGCCATGGCGTGGCCCATGGCGAGCGTCCATGCCAACATGTCTTCACCGAACACGAAGTGAGCCGGATCTTCGGCGACCGCCACCACGAGGACACCGTCTTCGATGCGGTGCTGCGTCGGATGCGTCGAGGCGTCGGTCCCGGTCGGGCGGCGAGCGAGCACCACCACCTCGTGTCCGGCACGCGCCAGCTCCGTAGCCAAGTGATGGACGTGGCGGCCCAACCCTCCGACCACGACAGGTGGGTACTCCCACGACACCATCAAAACCTTCACTTATTGCTTCCCTCCATACGCATGGTTCGCCGGCAGTCGTCTCGCGTCCAGCGATGGGAACAACCCATCGGCTCGATTCCACTGCGTTGCTAGCTCAGCGGCCCGGACATCGTGTCCACGGGCCACCGCGTCGGCGATCTCCCGTAATGCGTGAGCGTGCACGTGAGCCCGCTGACGGGCGTATCCAGCGGCGGAGTCCTTGCTGACCATGAACGCCCAATCGCTCGATATGGCCATGAGTGTCTCACGCAGCATCTGGTCGTTGACCCGATTGCGCAATTCCGGCTGACCGGCGCCGAGGTGGCTGCGGCTCTCGTCGATGGTCTCGAGAGCGGTGGCGACGATCTCGGCGTTCAGCACCACCAGATCCTGAACCTGTTCGCCGGCCCACACACGCCAATCCTTGCCCGATCCCCACGACGATTTCTGCAGGGGGAAAGGTTCGCCGACGAAGCCTCGCGTTCGCGCGTCGTCCAGAGTTCCTATATCGATTCCCGCTTCGGGGAGTGCGCGCAGAACCTTCTCGAGCCATTGCGGACCTTCGTACCACCAGTGCCCGAACAGTTCGGTGTCGAACGCAGCGACAACGAGTGCTGGCCGTCCTATCCTGGCCGACTCCGCGCGTAGCCGGTTTCGGACCGACTCGACGAAGTCGTCGACGTGCTTGTCGATCGCTGACGACGCCAGATCAGGGTCGTACGGGGCTTTGTCTTTGGAATCGATGGTGCGTCCAGTGACGCGAGCGTGCTTGAGCCCGGTGTCGTGATCGTAGGTGTGGAAGTCGCGGTACGCGGGGTGTCCTGGGTATCCGGACTTCGGCGACCAGACTCGGTAGCTGACTTTCAGGTCTCGGCCGAAGGCCAGAACGTCCGAATCGTGCACCGGGCGACCGAGCGTGGTGTCGCCGCGCAATGCCGGACCGTCGACCATGAAATGACTGACTCCGGCTTTGGCATAGCCAATTTCCATGTCGGGTGCGTAGGCGCACTCCGGCGCCCAGATTCCCGTGGGTGTAACTCCCCATCGCTGTTGCGCGTCGAGAAGCCCTTCGGTCAACGAGAATTGACGCAGACGCGGATCCATCAGCGGCTGAAATGGGTGGGCAAGTGGGCCGCCGAGTAGCTCGACGGTTCCCGAGTCCACGAACTTGCGGATGACCGCTGAACCTCCGTGACGCCAATGGGTTTCGAAGGTTTCCAGCGCGGCTGCTGCAGCTCGGTGTTCGCGAATCGACAGCGCTCGATCGCTCGCCTCGTGTGCGCGAATCTGCCAGTTGCCGAGCCAGTGATGCATCCCGGCCAAAGAGTGCGGATCGTCCAGTTGCGCCGCCAACACTGGAGTGATGCCCAAAGTCAGCATGTTCTTGCGGCCCTCGTCGGCCAGTCGCGTCAGCATGTTCGTCAGGGGAAGGTACGTGCCCGCCCACGACTGGTACAGCCACTCCTCGCCCACCGGCCAACGTCCGTGGTTGGCGAGCCAGGGTAGGTGTGAGTGCAGAACCAGAGCGAACATTCCCGGCTCGGACACGGTCGGTCGGTGATCGTTCATCCGTTCATCGACCGCCTCTGCTCGTGCGGATCGGTCGTCTCGGCAACCGGTTTGATCGCGATGGCCACCAGATCGAGGCTGCCGTCCATGTCCGAAGGATCGATGTCGAAGTCTTCGGTGGTCACAGCGGCGACGTCCGCGGTGAGGTCTGCCGGCCACGCCTCACCGGCGAGGGCGCGTTCGATCTGGGCGTCGATGAACGATCCACCGTGCTTGGCGTCGAGGGCGCGTAGCGCGGCACCGTGATGCACGCCGGTCATGGTCTCGACGCTGAACTGCGCGTCCTCCAGAAGTTCGGTCAGCTCCGACGCATTCAACTCACGGGTGTGGAAAGGATTCAAGGGGGTGTCTCGGCCAGGTGAAAACGTGATCCGATTCGGCGTGCTGATCAGCAGCGACCCACCTGGGGCCAGGACGCGGAAGCACTCGTCCAGAAACTGGCCCTGATCCCACAGGTGTTCGATGACCTGGAAGTTCACCACGACGTCGACTGACCCGTCGACGAAGGGGAGCTGAGCCAGGTTGCCGCGCAGCATCGAGACCCGCGGGTAGCTGTGAAAGACGTGCGCGGCTGCAGACGCGTCATAGTCCAGGCCGACCACGACCGTAGCGACTTCGGCAATCATGTTGGCGCCGTAGCCTTCTCCTGACCCGGCTTCCAGCACGACGCGACCGGTGCAATGCTCTCGCAGTTGCTCGTACACGACCTCGTGGCGTCGGTACCAGTAGTTCTCTTCTGCGATGCCGGGTACGGTGCGCTCCCCGGTGAGGGGAAGCGGCTGGGCTTCGGTTTGCTGGGGTCCGGTTTGCTGGGGTTCGGACTGTTGAAAGTCCGAACCCGAGTTCGGGGCCTGCACTGCGTTCGAAAAATCGCTCACCGGCCAGAGGATAACGCCTGCCCGACTCAGTGAGTCGGACAGACGGCTCGAACAGCCTTCTTTCACTGCGAAGGGGTCATCGCGTCGTGCGAGTGGTAGCCGACGTCGGGTGCGTCCGAGTCGGATGTATTGTCACAAAGGAAACGTTGTAAGTTACCCGTCAGTAACTTATGATGAGGTAATCTCGAACCACGATTTGATACAGCTGTAAATTATCGGTACGACACGATCCACCCGAGACGATCTAGCGGAAATGACCAGGAGGTCGACGCAGACCCATGACGAACATTGTTGTTTTGATCAAGCAGGTTCCCGACACATGGTCCGAGCGCAAGCTCACCGACGGCGACTTCACGCTCGACCGTGAAGCAGCCGACGCGGTGCTCGACGAGATCAACGAGCGCGCTGTCGAGGAGGCCTTGCTCATCAAGGAGTCCAAGGGCGGCGAAGTGAAGGTGCTGTCCGCAGGCCCCGACCGCGCGACCGATGCAATCCGCAAGGCCCTCTCCATGGGAGCCGACAGCGCAGTGCACCTCAACGATCCTTCGCTTCACGGCTCGGATGCGATCCAGACCGGATATGCACTCGCTGCCGCACTCGGAAACGTCGAGTTCGAGAACGAAGAACCGGCCGATCTGATCATCGCAGGCAACGAAGCGACCGACGGCCGCACCGGCGCTGTGCCCGCCATCATTGCCGAATACCTGCAGATCCCGGCGCTCACGCAAATGCGCAAGCTTGCCGTCGACGGCGACAAGATCACCGGTGAGCGTGAGACGGACGAGGGCATCTTCGGCCTCGAAGCGACACTGCCTGCCATCGTCAGCGTCACCGAGAAGATCAACGAGCCGCGCTTCCCCTCCTTCAAGGGCATCATGGCCGCGAAGAAGAAGACGGTACAGACGATCACACTCGCGGAGATCGGAGTCGAGGACGGCATCGTCGGACTCGACAACGCTGGTACGACGGTCACGTCGTCCACCCCGAAACCTCCCAAGACTGCAGGCGAACGGGTCACCGACGAGGGCGACGGCGGCGACAAGATCGCCACCTACCTCGTAGGCCAGAAGATCATCTGATCTCGCACCCGAGCAACGCAGATTACTTAAGGAGAGCAACTCATGGCAGAAGTACTCGTGCTCGTGGAGCACGTTGATGGAACCCTCAAGAAGGTCAGCACCGAGCTCATCACGGCAGCTCGCGCCCTCGGTGAGCCGTCAGCGGTCGTCACCGGTCCCGCAGGTACCGCCGACAAGGTGGCCGATGCGTTGACCGAGGCGGGCGCAGAGAAGATCTACGTCGCCGAGTCCGACGACGTAGATGGATTCATCATCACGCCCAAGATCGACATTCTGGCGAGTCTCGCCGAGTCCGCCTCGCCGGCCGCGATCATCACCGCAGCCAGCATCGAGGGCAAAGAGGTGGCCGGTCGTCTGGCTGCGCGCCTCGGTTCCGGCCTGCACAACGATGTCATCTCGGTCAACGCCGATGGCAGCGCGGTCTACAGCATCTTCGGTGGTGCTTTCACCGTCGAGGCCAAGGCCAACGGCGACGTTCCGGTCATCTCGATCCGTCCGGGCGCAGTCGAAGCCGAGCCGAAGGCGGGAGCGGGAGTCCGTGAGACTGTCGAGGTTCCGGCACAGGAAGAAGGCGTCACCAAGGTCACCTCGCGTGATCCGATCGTCGGCGGCGACCGCCCCGAGCTCACCGAGGCCACCATCGTCGTTTCTGGCGGACGTGGCGTCGGCAGCGCGGACAAGTTCAGCGTCATCGAGGATCTGGCCGATTCGCTCGGTGCAGCCGTCGGCGCATCGCGCGCCGCGGTGGACTCGGGCTACTACCCGGGCCAGTTCCAGGTGGGACAGACCGGCAAGACCGTCTCACCGCAGCTGTACATGGCACTGGGTATCTCCGGCGCTATCCAGCACCGTGCAGGCATGCAGACGTCGAAGACGATTGTCGCTGTGAACAAGGACGAGGAAGCACCGATCTTCGAGATCGCCGATTACGGCATCGTCGGAGACCTGTTCAACGTCGCTCCGCAGCTGACTGATGCAGTAAAGAAGCACCGAGGCTAATACCCGATTCGCGCCCGTGTGTATGTCGTAGGAGTAAGTTCCTTCGTCATGCACGCGGGCGCTTTCGTGTGCCGTTCACTCTTCGTGTTCGGACAATTAGCCCGCGTGATGCGCTGACGCTATTCTGGCTCGTTAGACAGACAGTCATGGCCACTTCTGTCATGACCTCGCGCGTAGTTACCCCCGAGACCGACAGGTACTCGCTGGTGCTTTCCACCGATCGAGAACATCGGGAAGCTGCCCAGCGACTGCGTTACCGCGTCTTCGCCTCCGAGTCCGGGTTCGAGATGCCGAGCCGCATCGACGGACTGGATGCAGACCGTTTCGACGAGTATTGCGATCACCTTCTGGTTCGGGACAACCGAACCGACGCCTTCGTCGGTTGTTATCGCATGCTCCCTCCCGACGCTGCAATCGCGGCCGGAGGCTATTACACCGCAACAGAATTCGACATAACGTCGCTTGATCCAGCAGCGAATCGCATAGTCGAAATGGGTCGTGCCGTAGTCGATCCTGCGCACCGCTCCGGATCGGTTCTCGCTCTCATGTGGTCCGGAATTCTGAACTATCTCGACCTGACCGGTTTCGACCGAGTCATGGGCTGTGTCTCGGTTCCGATGCAGACTAGCCAGGGTTCCCCGGTAGGTCAGAACGTCCGCGGCGTCCGCGACGAACTGCTGACCAAGTACCGCTCGGCGCCTACCGAGCGCGTGGTGCCCCACAATCCGGTAGTCATCGACGGGCGAACTCTCGACGAAATTTCGCCACCCACCCATACGACCATCCCGCCGCTTCTGAAGGGCTATCTGCGACTGGGGGCGCGCATCTGCGGAGAACCCGCTCACGATCCCGAATTCGGTGTCGCGGACTTCGTGGCCCTGCTCGGCCTCCGGGCAGCCAACGTTCGATACCTCGACCGGCTCAGGAGCGCCGCGACGACATACGAAGGACAGGCAGGCGCGTGAGCGCGTCCGTGCAGGCAGCAGTGAAGAAACCGGACATCGATCACGCATGGATGCCGTCGAGCCCCTGCGGGGACGGTTGCATCCCACGTAACTGGGACTCTGTCCATGCATTGACGGTTCTGGCGCGAGTTCTGGCCGCGGTCTGCGTGATCGCCCTTCTCCCAACGCTGGTCTTGATCGGTGTGCTCCCACCGCGCTTCCGGCAACACGTGACGCGTCTGGGCGCCCAGATTCTTCTGTTCGCCTCAGGCATCGGATTGACAGTCGACGATCTGCGGTCCACCAGGGAGGCATCGCGCACGGATGGCGGTGCTCTCCTCGTAGCAGGGCACGTGTCGTGGACTGATGTCCTGGTCCTCGCTGCAATTCGTCCAGCGACGTTTGTCGCGCGCGCAGACCTCGTCAGCTGGCCGGTGTTGGGACCGCTCGCCCGTTCGATGAAAGTACTGCCGATCCAGCGGCAAAACCTTCGAGCGCTTCCCCAGGCCGTGGATCAGGTGGCCGCCCGCCTGCGGGCGGGCCGAACCGTCGTCGTGTTCCCCGAGGCGACCACGTGGTGCGGACGCGCAAACGGATCGTTCAAGCCCGCCATGTTCCAGGCCGCGATAGATACCGAGACGTGGGTTCAACCCGTCCGGTTGCGCTACGTCGATCGCAACCGTGAACTGACTACCGCGACCTGCTTCGTTGGCACGGAGACCGTCGGAGCGTCGATCTCTCGGATTCTGCGGCTGAAGGGCGTTGTCGCCGAAGTCGTGCTGGCGGCGCCGGAACCACCGGGCAACGATCGCCGCGACCTTGCCCGTCGATGCGAGGCGTCGGCCAGAGGTACCCACATCAAGACGTCGAGGGACACGAAAAGAACTTCTGACGCCATCCGTAGTGTTGTGCGGCCAAGCTACGTCAGGCCCTGATCAGCCGCTGATGTCGCGACGCGCCAAGGCCTGGCAGGTGACGACTACGAGGAGGGCCGAAGCTGCCCACAGAAGGCCGAGGCCGGTCCAGTCGAAGCCGGTCGAGAGGGGCTCTTCGCCGAAGGCCCAGTGGTAGGGGGAGATGTCTGTCATCCAGCGGAGAGCATGGTTTGCGCTTCCGACGGCGTCGAAGGCGTAGCCCAGCGCGGCCACACCAGCGCCCGCCCCGATGGCCCCGGATCGGCGTCCGCTGAGCGCACCGACGGCCAGCGCGGCCGTGCCCGAGACCGCGACGAGGCTGGCCCAAGCGAGAGTCGCGGCGACGAGGTTCCCCGGCGAGAGCTGGAGTTCGGCCTTCGAGTTCATGGCGATGATCAGTAGATAGGCAACGACGGCCAGCGCTGCGATCCTGACGCAGAGCGTTGCGAAGCTCTCCAGGGCGTACTGCACACGTCCCACAGTGTGGGCGAGTGTCAGCTCCAGTTGACCTGTCTCCTCCATGCCCGCGATGAATTGCGAGCCCCACGCTGTGCACGCGATGACCGCGAGCACGAAGCCGAGCAGGCCGAAAAAGGTGGCTTGCGTGTACCCGGAGCCGGTAGCAATTTGGTCGAATCCAAGGGCGTTGGAGAGGTTGGGGGGCAGACTTTCGATCATCTCAGTGAGCTCTGGTGTCTGCAGTGATGGATAGATCGGCAGGTAGAGAATGGTTACGGCAGCGATACCCAGGGACCAGCCCGCCAACCCACGCCACCCATCGAGCAACTGACGGCGGAGCACCGGAGTTTTAGGGCGAGAGAGCGCAGTGTCAGTCGACTCGGGGGCAGCGATTACCGTGCCGGTCGGGGTGGTCATGAAGCCTCTTCCGTTCGCTGGTACAAGTCGAGGATGGACTCTTCGAGGTCCGGTTCCTCGACGGTGAGGTTGCTAACCGTGAAGCCGGACAGGGCCTTGACGACCGCGTCCACCTCGCCGCGGAGCACACCGGAGATCCGAATCTGCCCACCCTGTGCCGCCTCGACGTCGAGGTCGCTGAGTAGGTCGCCCAAGCAGAGGCGCGTGCGGACCGACTCCGCGGTGGCCCCTGTGACGACGCCTCGCAGATGGGACACGCTCGTCAGGCGCAGCGACGTGACCTCGCCTAGAGCCACGATCTTGCCGTGGGCCAGGACCGCAGCCTCATCTGCGGTGTGTTGGATTTCGCTGAGGATGTGGGAACTGAGGAGCACGGTCTGGCCTGCGTCGCGGGCCTCGCGGACGAGCGCGAGGAACTCCCGCTGGACCAGTGGGTCCAGGCCGCTGGTGGGTTCGTCGAGGACGAGGAGTTCTGGGCGGTGCATGAAGGCCTGGATCAGCCCGAGCTTCTGCCGATTGCCTTTGGACAGGGCGCGAACCTGTCGGTTGAGATCGAGGCCGAGGCGCTCAGCAAGCCCCTCGATCGTGCCCGGCGCGACAGGACCACTGATCTCGGCTAGATGCCGCAGCAGCGCGGCACCGCTTGTGCGCTGGGTCAGCTTCAGCTCGCCAGGGAGGTAGCCGATGCGGCGGCGAAGTGTCGGGCCGGAGGAGTGTGGTTCTTCATCCAACACGCTGATTGTGCCGCTCGTGGGCCGAATAATATCGAGGAGCATCCGCAACACCGTCGTCTTGCCTGCACCGTTGGGGCCGATGAGTCCGTACACGGAACCGCGCTGCACGTTGAGGTCGATGCCGCGTACCGCGTGAACTTTTCCGAATTTTTTGTCGAGTGATCGTATCTTGATCACATCTGTCACTTTGTCTCCTTCATGGCGTCTCGAGAGGTCTCGTTCTGTGGAGACAAAGCGGCTCGAGCGGTCTGCAGTAATGAGTCGTCCGGGTAGAGCCCGTAGGTGAGCAGCTCGAGGGTCGGCATCGTCAACCTGCGCGCACCCTCGGTGGAAAAGGGGTCCGAGCCGAGGAACTGAGTCAGATGCTCACGTAGGAGGAGCTGCGCCAGGCCGAAGATGGTCACAAGGAGGGCGGTCGCCTCGGTATCGGAGGCAGGAGTGACCGAACCCGCCTCTCTACTCGCTTGGAGGTGGCGCTCCGCGTCCTCCACGAGTGCTTTGAACACCGCGTTTCCGACGAGGGAGGGTTCGACCAGCATCCTGGCCATGTATTTGAGCTCGGGAGCCGCAGATCCCGAGGATTCGAGCATCGCTTTCACAAGGTTCGGTGAGGGATGGTCGAGGACATTGAAAGAGTCGCCGATCAGGCGCGTCACGACGTGGTTGTCGCACGCCTCACGCAGTTTGTCTTTGGAACCGAAGTGGTACATGACCAGCCCCGGAGTCACTCTCGAGGCCTGCGCAATATCTCTGATGCTTGTGCCGCGGAAGCCCTTCTCGCCGAAAAACTTGACGGCTGTATCGCGGATGCGTGAGGTTGCAGAGCCGTCTGAATATCCGGATACTGAACGCATGTTCAGTATCCTAGAATGACGCCTTCGGCACGTCAACCATGTTGTTGTACGGGGCGGCTCCTGCACGGGCGGATTCAGATGACATCGAGTCGATTTCCTCTCGGAGCGTGGGCGCGCCCACCACTGTTGTTCGCAGGCAAGGATGCCTGCGGGTCGCTGACGATCAAACGCGTGGGGGAAGAGGTCCCTGGCGACCGGCTATCCTGAAGGACGTTATGCGTTCCGCCCGCAGTTCGGCTGCTACCCACCGCGCAAGTACACCCGTGTACCTCGACCACGCTGCTACGACGCCCATGTCGCAGCCAGCGATCGAGGCTATGACGGCTGTGTTCGCCACCGTCGGCAACGCGTCGTCGTTGCATGGCTCGGGACGTGCTGCACGGAGGCGAGTAGAAGAGTCCCGAGAGTCGATCGCGGCCAATCTCGGAGCTCGGCCCTCTGAGGTGATTTTTACTTCAGGTGGTACCGAGAGCGACAACCTCGCTGTCAAAGGAATCTTTGCCGCTCGGCGCGACGCTGATGCGGCCCGCACACGGATCGTGGCGAGTGCCGTCGAGCACCATGCTGTGTTGGATGCAGTGCAATGGCTTGCAGATCACGAGGGCGCCCAGGTCACCTGGCTTCCGGTGGACGCGGACGGGCGTGTTCGGCCCGAGACTCTGCGCACCGAGCTCGCGTCGAATGGTTCCGAGACTGCTCTGGTTACGATTATGTGGGCCAACAATGAGGTCGGCACGATCATGCCCATCGAGGAACTCGCAGCCATTGCCCGCGAGTACGGCATTCCGATCCACAGTGATGCGATCCAAGCCGTACCTCATCTCCCAGTCGATTTCGCCGCCAGCGGGCTGTCTGCGATGAGTATCGCTGCACACAAGTTCGGCGGTCCGCAGGGCGTGGGCGCGCTGCTGATCGGACGCACAGTTTCCTGCGTACCTTTGCTGCACGGAGGCGGGCACGAGCGTGACATCCGATCGGGGACACACGACACGGCTTCGGTGGTCGCCATGGCTGCTGCCCTGTCGGTCACCGTCGCGAACCTCGACGTGCAGCACGCGAAACTGACGCGACTGCGTGACCGTATGATTGTCGGAGTCCGCGCGATCGACCCGGATGTCGTCGTCAACGGTGCACTCGGACGGGACCGGCTCGCCGGCATTGCCCACTTCACGTTTCCAGGGTGTGAGGGCGACTCACTGTTGATGTTGCTCGACGCCGCCGGTATCGAGTGCTCGACGGGTTCTGCGTGTACCGCCGGTGTTGCCAGCGCGAGTCATGTATTGATCGCGATGGGAGCGGACCCGTCCACTGCAAGAGGATCGCTGCGCTTCTCATTGGGAGTTGAGTCTTCGGACGAAGATGTCGATGCATTATTGGCAGCGCTACCGCAGGTAATCGAACGAGCCCGTGCCGCGGGATTGGCGAGCGTAGGAGCTCGGGGAGGACAACGCTGATGCGTATTTTGGCTGCAATGAGCGGCGGCGTCGATTCTGCGGTGGCGGCAGCGCGTGCCGTCGACGAAGGTCACGATGTGGTGGGGGTACACCTGGCACTCTCTGCCGAGCCTGGCACTCTCCGCACAGGCTCGCGCGGATGCTGTTCCAAGGAGGACGCGGGAGATGCTCGTCGCGCGGCCGACGTCCTAGGTATCCCGTTCTATGTGTGGGACTTTGCCGACCGGTTCAAGGAAGACGTCATCGACGATTTTATCGAGGCCTACGCTGCAGGTGAGACGCCAAATCCGTGTTTAAGTTGCAACGAGAAGATCAAGTTCTCGTCGTTGGCCGATCGAGCCATGGCTCTGGGGTTCGACGCCGTTGCAACAGGCCATTACGCCCAGTTGCATGACGGGGTTCTTCGGCGAGCGGTGGATGCAGACAAGGACCAGTCGTATGTATTGGCAGTACTGACGCAGGCCCAGCTTTCGCGGGCGATGTTCCCGATCGGCGATACCCCGAAGTCCGAGATCCGCGCCGAAGCCGCCGAGCGCAATTTGGCGGTGGCCGACAAGCCGGACAGTCACGACATTTGCTTTATTCCCTCCGGCGACACCCGTGCCTTCCTCGGCGCGAAGATCGGGATCCGCCCGGGCAAGGTTGTCGATGCGGATACGGGCGCAGAACTGGCCGACCACGATGGCGTCCACGGTTTCACCATCGGCCAGCGCAAAGGCCTGGGGGTGGAAGGACCTGCGCTCGACGGCAAGCCCCGCTATGTGACGGCCATCGAACCTGAGAGCGGCAATGTCATCGTCGGGTCTGCGACCCGGTTGGATGTCTGGGGGATCAGTGGGGATCGCGCGGTGTGGACCGAAGGCGCTGCGCCCGTCGGGCCTATCGAATGTGTGGTCCAGGTTCGTGCGCACGGCGGAATGACGGAGGCGGTCGCCGAGGCGACCATCGACGGCGGCATGGACATCCAGTTGCGGGGCCCCCTCACTGGTGTGGCAAAGGGACAAGCCGCAGTGCTGTACCGCCGAGATGTGCTCGGTGATGTTGTGATCGGCAGCTCCACCATCGCTGGTACCCGTTCCGAGCGAGAGTGAGCGCAAGCGTTTTCGCGGTGCTCACGACGGGGATGGGTTCCTGGCCCGGCACCGACATTCGGGAGTCGGCGTCCGTTGTTCTCGGTGAGTTGCCCGAGATGCCGCACCTCGTGGAATTGCCGGCACGCGGACTAGGCGCCGACATCATCGGTAGAACCGGTGCGTTGATGGTGGATATCGAACTGGACGTGCGTACCTCGGGTTACCGTGTGGCGCAGGGGAGATCGATAACTTCACGGCGCGCATTGGACCTGTTGCACGAAGATATCGATGTCCTGGAAGAGCTATGGGAAACGGGCGGATACGCCTCTGGGCACCGAGTGTTCAAGGTGCAAGCGGCGGGCCCATTCACGCTTGCGGCGCAGGTCGAACTCCGTTTTGGTCATCGCGTTCTCACCGATCGTGGTGCAGTGCGAGACTTCGCCGGTTCTCTTGCCGAAGGATTGCGGCGGCACTGCGACGAACTTGCATCGCGGCTCGGAGTGGAGGTCGTAGTTCAGCTCGACGAGCCGAGTTTGTCTGCGGTACTGGCAGGTTCGTTGTCCGGCATTACGGGTCTCGATGCGGTTCGTGCTGTTCCCGAGCCCGAGGCCATCGAATTGCTCGACTCGGTGATCAGTCAGCTCGGTGTTCCCGTCGTGGTGCACTGCTGCGGCGGTGACGCACCGGTGGACCTGATTCGGCGCAGCGCGGCGCAGGCTGCGGCGATAGATATCGCGCTTGTGAAAGCAAGTGAGCTCGACTCGGTAGGCGAGCTGATCCAAGCGGGTAAGACCCTGATGGCGGGTTTGGTGCCTGCGACCGTACCGGAACGAATTCCGTCGTGGCGCGAGGTGGCGGCTCCGGCAGTCAGCCTGGTTGATCGCCTCGGATTCCCGCGGTCGGTACTGGCGAAACAGTTTTCGGTGGTTCCGACGTGTGGGCTGGCGGGTGCGACGCCGGAGTGGGCTCGTAAGGCCCTGGATCTGGCTCGAAACGTAGCCGACGAATTTCGGGACGCCCCGGATTCGTTGTAATGGCAAGTCGCTGTCGGTAGGGTCCGTTAATCTTCTTGTGTGGATGAATCGACTGCTGCTGGGCCGACGACAGGGACTGCCCCCGCCTCCAACGCTGATCGGGATCGGTGGCAGAAGCTGGCCGAAGAAGTTCGCGGTCACCAATTCAGGTACTACGTTCGGGATGCACCGATCGTCGCCGACGGTGAGTTCGACACACTCTTGGGCGAGCTGACCGCGCTCGAGGACGCACATCCCGAACTCTGCACTGCTGATTCGCCTACTCAACTCGTCGGCGGCGGTTTCGCCACCGAGTTCACCGCTGTCGATCACCTCGATCGGATGTTGAGTCTGGACAACGTGTTCGACTACGACGAGTTGCGTGCCTGGGCCAAACGCGTCGAGTCGGAAACGGGTCCGGATCTGCACTATCTGTGCGAGGTGAAGATCGACGGGGTTGCACTCAATCTCGTGTACGAGAACGGCAAGCTCGTCCGCGGTGCGACCCGAGGTGACGGCCGAACGGGCGAGGACGTGACGCTCAACGCTCGCACCATCGAGGACATTCCGGAGGTTCTGACCGAGAGCCCCGACTATCCGACGCCCACTCTTCTCGAAGTCCGCGGCGAGGTCTTTTTCCGTCTGACGGATTTCGCGGCTCTCAACGCTTCTCTCGTCGAGGAAGGCAAAGCACCTTTCGCGAACCCTCGAAACTCAGCTGCCGGTTCGCTACGGCAGAAGAATCCAGCTGTTACTTCGCGCCGTCGACTCGGCATGATCTGCCACGGGTTCGGTCGTATGGAGGGATTTTCCCCGGACTCGCAACAGCACGCGTACGAGGCGTTGCAAGCGTGGGGTTTGCCCGTGTCCACGCATACCACCAGAGTTGCGGGTATCGAGGCGGTTGTAGAACAGGTCGCGTACTGGGACGAGCATCGCCACGACGTCGAGCATGAGATCGATGGTCTCGTGGTCAAGATCGACGAGATGTCCTTTCATCGCAGACTCGGGACCACGTCGCGGGCACCGCGTTGGGCAATAGCGTTCAAATATCCGCCCGAGGAAGTCACCACGAAGCTTCTCGACATCAGAGTCAGCGTCGGGCGAACCGGCCGGGTCACCCCGTTCGCCTACATGGAACCCGTCTTGGTCGCCGGATCGACTGTGTCTCTTGCGACCCTGCACAACGGGTCCGAGGTCAAGCGCAAGGGTGTGCTGATCGGCGACACCGTGGTGATTCGCAAAGCGGGCGAGGTCATTCCGGAGGTTTTGGGACCGGTGGTCGATGCGCGCACCGGCGACGAGACCGAGTTCGTCATGCCTGAGAACTGCCCAGAATGTGGCACACGTCTTGCACCCGCCAAAGATGGCGACGCCGATCTGCGGTGCCCCAACTCAGAATTCTGCCCCGGCCAGCGCCGAGAGCGATTGTTCTTCGTATCCGAACGCGGCAGGTTCGACATCGAGGGGCTGGGCTACGAGGCAGCCACCGATCTGCTGAAAGCGGAGGTCATCCTCGACGAAGGAGACATCTTCTCGCTGACGGAGGATGACCTGCTGAAGACGTCGATCTTCCGAACCAAGGCAGGGGCGTTGTCGGCCAACGGCCGTAAACTTTTGGACAATCTGCACATGGCCAAGGACCGGCCACTGTGGCGCGTATTGGTGAGCTTGTCCATCAGACATGTCGGTCCCTCCGCCGCACGTGCACTCGCGACCGAATTCGGGACCCTCGAACGCATCGAGAATGCCTCCGAGGAAGAACTCGCCGCAGTCGACGGTGTCGGCGGCACCATCGCCAAGGCAGTCTCCGAGTGGTTCCAGGTTCCGTGGCATCGGACCATCGTGGAGAAGTGGCGTGCAGCGGGCGTTCGGATGGAGGACGAGCGAGATGAGTCGATCGTGCGCAACCTCGAAGGAATGTCGATCGTTGTCACTGGATCGCTGGAAAATTACTCGAGAGATCAGGCGAAGGAATCGATCCTTGCACGTGGAGGTAAAGCGGCAGCGTCGGTATCGAAGAAGACTGCGTTTGTCGTGGTCGGAGAGGCTCCCGGCAGCAAGCACGACAAAGCAATAGAACTTGGGGTTCCGGTGCTGGACGAGGACGGGTTCACACTCCTGCTCACCGAAGGTCCTGACGCGGTCCGCCCCCCATCGCCAACTGAATCCGAGGGTTGATCGATCAGCCGAGCACCGTTGCGACGATTCCAGCCAGATAGCCTAATCTCGCTACTTCTGATGGCCTGAAGTCTGGACCGCCGGGACGTCCGAGCATCAGAACTGTGCCGGTTGACCCCAGCGGAGCGGCAGCGAGCCTGGTGTCCATCTCTCGCCACACCTGCGGGACCCACTCGGCGTCACTGTCGAGCGCTGCCGGGTGGGTAAGCGGCATCCACGGCATGTTGGGTGCATGCGTTTCGGGTGCTCCGGAGCTCTCTACGAGGTGGAACGGACCCTGCTCACCGGTAGCGACCACGACACTCCAGCCCACGCGAAGGACTCGCGGCGCTCCATCGACCAGCACTTGGAGGCGGTCGTGCGACGCCGCTGCCACACGGTCGATCAATTCGAGCTCACGGTGGGTGTCGAGCACACCGGTATACGGACGTATCGACAGCACATGAACCTGGGATAGGTTCTCGGCGGCGGTGATGAGGGTGTCCGGCAGCGACCCCGGAGGGACATCCACCACGAGGTCGTCTACTGCGTAGCCGTCGCCGCGTTCGATGACATCGAGCGACAGAATGTCGGCGTGGACCGAACCGAGAGCAACCGCGAGCGATCCGAGACTTCCTGGACGGTCGGGAAGTTTGACGCGGAGCAGATAGGTCATGTCGCTCGCTTTCGGAGGTGTTCGAAAACTGTGGCGTCGAAAAGCTGTCGAAGGGAACTGCAAGGAGCCCACATCGCATGCGTACCTTCGCAAACACTGCGAGCAATCTTCGCATTGCCGCCGTCCGAGATCGAACTGCGACTCGGCCCGTGGGGTTCGCAACTTCGCTCGGGGCGTCAGGACCGCGGGGTGATGCGCCCCTCGGACCGGCTACTAGGCTTAGCAAAGGGTCGCGTGTCTGTGCGGCTGCATCCATACATGTGTGAAAGGGGTCTACGCGGTGCCTGATATCTCCCGCGACGAGGTTGCTCACCTCGCCCGGCTGTCTCGGCTGGCTCTCAGCGAAGCCGAGTTGGACGAGTTCGCCGGCCAGCTGGATTCGATTCT
>JBBSSG010000071.1:0-17829 GCA_038242295.1 Mycobacteriales bacterium | reverse complement strand
GACCAGAGCCTTTACCCGGCCAACTCGGTTCCGTCCGTCGTTCGCCGCATCAACAACGCACTGCTGCGCGCCGACGAAATCGCCCGCGTCGAGGGTGACACCTCGGTCAAGAACTGGGTTGCACCCATCGTGGCCGACGCCGAAGCAGGCTTCGGTGGCGCACTGAACGCATACGAGCTGCAGAAGGCCATGATCGCGGCCGGCGCTGCAGGCGTGCACTGGGAAGACCAGCTCGCATCGGAGAAGAAGTGCGGCCACCTCGGCGGCAAGGTTCTCATTCCGACGCAGCAGCACATCCGCACCCTGACCTCGGCTCGTCTGGCGTCCGACGTCGCTGACGTCCCCTCGGTCATCATCGCCCGTACCGATGCCGAGGCTGCAACACTCATCACCTCCGATGTGGACGAGCGCGACCAGGAATTCCTGGACGGCACCCGCACCGCCGAGGGATTCTTCGGCGTCAAGAACGGCATCGAGCCCTGCATCGCTCGTGCGAAGGCATACGCGCCTTACGCGGACCTCATCTGGATGGAGACCGGCGTTCCGGATCTCGAGGTTGCCAAGAAGTTCTCCGAGGCCGTGCGCAGCGAGTTCCCGGACCAGATGCTCGCTTACAACTGCTCGCCTTCGTTCAACTGGAAGGCGCACCTGGACGACGCGACCATCGCGAAGTTCCAGAAGGAGCTCGGCGCGATGGGCTTCAAGTTCCAGTTCATCACGCTCGCCGGTTTCCACTCGCTCAACTACGGCATGTTCGACCTGGCACACGGCTACGCCCGTGAGGGCATGACCGCCTTCGTCGACCTGCAGGAGCGCGAGTTCAAGGCTGCCGACGAGCGCGGCTTCACCGCAATCAAGCACCAGCGTGAGGTCGGCGCAGGCTACTTCGACCGGATCGCCACCACGGTCGACCCGAACACCTCGACGGCAGCGCTGAAGGGTTCCACCGAAGAAGGACAGTTCCACTGATCGGTAGACACTGATCGGTAAGCACTGATCTTTCACTGCTGAATACAACTAGGAGCTGACGTGACCAGCGAGAAGATCCAGCGAGTGGGCGTTATCGGCGCCGGGCAGATGGGCGCAGGTATTGCAGAAGTTTGCGCGCGCGCACACGTCGACGTGCTGGTCTACGAGCAGACACGTGAGCTGACGGCCGCAGGACGCGCACGCATCCTGCGGTCGTTGGACCGTGGCGTCAGCAGCGGCAAGATCACCGAGCGCGAACGTGAGCAGGCGGCCTGGCGGCTGCGGTTTACGTCCGATCTCAGTGATTTTGCCGATCGGCAACTGGTCGTCGAAGCCGTGTTGGAAGACGAAAAGATCAAGGCCGATATCTTCGCCGAACTCGACTCGGTGGTGACGGACCCGAACGCAGTGCTCGCGTCCAATACCTCGTCGATCCCGATCATGAAGCTCGGTATCGCGACGAAGGCTCCTGACCGCGTCGTCGGAATGCATTTCTTCAACCCGGTTCCGGTGCTTCCTCTGGTGGAGCTCGTCACCACACTCAAGACCAGCGAAGCAGTCTCGGTGCGCGCTGAGAAGTTTGCCAGCGAGGTTCTCGGCAAGCAGGTCGTTCGGTCTGCAGACCGTTCGGGTTTTGTGGTCAACGCTCTGCTGGTGCCGTACCTACTTTCGGCCATCCGCATGGTGGAGTCCGGGTTCGCCACCAAAGAAGACGTCGACAAGGCAACGGTGCTCGGTCTCGCGCACCCGATGGGACCGTTGGCTCTGGCCGACCTCGTCGGACTCGATACCGTCAAGTCCATCGCCGACTCGATGTACGCAGAGTTCAAGGAGCCGTTGTTCTCGGCCCCGCCGCTTCTGCTGCGTATGGTCGAGGCAGGTCTGGTCGGCAAGAAGACCGGTTCCGGTTTCTACCAGTACGAAAACGGCCGCGTCGCCAAATGAGCGCTTCACGCACGTGAGCTCGAATACGTAGCAGGTTATGTATTCGCACTCAGATGAGGCGGGGGCTTCACTGAAAGGAACCGGACATGGCTAGTGGCCCGGGAGTGGAGCCTGCGGAACGACCCAAAGGGTCGGGAGTGGAGCCTGCGGAACGACCGCGTGAGGCAGCCTTGTTCGGTTCGAGCGTCCTGGGATACCCGCGGATCGGGCCGCGACGCGAACTGAAGCGAGCGCTGGAGGCGTACTGGCACGGGTCGTCCTCGCTGCCGGCACTCGAAGCCGTCGGCCGCTCCATTCAGGAAGACACCTGGAGTGAACTCCATGCCACCGGGTTGACGCAGGTCCCTGGAAACACTTTCTCGTTCTACGATCACGTACTCGACGACGCGATGCTCTTCGGCGCCGTCCCGACGCGTTTCAAGTCCATCCAGGACGATCTGCATCCCTTGGATTTCTACTTCACCATCGCTCGCGGCAAGCCGGATCTCCCGCCGCTGGAGCTGGTGCGGTACTTCGATACCAATTACTTCTACCGTCAGCCCGAGATCGACGAGTCAACGTCGTTCTCGCTGCATGCGGAGTCTTTGCTCGACGAGTTCGATCGGGCGATGGCCAGGGGGATCGAACTGCGTCCGGTCGTTCTCGGCCCGGTGTCGTTGCTGCTGCTGTCGAAGCCGGGATCCGGTGCGGCACAGGGGTTTTCGCCGATCGAACGGTTGGATGACCTGCTGCCGCAGTATCGAGCGCTTTTGGAGTTGCTCGCCAAACGCGGTGCCACGTGCGTGCAATTCGACGAGCCCGCGTTCACCAGCGAGCGCACGGAGGAGGAACTCGCTGCTTTGGGCCGGGTCTACACGGCACTGTCGACGACGGCGATGCGTCCACGGCTTCTCGTGACAGGTCAGTACGGATCACTCGGCCCGGCATTGCCGATCCTCGCTGCCACGAGGATCGAGGCTATCGGCTTGGATCTCGTTGCGGGGCGGCTCGAGCCGGAGCAGCTTGCAGCGATCCCCGGTATGAAGCGTAAGCGTCTTTATGCCGGAGTCATCAACGCTTGCAATGTCTGGCGCGCTGACCGCATCGTCGTGTTGGAGTACCTCGAGCGACTCCGGGAGGTCTGCCCAGATCTGGTCGTCTCGACGTCGTCGACGCTTCTCCATGTTCCTTACGACGTGTTGTCCGAGTACGACATCGAGGGCAACGTCGCCGATCGGCTCGCGTTCGCCAAGCAGAAGGTCGGAGAGGCCGTCGCGCTGGCGAAGGCGCTCACCGACGGCCCCTCGGCGAAGTGGCGCAAGAAGCCGACCGAGGTTCACTTCAAGCAAAAGCATGCTGTCCGTCATCGCGTCTACAACACGACCGAGGCTATGCGGGTTCGAGCGCCGTACGCCGAACGCAAAGCGGCTCAACAAGCGGCTCTGAACCTGCCGCTGGTGCCGTCGACCACCCTCGGGTCCTTTCCCCAGACGCCGGCGATGCGTCGAGCGCGATACGAACTGGGACAGGGCCGCATAGACGAGGCCGACTATCGCAAGCGCGCCGAGGAGGAGATAGAACAGGTCATCCGACTGCAGGAGGACATCGGTCTCGACGTCCTTGTCCACGGCGAGGTCGAACGAAACGACATGGTGCAATTCTTTGCCGATGCCCTCGACGGATTTGCAACGACGAGAGGCGGCTGGGTGCAGGCGTACGGGTCGCGATGCGTCCGGCCCCCCATTCTCTACGGAGACGTTTCGCGTCCGGAGCCGATGAGTGTCGCGTGGACCGCCTTCGCGCAATCCTTGACGGACAAGCCGGTCAAGGCGATTCTGACCGGGCCGGTCACGATGCTGGCTCGCTCGTTCGTCCGCCAGGATCTGCCGTTGTACGAGGTGGCAGATCAGGTAGCGCTAGTTGTTCGCGACGAGATCGCGGATCTCGAAAAGGCTGGCATTCGCATCGTTCAGGTCGATGAGCCTGCGCTCCGCGAGCTTCTTCCGTTGCGAGACAGGGGCCGTGAAGAATATCTACGTTGGTCCGTGGGTGCATTCCGGTTGGCGACGGCCGGAGCCAGGCTTGAAACCCAGATACACACGCATCTCGGCTACTCGACTCGGGCGTCGGTGGTCGACGCTATCGAGAAGCTCGATGCGGATGTCACTGCGATCGTCGCAACTCGGTCGATCACCTGGGTGCTCGGTGCTCTGCAGGAGAACGTGCTCAGTCATGGTGTCGGTCCCGGTGTGTACGAAAGCCGTTCGGCGCGCATCCCGGACATCGACGAACTCGACGAGTTGCTGACCCAAGCGGCCGAGACAGTCGGCATCGAGCGGCTCTGGGCAAATCCTGATGGTGGACTGAAGACGCGTCATTATTGGCAACTCGAACCTTCTCTGCGTAACTTGGTTGCAGCGGCGCGACGGGTGCGCCGGCGAGCAGACGAGGGGACAGTCAAGTGAGCAAGTCGAAGAACTCGGGTGGAGCCGTGCCGAAAGCCCTTGGAATGGGGTTGGCTGCGACGGGCGCGGCGCACTTCGTCGTTCCTGAGGCGTTCGAGGGGATCACCAAGCTCCCGTTCCCCAAGGACACCAAGACCTGGATCAACCGAAACGGCGCCACCGAGCTTGTGGTTGGAGTAGCGATTGCTTACTCCAAAACACGCAAGATCGGTTTCTTTGGCCTCGGTGCATACGTAGGTTGGCTCGGGTTGAATATCGCGCGCAACAGCTAGAGGCGGCGCAGCCCGCTGGCCAAACTGTTGCGAATCACTCCCGCGTGCTGGGAATGCCCTGCTCGAGAGAGTGCCCGTGTTGCGTAGCCAGCGATGCGTAGGTAGCAATAGGACCATGACTACAGCTACCGCGTATACAGCCACTGCCGCCGATGAACCGCTCGAGAAGGTCACAATCGACCGCCGTGAGCTCGGCGCCGGTGATGTGCTCATCGAGGTGAAGTTCGCGGGCATTTGTCACTCGGACATCCATACTGCGAAAAACGAGTGGGGCGGCACGACGTATCCCGTCGTGCCGGGCCATGAGATTGCAGGCATTGTCTCCGAGGTCGGTTCTGGGGTCACCAAGCACAAAGTCGGCGATCGAGTCGGTGTCGGCTGCTTCGTGGATTCCTGCGGTGAGTGCGAAGCGTGCCTCGACGGAGACGAGCAGTACTGCTTCAAGGGCGTCACTGCGACGTACAACTCGAAGCAAGCCGACGGGTCGATCACCCAGGGCGGATATTCCACGCACATCGTCGTCACCGAAGGCTTCGTTCTCTCCATTCCCGAGGGCATCGAACTCGATGTCGCAGCTCCGCTTCTGTGCGCAGGCATCACCCTGTATTCGCCGCTCAAGCATTGGGGTGCAGGCCCGGGCAAGAAGGTCGCCATCATCGGCATGGGCGGACTGGGCCATGTCGGCGTCAAGATCGCGCACGCACTCGGCGCTGAAGTTACGGTTCTCAGCCAGACACTCAGTAAAGAAGAGGACGGCAAGCGGTTCGGCGCCGATCACTACTACGCCACCTCCGAGAAGGAGACCTTCAAGAAGCTGCGCGGCCAGTTCGACCTGATCATCAACACCGTGTCCGCAGAAATCGACATGGACAAGCACATGTCGCTGCTTGCGATCAACGGATCGTTGGTCATTCTCGGCTTGCCGACCGAGCCGATCAAGGTACGTGGATTTTCCCTCGCAGCCAACCGTCGCAGCCTCGCCGGTTCGATGGTCGGCGGCATCGCGCAGACGCAGGAAATGCTGGAATTCTGCGCCGAGCACCACATCGGCGCCGAAATCGAGACCATCCCCGCAGACAAGATCAACGAAGCCTACGAGCGAGTCCTGAAGAGCGATGTGCGCTACCGCTTCGTGATCGACGCCGCGACTTTCTGATTCCGCGGTAGCCGCTAGCTGTCTGCGAGCCGCTTCTGTTCGACCTCGATATCGAAACTGGCAGCGGGCCACTCCAGTTCGAGTTTTTCGAGCGCGTCGATCAGCAGTTCGGTGACAGCGATGCGGCTGTACCACTTCTTGTCCGCCGCAATGACGTACCACGGTGCGTAGTCGGTATTGGTCCGATCGATTACGCGCTGGTAAGCAGTCTGATACTGCGGCAGAAAGCCACGCTCGGTGACGTCCCCGGGGTTGTACTTCCAGTGTTTGTCCGGCCGATCCAAGCGTTCCTGCAGTCGCGCGCGCTGTTCTTCGGGAGAGACGAAAAGCGCGACCTTGATGATAAGAGTGTCTTCCTCGGTGAGTTCCTTCTCGAACGCATTGATCTCGTCGAACCGGTGCTCCCACACCTGTCGCGGCACCAGATCATGGACGGCGACAACCAGAACTTCCTCGTAGTGAGAACGGTCGAAAACGCCGATTTGTCCGCCTTTCGGCAGCTCTTTCCGAATGCGCCACAGGTAGTGATGTTGCATCTCTTCCTTGGTCGGCACACCGAACGACGCTAGATCGACGCCTTGTGGATCCACCATGCCGATGACATGACGAATCATCCCGCCTTTGCCCGCGGTGTCCATGCCTTGCAGTATCAGCAGAATCGAGCGTGAGTCCCCGGACCGGCCGTTCGCGTAGAGCTTGCGCTGCAGTGCCGCCAGAACCTGACCGCGTTCGACGAGAAGCGCCTCACCATCGCTCTGATCACCTTCGAATCCCGGGGTGCGAGAGAAGTCGATTTCATCGACGCGGGTTGTGTCGGTCGCCTGGAGAATCTCGGCGGCAGGCGAGGACCAGAGGTTCTTACTCTTCTTCGAGTGCTTGGACATGGGCTGACTTTAATCGCATTGCCAGGGGCTGCCGCGGACGTCGAGGCAAAAGAATGCGAGCATCCTTTCGAAGAGAGTGATCAGCAGTTGCTCGGCGCGGGCAGGCCCGCGAACCGGTCGGCGATCCACGTTTCGAGGAGTGCGCCCGGATCGACAGAGTGGCCTTGCCCTTCCAGACGGACTCGCAAGACAGTGTCTCCATACCCGCAGGCCCGTCCGAGTGCGACGTCGGTCCATGCAGGTTTCACGATGTCGTCTTCGCCTCCGTAGACGGCCAGGATCGGCGATGACGATGCACCCTTGGGTAGGGAGTAATCCTGCAGCCGCGCAGTGAGCTGATCCGCTTCTGCAGGGCTCGACGCGGTGGTGTCGCCGGGCTGAAGTTGCTCGGCCATGACCAAACGGGCGACGTCGCTGCTCGGCCCGCACGAAATGAGTGCATCAGCGTTCTCGCCGATGGCTCCGTGCAGATGTGCAGAGGGATCGATCGCTGGATCTACGACGGCGGCACCCTCGACGATCATCGGGTACAACGACTGCTGGCCACCGGACAGCGTCGATGTCTGGGCTTGTGCCACTACCGGTGAGATGTCCAACGCGGGGGCAAGCACGGCTGCACCCAGCAGCTCCAACCCGTCGCCATACACGTTGTTGAATTCGTTTGCGGCCCAGGCTGCTTGGCCGCCCTGCGACGTTCCCACGGCAACCCACCGGGTGGACAGCGTCGGATCCAGTGCGCGCGCTGCGCGGACGGAGTCGATGACGTCGAATCCGGCCGTTCGAGGTTCCAGGTACGGGTGGGGAGGCGAGTCAGCGTTGCTGCTCAAGCCCTGATAGTCGGTGTAGACGACGGCGTACCCCTGCTGAAGCAAAAACGACACTGCTCCCGCGTCGCCAGAGAAAGTTGGATTCTCCGTTGGGGCGCAGCCGGGGGCGATGCCGACGGTGCCATGCGCGTAGGCGATGAGGGGGCGGCCACCCTGCGGCAGTGGAGCGCTGGGAACGAACAGTGCGCCGGTCACTTCGACCTGTTCGCCCGTGACGCCCGATACCGAGTTGTACACGAACGTTGCAGCCATCGAGTTGTCGGGAAATGCGTTCGGGTCGAATCCGGTATCGGTGGTACTCGACACGATCGTTCCGCGTGCCGCGAGTGTTTCCGCGGTGGCGGTGGGGAGCGAGGTCGAGTAGGCGGGGTCGAGGGTGACCGGTGAACCGCACGCAGCTACCAGTGCGGCGCAGATGACGACAGAGGTGCTGGCAACGGCGGTTGCAGCCGTTCGACGTCCGCGTCGCGCTCGAACCCTATTCACCGTCGACGAGCGGGTGCGGTTGCGACTTGAACTTGGCGGGGGAACCATCGGCCATCGCGACCCCGTGAATCCCGCCCCAGGTCATCATCGTGAGGTAGTCGATGAGGTCTTCGGCCGACATCGACTTGTTGGAAATCCACCAGTGGGTGGCCAGCTGAATTGCTCCGACAATCGCGAAAGCCCACGGCACCGAACCGCCGGAGTCCATCTCGCGTAAGCGCAGTCTTTCCCCCAGCACTGTTGCGAGCAACTCGGCGATCGTTCGTTCGGACTCGGCGACGACATCGCGATTGCTCCCCGCGTTGTTGGCCATGACGTACAGGTAGACCTCGGGATCGGTTGCAACCGTCTCGACGTAAGCGGCAATCACGGCGCGGGTGAGCTGATACTCGTCGAGTTCCTCGGAGATTGCAGCATAAATTCGCGGGGCGAGCGTCGTTTCGACATAGCGCGTCATCGTCGCGCTGGTGAGATCATTTTTGTCCGTGAAGTAGCGGTACAGCACTGTTTTGGAGACGCCGATTTCCGACGCGATGTCATCCATTCCGATGTCGCGTCCGCGCGCCCGGATTGCCGCCAATGTTCCATCGACCAGTTCTTCGCGTCGTGCAATCTTGTGCTCGTGCCACCGGCGCTTGCGGCCGTCTGGCTTCACCGTCTTGGTCTCCGCACTCGACTCGGCGTCGGAAGCTGATGCCGCGTTTGTTGCCACGTGTCCCCGCCTGTATCCCATCGTCTTTCTTCTACCGCACAGCTTAGGCGTCGACGTTGACGCCGACGACGGTGCGGTGCGCCTGGGCTGTGCGTATCGGTTGAAGAATGCAGGCACAATGACGAGTGTGCAGCTGATGAATTTCGATGACGCCACCAAGCGGCGTGACCTCCGCAAGATGAAACTCGTCGCGACAGGGTTCCTGGCGTTCGCCACCGTCGTGTACCTGATCTGCAGTTGGCAGCAAGCCAGGGGTGCGGGTGAGTGGGTCGGGTACGTGCGGGCTGCCGCGGAGGCCGGAATGATCGGTGCACTCGCTGACTGGTTCGCAGTGACTGCGCTGTTCAAGCATCCACTGGGCATTCCAATTCCCCACACCGCGATCATCAAGAAGAAGAAGGATCAGCTCGGATCCTCGTTGGGTTCGTTCGTCGGGAGCAATTTCCTGGCGCCCGACGTCGTATCCGAAAAAGTGCGTTCGGCTCAGATCCCGCTGCGGCTGGGCACGTGGTTGGCGCAACAGGAGAATGCCGATCGCGTTGCGGCCGAAGCGGCCACCGTGCTGCGCGGCGTCGTGGAAGTAATGAACGACGAGGACATCACTCTGATCATCGACAACACCATCGTCCGCAGGCTTGCCGATCCGCAGTGGGGTCCGCCGATCGGCCGGGTGCTCGACGAACTCATCAAGGAGAACCGGCAGCTTCCGCTGATCGACATGTTGGCCGAGCGAGCTCATCAATGGGCACTGGGGAGTGCAGAGACCATCGAACGGGTCGTCTCGCGAGATTCGCCGAACTGGTCACCCAAGTTCGTCGACACGCTTTTAGGTGAAAAGATCTACAAGGAAGTCGTCGAATTCACCTGGAAGATTCGGTCGAATCCGCACCACGAACTCCGCCTTGCGGCGAACAAGTTCCTCGTCGATTATGCCCACGACTTGCAGCACGATCCGGCGACCATCGAAAAGGCCGAATCGCTCAAAACTCAAATCATGGGCCGTGAGGAGATAACTGGACTTGCTGCCGCCACCTGGAAAGTCGCCAAGCGGCTGATCACCGAATCGGTGGACGACCCGACGAGCACTCTGCGTCGCAAGATCAGCGAGAACGTCGCCACCTGGGGTGCACGCATCCGCGACGACGCCGAACTGCGCGGCAAGGTCGACGGGTGGCTCCTCGGGGGTGCCCGCTATGTGGCAACGAACTACACCGACGAAATCACCACGATTATCACCGACACCGTTGCTCGGTGGGACGCAGACGAGGCGAGCGCGAAGATCGAACTTCAGGTTGGACGCGATCTACAATTCATCCGCATCAACGGCACGGTGGTAGGGGCTCTCGCCGGTTTGGGGATCTACTCCCTATCCGACGTCCTTTTCTGATTGCGAAGCGGTGCACCAGCGCTAGCAGGGTGCTTGCAATAGTTAGCACCCTTGGGTACCGTCGGGAACGTACACCGGAAACCACAAGTTTCGAATCGGAAACGAGCGGTGAGAATGACCCCGAAAGACGATGAACAGATCGAACACAAGGGGGTAGTTGCCAAGGTTTCCGAGGCGACGGAAGTCGTCGCTGAGGCGAGTGATCTCGTCGCCAGCGTCGTGACGACCGCGGCATCGGATATCGGCGGTTACATCCGCAGTCAACGAGAAGTTGCCCAAGTTTCGATGCGGCAGCTGGCCTCGCGGGCTGGGGTGAGCAACCCGTATCTCAGTCAGATCGAGCGCGGGCTTCGCAAGCCTTCGGCCGAGGTTCTCGCACAGATCGCCAAGGGGTTGCGAGTCTCGTCGGAGGCGCTGTACGTACGGGCCGGGCTTCTGGAACAACGTCCGCACGGACCAGTTCGAGATGCGTTGCTCGGAGATACGGAGATCAACGAACGCCAGAAACATGTGCTGCTCGAGATCTACGACTCGTTCCGTCGTGAAAATGAGCAAGCGCCGAAATCAATTGACGTCCCCTTGGCTGCCACTTCAGCTCAGACCCCCGAACCAAAATTCCACACCGAACCGTAATCAACGATTTTAGGAGTGTTCACATCATGACTGACCCCAAGAACTACGACAACGTCAGGACGCCTCTGTTCGCTGCCGTCGGCGCAGGTGACGCAGTCGTCCAGGCCGTCGCGGACATCGTCGCTCAGGTACGTTCGCGCGCCGAGCTTCGCGGCACCGAGGTCAACGATCGCGTCGACACTGCTCGTGCACGTATAGCCGACCTTTCCGAGGATGTCACCGAGGGTGTCGAGTCCCTACGTGACCGCCTGTCCGCCCTGCCGGCTGATCTTCCTGACGAGATCGCCGACCTCCGCGAGCGCTTCACCCCCGAAGAACTACGCAAGGTCGCCGAGGCGTACCTCAAGGTTGCATCGGACCTGTACACCTCACTCGCTGAGCGTGGCGAAGAGGCCGTCGAGCGGATCCGTCGTACGCCTGCCGTCGAGGAAAGCCTCGATCGTGCGAACTCGGCTGCCAACGACGTCGTCGACCTGACCGAGCAGGCGCTCGGCACCGTCGCGTCGCAGACTCGCGCAGTTGGCGAACGCGCTGCATCACTCGCTGGACTCACTTCGGACAAGGTCCGCGAGACCGCCGACGATGTAGCCGACGAGATCGACGAGGCCGGCCACAACGCGCAGGACGCTGCCACCGACGCGTCACAGAAGGTCAGCGGCGTTGCAGGCAAGGTCGAGTCCAAGACTCGCGGAACGAACAACGCGCCGATCAAGAAGGCTGCGCCCTCGAAGCAGGCCACTCCGGCCACCGCTGCGAAGAAGCCGGCCGCCGCCAAGAAGGCACCGGCCAAGAAGTCAACCAACTGAGCATGATTTGAGCGGGCGACCCCTGCACCGCACGGTGCAGGGGTCGTTTTGCGTAGTATGGACGTCGTGCCAGCAGTTGACAGCCTTACCTCGTGGATTCTTTTCGCCCTCCAGCTTCTCGCTTTGGTCGGTGCTGCCTACGCCGTGTTCCATGCATTGCGCCAGCGCCCCGATGCTTTCACTGCGGTGGACAAACTTACGAAGCCAGTGTGGTTGGGCATCCTGATCGTGGCCCTGCTTGTCATCCTCGTCTTCGGTATCAACTTCATCGGACTTATCGGCGTCGTCGCGATGTGTGTCTACCTGGTCGACGTGAGACCGAAGGTCGACAGCATCCAGCGGGGACCTCGCTGGTAGCCCAGGCATACGCTCACACCGACTCCAGGGGCATCCCCTGGAGTCCTGCGGCGTTGCTCGGCAGGTAGCCAGGGCCGCCGGTAATCACCAGGCCTGCGGTAACTCGCTGGGCCCGCCAGTATCTAAGGAGACAACGTTCGTGGTCAGTCGTAGAGCAGTGGAAAGCACACTTCTCGGTATCGGAGGGCTTGCCGCGGCCGCAGGTATCGCAGGCCTGATTGTGAGTCGTCGGCGGCGACGCTCGTATGTCAAGGCCACCGACACTGCGGCCGGCGCGCTTCTACGTACACCCACTCTCGTTCCGCGCATCGTCCCAGTCGTCACCGACGACGGAGCGCAACTGCACGTTCGTGTGTACGGCGACCCGAGTGCGCCCGCCATCGTGTTCAGTCACGGATGGACGTGCTCGGCCGACTACTGGACCCCCCAGATCAACGCGTTCGCCGAGAATTATTCGGTGATCGTCTACGACCAGCGCGGCCACGGCCGCAGCGATGTCGGTAGCACGCCGCTCGGGCCAGATGTTCTCGCCGACGACCTGGCAGCAGTCCTCGCCGCAACCGTGTCCGAGGACAACAAGGCCGTGCTCGTCGGGCACAGCATGGGTGGTATGTCCATCATGGCCTGGGCGGGCAGTTATCCCCAGCAGGTCGACCGACTTATCAGCGCGGTCCTGCTGGCCAGTACGGCGACCGACAGCCTCCTCCGAGAGACCACCGTCATCCCGTTGACCAATCGCTTTGCTCGGGTGCAGCTCCCGCTGGGGCGTGCGGTATTGAGTTCAGCTCTTCCTCTGCGACCGTCTCCGGTTACGCGACAGGCCATCAAGTATGTCTCCATGGCGCCGGGCTCGACGCCTGCCGAGGTGCGGTTCTGCGAAAAGATAGTCCTCGAGTGCACGCCGCGGACCCGCGGTATCTGGGGGGCTGCGCTGACCGATATCGACATCCGCGAGGCACTCGAGAACCTGAACGTGCCGACCACCGTGCTCGTGGGCACCGCGGACCGGTTGACCCCTCCGGTGCATTCGCGCAAGCTCGCGCAGGCACTCGAAGCGCACGATCATCTGAGCAAGTTCATCGAAATGCCCGGGATCGGACACATGTGTTCGGTCGAGGCAATCGATGAATTCAATGCCGAGGTCATCAGACTCCGCAGCTTGTGATGCAGCTTCGCTGCCCGTGTGTGGGTAGTAGGTCTCCACACCTACTACCCACACACGGGCGGCGCAGCCGCACTAACTGAAGACGACAGTCTTCTTGCCGTGGACCAACACCCGGTCTTCCAGGTGCCAGCGCAGTCCGCGGGAGAGCACGAGCTTCTCGATGTCGCGTCCCTGTCGAACCATATCGGCGACCTCGTCGGAATGGTCGACACGGATGACGTCCTGCTCGACGATGGGGCCGGCGTCGAGGTCTGCTGTCACGTAGTGACACGTCGCCCCGATCAGCTTGACTCCACGTGTGAACGCCTGGTGGTAAGGACGGGCCCCGACGAACGACGGCAGGAAGCTGTGGTGAATGTTCAGGGCGCGTCCGGCCCAGTGCTCGCACAAAGGGGGCGGCAGTACCTGCATGAAGCGGGCGAGAACGACAGCGTGTGGGTCGTAAGAATCCACTAACTCCTGGACCTTGTCGAACGCCGGCCCGCGTTCGGATGGGTCCTTGGCGAACTCGACGTGGTGGAACGTGATCCCGTGCGCAGCAGCGATGGGCTCGAGTGAGACGTGATTGCCGATAACCGCAGAAATCTCGGCGGGAAGCTCGCCGCCCGCCGCCCGGCCGAGCAGGTCGTGCAGGCAGTGCGCTTCCTTGCTGACAAGGATGACCACGCGCTTGCGTTCACCTGAATCGTGCAGTGTCCATTCGGGTTCGGGCCCGATCTCGGCGGCGACAGCCTTGAACTGGGTACGCAGCTCGTCGATACTCATTCCGACCGATGACGCACGAACCGCCTGCCGAGTGAAGAACCAATCGGTGTCCGGATCGGCGTGATATGCAGCCTCGACGATCCAGCCACCGACCTCGGCAAGAAACGTCGAGATCTTGGCGACGATGCCCGTGCGGTCGGGGCACCCGAGGGACAGAACGTAGCGACGGTCGTCGGCGACACCAGCAGAACTCATGACGCAAGTCTCTCAGGCTGCCTGGGCACCGGTCGCCACCAGTGTGCGGGCATCGACGCAGCGGGCGGATGTAAGCGGAGAGCTCGAGAGGGCTGAGGCTGTGGTTGGGTGGTCTCATGTCTCTAACAGCCAGCGCCCTGGCACGAATGGTCGATCACACGTTGCTCAAGCCCGAAGCGACGGCGGCGGATGTGAATGCGCTCATCGAAGAAGGCCGGGCACTCGGTGTGCTTGCCGTGTGCGTCTCGCCGTCGATGTTGCCGGTCCGCGTCGAGGGACTGGTCGTTGCAGCGGTTGCAGGATTCCCGTCGGGTAAACATCATTCGCTCGTCAAGGGCGCCGAGGCGAGGCTCGCAATCGATCAGGGTGCGAACGAGATCGATATGGTGATCGACGTCGGCGCTGCACTCATCGGCGATTACAACGCAGTCCTCTCCGACATCCTCACCGTACGGGAGGCGATCGGGCCGACTGCTGTGCTGAAAGTAATCATCGAGTCTGCTGTGTTGTCGAACGACGCGATCGTCGAGACCTGTCTGGTAGCAGAGAAGGCCGGTGCGGACTTCGTGAAGACATCCACGGGTTTCCATCCGGCCGGGGGAGCGAGCGTCGAAGCGGTCCGGCTGATGGCGCAGACCGTCGGAGGTAGGTTGGGCATCAAAGCGAGCGGCGGGATCCGCACCGCGGAAAGCGCTCTGGCGATGATCGACGCCGGAGCTACCCGTCTGGGATTGTCAGGGACGCGGACGGTCTTGGACGCTCTCTGAGTCCTGAGTCTCGATATTCTCGGCTGGTCCGACCTATCCTCGATGGATGGCAGTCGCGAAGAGCCGAGTCCTTGCGAGTCAAGATATTTTCGACGAGGTCCTGACGTCGTGCTCCTTGGGAAACGCGGCGGTGACTCTCGGGACGATGTTCAGGAATCCGGCCATGCGCTTGGACGGGGCTGTGTTCGCATTCCTTGGCCACCACGGTGAACTGATCGTCAAGCTCCCTAGCGATCGGATCGATCGGCTCGAACATGACGGGGTGCTAGGCCGAGTCGACATGGGCAATCGCACGATGCGTGAATGGGCGTCGGTCTCGGCTCGGTCCGACATTGCCGCGACTGTCGAACTCTGGAATTCCCTCGCGTCCGAGGCGCTTGCATTCATCACGTCGGCATCCACTGGGTAGGGCGGCAACAACAACTCCGAGAAGCAACGACGAGATCTTTCCGTGACTTCCGTCTGTGCCTTGTGCGCACCTGCAGGCACGCACAAGGCATACGAGTCAGTTATCAGGCGACCAGCGAGCAGCCCTCAGGTACTTGCTGGGTCCTGTCGGCGGGGGCGGGCGGAATGGTGTACTGGCCGCCCTCCAAGACGAGTTCGAGGCCCGCGTCTGTGACGGTCAGCGAGGTCGGCTCCATGTCGAGCGGGTACTGCTGAAGGCTGTCCGACAGCACTCCGACGATGCTGTTCACCAGGTCGGTCGGGATGCCGAGACCGAGAATCGAGGCGTCGACGGTTTGGACGTCTACGCTGCCGCCGGCGACAGTGGGCTTGACCGTCAGTTGCGCTAGTCCGCCGATCGCGAAGGACAATGTGCCAGCGTCTGCGTTGCTTGTCACGCCGGTGATGAGCGCACCTATGCCTTGCGACTGCAGTGTTGATGCGATGCCTGCCGTGGACCAGTCGATGTTGGCGCTCGACGAGCCGATCGAGCCGTCGCTTTCTGCTGTCTGCTCGAAGTTCACATCTTGGACCTCGGCGTGCACGGTCATATCCTCGGCGGGCCCGAACCGTGCATCGCTGCTGTCGAGGGTCACCGAGGAGACCTGCTTGTCGATCAGCGAGACCAGGATGGGCTTCCAGCCGAGTCCCACCTCGACTTCGCTGCCGATCTCGCTTTCGAGCTGGCCTGCCACACAGGACTTGATTTGCTGACGGAAGTACAGTTCTCCGCCCAGCAGTGCGGCCACAAGAACGAGAACAACGAGCACCGCGATCATGGGAGATTTACTTCGAGTCATTGGGTGCAGTCTTCCCGATGATTCTGAAAGATCTCTGTGAATATCGAATGATAACCCGATTCAACCGGATTAATGTGATGTGCAACACATTTGTCGTACCCTTGTATTTATGAGCACGACACAGCCGACAAACGTCGAACTTCGTCGCTTGGCAGCAAGTCAAGACGGCTACTTCACCACTGAGCAGGCATTGGCGTTCGGGTTCGATTCTTCGACAATTCAGGCAAACATCGGAGGCGGCTACTGGTTGAAGGTGGAGCGCAACCTGTGCAGACTCGCCGATTGGCCACACAGCGAACTCGAAGAGTTCGCAATGTGGTGCGCGTGGTTCGGCGGTGACGCGGTTATCTCGCACCAAAGTGCCGCCGAGCTACACGGATTCGGTCATCTCCAACCTCAGTTCGTCCACGTATCGGCGTACACGAACCTGAGATTGGCAGATAGCAGGCTGGCTGTCCATCGCCTGCAACTCTCGGCGCGCGACATCGAATGCACCGGGACATTCAGGATCACAACACCGGTTCGAACAGTGCTCGACCTCGCAGCCGGAGGTATCTCGCAAATCACGCTCGACGAGGTCGTCGGTGACTCGATCGTAATCGGCCGCGTCGATGCGGTCGTGCTGTACTCGGAGTCGACCACCGCTTCCGATCGCGTCGCCGAACGTGTGGAATTGGCGCTATCGGCCTGCACCTGAGGGTCTAGGGGTTGGGGCGCACGAGATCCCAGGGCACGGTGAGGACATTGTCGCGTAGGCGACGACGGGACACCACCGCTGGAACTCCGTTGAGGACCAACTGTCTAGAGGCTGCGCGCCACCGAACCCGAGGGCCGAACGGTGCCAGGGGAGCGGCCGTCGCCCATGCCCGATCGGCAGCCTGCAACAGCGCGTGAATCGGCTCACCCGATACATTGCGATGAATCAGGGCTTTCGGCAGCCGCTCCGCGATGTCCGACGGCGTGTGAACGGTGAACGGATCCCACGCCAACGTCAACGAGATCGGGCCTGAGGCGTCGAGAAGAATCCAAGCGCACCGCCGCCCCAGCTCGTCGCAGGTTCCGTCGACGAGCAGTCCACCGGGCGCCAAGCAAGACTGGATGCGGGACCAAGCGTCGGGAACGGCGTCCTCGGGATATTGACGCAGTACATTGAAGGCGCGGACCAGGTTGGGGCGCAACCCGGCCAACTCGAAACCACCCCGCGCAAACGTGACGTTCTCGGCGGATTCCACGACGCGAGCTGGATCGATCTCGAGCCCGGTGACCCGCAAATCCGGCCGGATCGCCCGCAGACGTTGCGCGAGTTCGAACGTCGTGTGCGGCCGCGCGCCGTAACCGAGATCGACGACGAGAGGGTTCGCGGTATAGGCAAGCGCGCCCCGGACCAACGGGCTGTGAGTCAACCACCGATCACTGCGCCGGAGCCTGTTGATGCCAGTGGTGCCCCGGGTGATGACGCCTTCAGGAGCGCGAGTGGAACCTGCGAGGGGCCTAGATGTTTTTCGCAAGCCAGTCGGCTGTCACTTCACCCTCACCGCGCCAGAGGTCGATCAGGTTGACGAGCATCAGCTGTTCCAGCTTGCCGCCGATGAACGGAAGGAAAACCTTGGCCTCCGAGGAGGTACGCAGCGTCGAACCAGTCTCCGTCGCGAACAACGACATAGTGCCCTTCAAGCTGCCGGGACCGGCCGGAATCGATGCGCCGTACTGACCCTCGGTCGTCTCGCTGAACGGAGCAACATGGACGCTCCGAGTGATGACCATGTCCTTCTTCATGACGGTCTGCGCTATGTCGGGCAGTTCGGTCCGCGG
>JBBSSG010000070.1:0-17904 GCA_038242295.1 Mycobacteriales bacterium | reverse complement strand
GTGTGGTCCTCGGCGGAGACGCCGAGATATTCACCGACGCCGCCTTCTATCGAATCGATCAGAGCCTGCCGCGCCAACTCGGCGGCCTCGGCTAGGACAGGACGAATCTGGTCGAGCTCTGAAGAAGATGCGAAACTCACACCCCCCATTTTGCCGCATCACTCCGGAAGTGCCCAGTTCGGGCTGCGATGATGAGCCGATGAAGGCTCCGCTTCGAACCTTTGCGGCACTCCTCACCGTGTCGGCCGTGCTCGCAGCATGCTCGTCGGCCGGCCCAGGGTCGACCGAGTCGCCGACGCCGGGGACGGTGGCCGAGCAACTCACCGTGAGCATAAATCGCACTCATCCCCACGACCGCACTGCATTTACCCAGGGTCTAGAGATATCGGGAGCTGAATTGTTCGAGAGCACCGGCCGCAACGGGACCTCCCACATCACGGTGTCGGCTCTCGAATCGCAGCAACCGCTCCGACGCGTCGATCTCGACGCCGATTACTTCGGCGAGGGTCTGACGGTCACCGATGACGTCGTGTGGCAGATCACCTGGCAGGACGGAATCGCCATCGCACGGGATCCAGCCTCTCTGGCGGAAGAAAACCGCGTCTCGTACGACGGGGAGGGCTGGGGACTGTGTCAGGGTCCGAATTCCTCGCTCGTGATGAGCGACGGCAGTTCGACGTTGACATTCCGCGACCCGGTCACCTTCGAGGAAATCGGCACCACGAACGTCACCGTGAACGGCGAGCCCCTGGGCGACCTCAACGAACTCGAATGCGCCGAGGACGGATCCGTCTATGCGAATATCTGGCGGACCTTCGATATCGCGCGCATCGACATCTCGACCGGTCATGTCACCGCGATGATCGACGCTCGCCCGCTTTACGACGCGTTGACCGAGCAGGAGCGCGCCGGCGTGGACGTGTTGAACGGGATCGCACAGATCCCGGGCACAGACCGGTTTCTGCTGACTGGCAAGCTCTGGCCGACCATGTACGAGGCCCGATTCACACCACAGATGTGAGTCGGTGTTCTCCCGCGCTTCCAATTTAGGACAGAATTGATCCTGTGACCGAACCTCGTGATTCCGATACCCCGCTGGGTGAGGACCACCCGGGGTACGACAACTATCCGCCCGCCCCACACGTTGCGAGCAGACGAGCCCCGCTACCTCCGTTGCATCCCATACCTACGTCTGCGATCGGCAGGCCGGGAGGTCCGAAGCCGCCCCCGATGCCGAGAAAACTCACTGTCACGCGTGTCGCAGCCATGCGGGGTCGGCAGCTCACCGGAAAAGGAATCGCGACATTCCAGCGTGCAGCGAAAGCCGACGGCGCGGAAAAATCAGGCTTGACGGCATTGACGTACGCGACGATGGCAAACTTTGCCTCTGACGCCGCGATCGCCGTCGCACTCGCAAACACACTGTTTTTCTCTGCCGCAACCGGCGAGGACAAGACGAAGGTCGCGCTGTACCTACTCATCACCATCGCGCCCTTTGCCCTCATCGCGCCGTTGATCGGTCCGATGCTGGACCGATTGCAGCACGGACGCCGCTTGGCGCTCGCCGCATCGTTCCTTGTTCGTACTGCGCTCGCGGTCGTGCTGGTCTTCAATTTCGACAGCTGGGTCCTCTACCCCGCGGCACTCGGCATGCTTGTCATGAGCAAATCGTTCTCGGTCCTCAAGAGTGCGGTGACCCCGCGAGTACTGCCACCCGAAATAGATCTCGTCCGAGTCAATTCACGGTTGACCGTCTTCGGATTGCTCGGTGGAACGATCGTGGCAGGCGGTATTGCTGCCGGCATCGCCTTCTTCGCTCAATCTCCCGGAGTGCTGTGGTTCGCCGCGGCTATCACCGTTTTCGGCGCCTACCTGAGCATGCGAATCCCCTCCTGGGTCGAAGTGACCGAGGGCGAGGTGCCCGCCACACTGAGCTATCACGGCGACGACAACGAAACCGAGGTGATCAGGCGCGGCAAGCCGCCGAAGTCGTCGGCGAAAAATCGTCGTCAACCGCTCGGCAAAGCCGTCATCATCGGCCTTTGGGGCAACGGAACCATCCGAGTGCTCACCGGCTTCCTGACGCTGTTCGTCGCATTCGTTGCCAAAGCGCAAACAGATCACGAACCGGTCAAACAAGCCGCCATGCTCGGCCTCGTCGGCGCTGCTGCGGCCATCGGCAACTTTTCAGGCAATGCCTCCGGAGCCCGCATCAAGCTGGGGCGTCCAGCAATCGTCGTGCTGCGGTGTACAACCGCGGTGACCGCGATAGCCATCGTTGCTGCCATCACCAACAGCCTGTTAACTGCCGCGCTTGCCGCACTCGTCGCCTCCTGTGCGAGCGCCCTGGCGAAGGTATCGCTCGACGCCTCCCTGCAATCCGACTTGCCGCCCGAGTCGATCGCGTCGGGCTTCGGTCGATCCGAGACCGTACTTCAACTGTGCTGGGTGCTCGGTGGGACCATGGGTGTGCTTCTACCGACAGAATTCCGGATCGGTTTTGCCGTCGTTTCGGTCGTACTGACGATCGGCCTCGTCCAGACGTTCCTGACCTACCGTGGCAAGACGATTCTTCCCGGCCTCGGCGGCAACCGCCCCGAGCACGCCGAGCAACAAGTGCCCGAACACCCGGGGCATGCCGCGCACTCGACTGCCGCCCCCAGCCCCTAACCTCTAGCTCTGAGCCCTCAGCCCTCAAACCCGACAGAGAACGTGAGTTCAGTGAATCTGGCACCGAAAACCAAAAAGATCGTAGCCATCGGCGCAGTCGGCCTGCTTGTCATCGGCGCGGTTTTCACCGCGGTTCTCGCATTGGCGATTCGGGACGCCCCGGCTCATCGACCAGCCATCACCGCATTTGCCGACGGCAGGACCGTCGTCGTCGAGCCGTATCTCTACTGCCCGGTGGAAGCCCCACTGTGTGAGAGCGACGGCGTCAGCTATACCGTCCCCATGCGGGCAGGCTATCCGTTGCAATTATCGCTACCGAGCGAGATCACATCGGCGCCCTGGATCGTCGCATCGGTCTACGGAGACGACAACGGCGATGCCTTCGAAATCGACAGACTGTACCTGCCAGGCGAGAAGCTGGGCCTGACCGTGCCATCTGTCGACGACGAAGGGCGCAAACTGATCGGCGTCGAAATCCGACTCCCGTCGGGCATCATCGACGCCGACACCAACCAGGAAGAAATCATCAGCCATGCCATCTGGTCGATAGCGACTACCAGGGACTAGCTGTCGAGTTCCCGGGCTACCGCGCGAACGACCTCGGAAATTTTCTGGGCGTTCTTTCGATCCGGGTACTTTCCCTTACGCAAGTCCGGCTGAATAGTGGCCTCCAGCAGCGTGATCATGTCTTCGACCATGCCGTGCAGTTGGTCCGGAGTGTGTTTGCGCTCGACGGGCTCACGGCGATTCGCCGTGTTCTGCCGCAGCGTGGGAGCGGGTTCGAGAATCGTCAGGCTCAAAGCCTGCGGTCCGCGGCGTCCTGCAGCCATTCCGAACTCGACGCGCTGGCCTGCCTTGAGAGATTCGACTCCCGCTGGAAGGGCAGACGAACGGACGTATACGTCCTCGCCTTCCTCCTGCGATAGAAAGCCGAATCCCTTGTCGACGTCGTACCATTTCACCTTGCCGGTCGGCACTACGCTCACCCGTCCATTCGTCTCGACATGTCTGCTTGCACAAGCATTCGCGCCCCGCACAGACGGCAGGACGCGAATACGTCAGTCTAGCGCGCACCGGCATGGGCCAGCACGTCGGTTATCGGGTCTACCGTTGGCAAACGTGACCGATCAATCGCGCCGCAACAGCACAGTCCTCCTGCGTATCGCTTTGGCGATCTTCACGGCAGGCCTGCTTGCGATCGCGGCCATCTTCCTGGTGCCCGCCGTTGCCGACAACGAACCTCCCCTGTGGCTTTATCTGACCGCGATGATCGCGGCTCCCTTGGGCTTTGTCCTGGCGATACTGTCTGCGTTGATGTCCGGCAGACGCGCAAGATAAAGGAAGCAACTGACAATGCGAGTGATCCTGAATATCCTCTGGTTGATCCTCGGCGGCTTGTGGCTCGCCCTCGGATACTTCGCAGCAGGCATCATCTGCTGCATCCTGATCGTCACGATTCCGTTCGGAATCGCATCGTTCCGGATCGGCGTCTATGCCCTGTGGCCGTTCGGCAAGACTGTGGTCGAGAAACCGACGTCCGGCGTCGCGTCGGTCGTCGGCAACGTCATCTGGCTGATCGTCGCCGGTGTCTGGTTGGCAATCGGCCATCTCGTTTCGGCTGTCGCGATGGCGATCACGATCATCGGCATTCCACTCGCGATCGCGAACCTCAAAATGATTCCAATCTCACTCATGCCTCTCGGCAAAGACATAGTCGATCTCTGACGTAGAGGAACTGTTCACTCCAACCACTCCTGCACCACATCCGGAATGGGTGTGAGGTTGATCACATAACGACCCGGTAACGGAAGGCGACGGCCGAGCGTCTCGTCTCGATCGAGGCCGCGAGCTGCAGATTCATTCGTTACCGAAAACGAGGGTCGATCACACCCCCGGACAGCTGAAAAAAGAAAGAGTTACCAAATGGTGACACTCCGGCCGAAATTCAGTACGGTCATCAGCGGCTGAGAAACTTCGGCCGAAACCGAATCCCGCAGCGCCAAACCTCGTCCCGCGGGAGACGGCACCCTCTACGAACACCCAGGGGACGAGGACGGGGGACCCACACGTCCTCTTGGATAAACGGAAGGCTCTGCACACGCATAGTTTTCTTGGGGTGAAGCCCAGTTTTTCGAACGAGGACACACTCTTCGAGCGAAGAAATGGGCCGGGCTACCTCTCAGCCCGAACCCGACAGCTGACCTCGCAGGCGCCTGTGGAGAGGATTTAAACTCGTATGAGCGCACGTCACCGTAAGCCGACCACCACCGGCCGCACCGTAGCCAAGGTTGCCGTCACTGGCGCGATCATGGGTACAGCAGGCATGGCCTTCGCCGGCACTGCTGCCGCAGCACCCGATTCCGATTGGGATCGTCTCGCGCAGTGCGAAGCAGGCGGTAACTGGGGCATCAACACCGGAAACGGTTACCAGGGTGGCCTGCAGTTCTCCCCGAGCACGTGGAACGCACACGGTGGGCAGCAGTACGCCGCCGCTGCGAACCAGGCAAGCCGCGCGCAGCAGATCGCCGTCGCCGAAAAAGTTCTCGCCTCGCAGGGTTGGGGCGCATGGCCCTCTTGCTCGTCGAGCCTCGGCCTCAGTAGCGCACCCAGCGAGCGCAGCGTTCCAGCCGCACCACAGGCTGCTCCCGAGGCTCCCCAACTTCCCGACCTGACCAGCATTCCGACGGTCGACGGCTCCGCCGAGGTCATCAACGGGATCACCAGCGCAGTCCAGACCATCACCAACGACCCTCAGCTCGCGTCGATGATCAAGGACGCCGCGCAAGGCATCCAGCTCGATCCTCAGCTCGTCGGTTTCTACCAGGCAAACAAGGCGTTCCTGCCTCAGTAACAGCCATTCAGACAACGAGAACGGCCCCCGATTTGAATCGGGGGCCGTTCTTGTTTGTTGCGCTCGGGTCTCGAGCTGTCAGCGGTTGACGACTGTTATGGGGTGGGCATACAGGAGCTCGTCGGCAGGTAACGGGAACTCTGTTTCCTCGCCATACGGCGACAGTCCTCCCGAACGTGAGGAAGCCAACTCACTCACAGCATGATCACCGCGCGCCGTTTCCGGCCAGCCTGGATCGACGTAGGGTTTCTTCGACTTGTTCACCATGCGCCCATTTTGACACCTGCACTGCGACATAAGCCAGCCCTGGTCACTAATCTGGTGAGTAATGACCGAAACAGCAGTGCCACCGGACCTTGCCACGTGGCTGTCTTCACTCACCGATACCGAACTGGTCGGCACTCTTGCGCTGCGCCCAGACCTGACGGTTCCACCGCCGTCGACTATCGGTGTGCTTGCCGGCAGGGCCGAACAACGCGCGTCGATACTGCGGAGCGCTGACTCCCTCGACACTTTGGCGCTGACGATCGTGGAACTACTCGCCATCGAGGGCGCACACGAGGTGCCCGTCTCGCGCGCGCAACTCGATGCAGCCCTCGACAAGCGGGCCAGCTCGAAGGCCGTCGACAACGCACTCACGGCGCTGCGGGATAGAGCGCTCGTCTGGGGAACCGAGAGTCTGCGAATTGCTCCAGCAGCGCGCGACGCAGTCCCGTGGCGCATCGGCCGCATTCTCGATTCGATCGAGGGACTCGATCCCGACACCATCACCGAGGCACTGTCAGGTCTCGAGGAAAGCGAAAAGGGCCTTCTCGAGACCCTCGCACGCTCGTCCCCCACCGGACGTACCCGCGACGCCGCCCCGGGGACATCCCCGGACCGCCCTGTGCAAAAGTTGCTGCGCGCAGGTCTGCTCATCTGGCTCGACGACAACACCGTCGAACTGCCCCACCAGGTCGGACAGGCTCTTCGCGGCGAACCCATCACCGATCCGACCTCGCTCAGTCCTCGAAAGCCCAAAACCACCAAGCACACACTCGCCGACGTCAATGCAGCGGCAGCGGGCGAAGCGCTCGAACTGGTGCGGCACTGCGCAGTTGTCATCGAGTTTCTGTCGGTGGCACCAGCCCCGGCACTGAAAGCGGGCGGCCTCGGAATACGCGAGATCAAAAGAATCTGTAAAGCCACGAACCTGAACGAAAATCAGGTAGGTCTGTTGGTCGAGCTATTGGCTGCTGCTGAGCTGATCTCGAGCGGCACCCCTGATCCGCTCCCGTCGACAGATTCCGGCGACGATTATTGGGGGCCGACCAGCGCTGTCGATACCTGGTCAGCTGCTACCCCGGCAAGTAGATGGCACACCCTGGCATCCGCCTGGCTCGACCTTCAACGCGCTCCCTGGCTCATTGGCATGCGCGACCCCAACGACAAGCCCGTCGCCGCACTCTCCGATGAGGTGCGCTCGCCCGCCGCCCCGCGTGACCGTCGCGCAATTCTCGAATACCTCGCCGATTTTCCTTCTGGTTCGGCAGCCTCCACCACAGATGTGTCACAGGGTCTGGCCTGGCGTCGCCCCCGGTCGGCCGCCAGGTACGGACCGAGGCCAGTGAGCAAGTCGATCGACGAGGCGACGACGCTGGGCATTGTTGCCCGCGGAGCTCTTTCGACCCCGGGGCGGGCGCTTCTGCACGGCGGTGACGCCGCAGCCGAGATGCGCGCTGCCCTACCCACCCCGATCGACTACGTCCTGCTCCAAGCCGACCTGACGCTCGTTGCCCCCGGCCCGCTGGAACCGGAACTGCAGGACCGAATCGGCCTCGTCGCAGACGTCGAGTCCGCTGGAGCGGCAACGGTCTATCGGATCACCGACGACAGTCTGCGCCGGGCGTTGGACGTCGGGATGACTGCCACCGAACTACACGGACTGTTCGCCGCTCACTCCCGAACCCCGGTACCGCAGGGACTGAGCTATCTGATCGACGATGTGGCTCGCAGGCACGGGCGTCTGCGAGCCGGCATGGCAGCGGCGTTCGTGCGGTGCGAGGATCCGGCACTGCTTGCCGAAGTCATGACCTCGGCGGCGGCGCAACACCTTGCGCTGCGAGCACTCGCGCCGACCGTTGCAATCTCGCAGGCACCCTTGGCGGAAGTCATCAACGTCCTCGGCGCCGCGGGGTTCGCACCTGCGGGCGAAGATGCACAAGGCACGATCGTGGACCTGCGATCGAGGGGTGCTCGGGTTCCGCCGAGACGGACACGCACAGGCTTCCGTAGCCCCGCAGTTCCCACCGACGAACAGCTCACGCGCTTGGTCACCGAACTTCGGGCCGGCGAGCGAGCTTCCAAAGCGGGAGGGCAGGCAGTGCGGTCCGATGGGACTCGCGCCACCGGCACGGCCACCTTGGCATTGCTGCAGACCGCGGTGAAGGTGCGGCGCAGTGTGAGTATCGGATACGTCGATGCCCAGGGAACTGCGTCACAGCGCGTCGTCGACCCCGTCGGGCTGGGCAGCGGGCAGCTCGAGGCCTTCGATTCCGCCACCGGTGAGATACGACGGTTCACCCTGCACCGCATCACCTCGGTCGCCCTGGTCGACTAGGGGCTGCGCGCATATGGGCGTGCGCTGAGGCCAGATGGCGTGGACAATGGAAGAGTTGCGCACTTCTCTTGCGCGACGAGAAGTTCTCTAGGAGGAACCAGTGACCGACGGACCCTTGATCGTCCAGTCCGACAAGACGCTGTTGCTCGAGATCGACCATCCGCTTGCCGGCGAAGCTCGCGGTGCCATTGCCCCGTTCGCGGAGCTCGAACGCGCCCCCGAGCACATCCACACCTACCGCATCACCCCGTTGGCCCTGTGGAACGCACGTGCCGCCGGCCACGATGCGGAACAGGTCGTCGATGCTCTGGTGAACTACTCGCGGTACGCCGTTCCGCAGCCATTGCTCGTGGACATCGTCGACACGATGGGCCGGTACGGCAGGTTGCAACTGGTGAAGAGTCCGGTCCACGGGCTCGTCCTGATCAGCCTCGATCGCGCGGTACTTACCGAGGTCATGCGGCACAAGAAGATCGGGCCGATGCTCGGTGCCAAGGTGGACGAGGACACCGTCATCGTCCATGCGAGCGAGCGCGGGCACCTCAAACAGATGCTGCTCAAGATCGGCTGGCCCGCGGAAGACCTAGCCGGTTACGTAGACGGCGAGGCCCATCCGATCGAGCTGGATACCGAGGGCGGCAAGTGGACACTGCGCGATTATCAGCAAATGGCCGCTGATTCGTTCTGGGCCGGCGGCTCGGGTGTTGTCGTGCTGCCGTGTGGTGCAGGCAAGACGATGGTCGGTGCCGCCGCGATGGCCAAAGCGAAAGCCACGACACTGATTCTCGTCACCAACACGGTCGCGGGTCGTCAGTGGAAGCGAGAGCTGATTGCTCGAACATCTCTCACCGAAGAAGAGATCGGCGAGTATTCGGGCGAGCGCAAGGAAATCCGCCCTGTGACAATCGCCACGTACCAGGTGATCACACGACGCACCAAGGGCGAATACAAACACCTCGAGCTGTTCGACTCCCGCGACTGGGGACTGGTTATTTACGACGAGGTCCACCTCCTGCCCGCGCCGGTGTTCCGGATGACGGCAGATCTGCAGTCCCGTCGGCGCCTCGGTCTCACCGCGACTCTGGTTCGCGAAGATGGCCGCGAGGGCGACGTCTTCTCACTGATCGGCCCCAAGCGGTACGACGCCCCGTGGAAGGACATCGAAGCCCAGGGCTGGATCGCTCCGGCCGAGTGCATCGAGGTTCGGGTGACGTTGACCGACGCCGAGCGGATGGCCTACGCCGTCGCCGAACCGGAGGAACGGTACAAACTCTGCTCGACGGCACACACCAAGGTCGCTGTCGTGAAGTCGATTCTGGCGAAGCACCCCAATTCCCCCACGTTGGTGATCGGCGCGTACCTGGATCAACTCAATGCCCTCGGCGAAGCGTTGGATGCGCCGGTCATTCAAGGCTCCACGAAAAACAAGGAACGCGAGGTGCTCTACGACGCGTTCCGCAAGGGAGAAATCCAGACGCTCGTGGTGAGCAAGGTCGCCAACTTCTCCATCGACCTTCCAGAAGCATCGGTTGCAGTGCAGGTTTCCGGAACATTCGGCTCGCGCCAGGAAGAGGCACAGCGACTCGGCCGACTGTTGCGCCCCAAACACGATGGCGGGCAGGCACATTTCTACTCAGTCGTCTCACGCGACACCCTCGACGCAGAGTACGCCGCGCATCGTCAGCGTTTCCTCGCCGAGCAGGGATATGCATATCGGATCACCGACGCCGACGACATACTGGGGCCCACGATCTGACTTCGAGGTAGTCACGGGCGACGTGCTATTAATGAGCATGTGCGCCGATTCCAGTTTCCTGTCGATGTAGCCCACGCCAAATCGGTGAACGAGACGATGGCGGATGTGCGCAGGCTCCGCATGTCAGCCATCGTTACCGCGCTGATCTTGGTTGCTGCTGCGGCGTGGTTCTTCTCGTTGGCTCACCCATGGTCTTACATCCTCGGTGCTGTTTTTCTCGTCATCGCGGCGTCATCGCTGTGGGTGGCAGTGTGGGCACCGAGGAAAGTCGGCACCGCCGAGAATCTTTATGCAAAGGGCGGATTGGTCCCGGCTGTGATCGCTGAGCAACGGCCACGAGGAGTGACCCTTCTCGCGCTCATCGACATCGCAAAACCCGACGCGGAAGCACATCGTTACGCACTGGTCACGCGCAGTGTTCGCACCCTGCCCGGGCACCGACTGGTCGAAGGCGAACGCGTTCCCTCGATCTCGGTGCTCGCCGACCGCAGCAAGAACACCACGAGCGACACCTGGCAAATGGTTTCGCCCATGCCGATCGCGTGGGGCACGAAGAATGCGTCGATGATCAAAAAGGCCGCCGCCGAGATCAGCGAGCCCGAATGGGCATTGCTGGTCGCAAATATCGGCCTGTCCGAGAAGGTCCGTGCGTCCCAGAACCAGCAATTGCTCGTCGATCCGCACGACCTTCCCGAGGGCCTTCGCTGACAGATCCGGACCAAACCGGTAGTGGAATGTGCGGAACGACCGCAGATATGTGGTGACGCCTAAGCAAGAGCCGGGATGACTTCGCGCTCGAACAGTTCGATTCCCGATCGGTCGTACGCGGCTTCAGGAAAGTAGAAGATGCCGTAGCCGAGGCCCTTTTCCTTCAATGCGGTCAGGTTCTCGACTATCTGTTCCGGTGTTCCGACGCCCGGCAGTCCTCGGAATTCACCCAGGGCGCCTTCCGCCTTTTCTTCGCCTACGTGAGGCGTAAGCCGGTCTTCAAGCTGCTGCAGCCGATCTTCGACCTCGGCCTCGGTGCTACCGATCGCGACGTTGAAGTTGGCCGAGCGAACAATAGCGTCGAAGTCGCGGCCAAGTTTCTGGCAGTGCCCTCGCAGTAGATCGGATTTGCGAGTGAAGCCGTCGAAGCTGCCATCGAAGTTGGTGTAGTCGGCATACTTGGCCGCAATCTTCAGTGTCACCTTCTCGCCGCCGCCGGCAATCCAGATTGGAATTCCGCCCTCCTGCAGCGGCTTCGGCCAGCAACGTGCACCGTCGACTTGGTAGTACTTGCCGTCGAGCGTCGCGGAACCGGTTTCCCACGCCTGCTTGAAAATTTGAACGCCTTCGTCGAGCGCTCCCAGACGCTCACCACCCGAGGGGAACCCGTAACCGTATGCCCGCCACTCGTGCTCGTACCAGCCCGCACCGATGCCCATTTCGACGCGGCCACCCGAGATCAAGTCCACCGTTGCTGCGACTTTCGCCAGATAAGCAGGATTACGGTAGGCCATCGCCGTGCACATCTGACCGAGGCGGATCCTCGATGTCGACGCCGCGAACGCAGACATGAGCGACCACGCTTCGTGCGTTGCTTCCTGCGTTGGTTCGGGCACGGTATGGAAGTGGTCGTAGACCCACAGCGACTCCCACTGCCCCGAATCAGCAACATGGGCCAGATCTCGCATCACAGACCACTGCTCCGATGGGGCGATACCAACCAGATCGAGTCGCCAGCCTTGGGGGATGAACAGTCCGAATCGCATGTGTACGAACCTACCGCCGAAAGGTGACAGTAATCATGGTTCCTCTCTCCAGGTCCTCGCTTAAACTTGCACGCTATGAGCACTGCGTCGCTCGCAGAACGATTCCAGTCCCACCGCGGCCATCTCCTGTCGATCGGCTATCGGGTGACCGGCAGCGTGGCCGACGCCGAGGACGCAATTCAAGAGAGTTGGCTGCGACTGGCCACGACCGATTCCGACGCCATCGATGACCTGCGCGGATGGCTCACCACCGTCGTCGCCCGGATCTGTCTCGATCGACTGAAATCAGCAGCCATCAGACGCGAAACCTATGTTGGACAATGGCTTCCGGAGCCCGTCGTTACAGTCTGGAATGTCCCGTCTGTAGACCCACTCGAACTCGTCGTGCGCAGCGAGGATGCCCGGCTCGCTGCTCTCGTCGTTCTCGACTCGCTCACCCCTACGCAACGCGTCGCGTTTGTGCTGCACGACGGCTTTGCCGTCCCGTTCGACGAGGTCGCCTCAATCTTGGATATCACCGCAGCCGCCGCCCGGCAATTCGCGTCACGGGCACGAAAACACATGGAGTCCACGCCCGCGGCAGTGCCCGATACGGAACATGACGCCGCAGTGATGCGACTGATGGCGGCTATGGCTAGCGGCGATGTCAGCCTCGTCGTTCAAGCTCTACATCCGGATTGCCGGATGATCGGAGACAGCGGCGGGACCACCCGCACGGCTGTGCAGGTGGTCCGCGGCACGGACAAGTGCGCCCGCTTCTTTCTCGGCCTGGTGGCCATGTACGGATCCAATACCCTCGGTTCGATGTCGCCGGCATCGGTGAACGGTCAGCTCGGCTACCTCTCACGCGGCGTCGTCGGGACGAGTCCCGCCCGATCAGGCGTCGGGACGAGTCCCGCCCGATCAGGCGTCGGGACGAGTCCCGCCCGATCAGGCGTCGGGATGCGGAGCTTTCCCGCCCGGGCCGGCGGATTCACGGTCGTGGACGGCCTCGTCTGGGCGTCCTACGATTTTGCCAATCCGGTGAAACTTCGCGGTGTCACGGTACCGATGGACTTTCCCACGGGACCGAGCAGGCCGATCCCGAGCTGAAGCCCTGCTCGGTGACGCCGAGGGCTGAATAGACCCGGGCACGCATGTTTTCCAAGCCGATCTGATAGGTCAGCTCGATCACGCCCGCACGACCGAACCGGGCTTCGAGTGCAGCGACCTGTTCATCCGACACAGCGATCGGGTTGGCCGTCATCGAGTCGGCATAGGAGATCGCGGCCCGCTCGTCGTCGTTGTACTTCGACGAGGACTCGTACTCGCCGATCTCCCGAAGACGGTCGATGTCGAGCCCGTCGAGCCGCTGCATCATGGTTCCGAAGTCAACGCACCACTGGCAGCCCAGTGTCCACGCGACCCGGTAGACGGCGAGCTCTACAAGGCCCGCCGGAAGTACGGTCGAGCCCTTTTCCGCCGCGAGTTCGTGAACGAGCGAGGCGAAGAAAAGCTTCGGATGATTGGCGAGCACTGCGAACGGCTCGGGGACTTCACCGATCTTTTTCGCGGCAGCACGATAGGCGAGACGAACGAGGATTCCGGCGTCGGAAAGTGCCACGGATGGGATGCGAGACATGATTTCTCCGTCGAGATAGTAGGAACATCTATCAGTGAGACGAGATTGGCGTCACGAACGTGACAGCATCTACGAGACGACGGCCTGCGCTGATGATTCGAACACCCGCTACGCTGCAAGAATGTCCGTGGAGCACCAGAGTCGAACCGTCGAACGGCTACGCCCCTTCGGATCCACCATTTTCGCGGAGATGACAGCACTCGCCGTGGCAAGGGATGCGGTCAATCTCGGCCAAGGTTTTCCCGATACCGACGGACCCGCTTCCATGCTCGCGGCCGCCCGGGACGCCATCGCCGACGGCCTCAATCAATACGCGCCGGGCTCGGGGATGCAGGTTCTGCGCGAGGCTATTGCCGCCGATCGCGCGCTCAACTACGGCATCGGCTACGACCCCGATTGCGAGATTCTCGTCACCGTCGGCGCCACCGAAGGCATCGCCGCGACGATCCTCGGACTCGTCGAGCCGGGCGAAGAGGTCCTGCTGATCGAGCCGTTTTACGACTCGTACGCAGCAGCGATCGCGTTGGCGGGCGCCCGCCGGTCCACGATCCCCCTTGTCGCCGACGGAACCGGCTTTGTGGTAGACCTCGACGCGTTGGAACGCGCGATAGGGCCGAACACGAAACTGCTTGTCGTGAATTCGCCACACAATCCCACGGGCACCGTGCTCTCCCTCGTTGAGCTCTCCGCAATCGCCGAAATCGTTTGCAAGCACGACCTTCTCGTGCTCACCGACGAAGTGTACGAACGTTTGGTCTTCGACGGCAGCGCGCATGTGCCGATCGCAACCTTGCCCGGGATGTTCGAACGCACCGTCACCGTGTCGAGCGCAGCAAAGACGTTCAATGCGACGGGTTGGAAGACAGGGTGGGCTCTCGGTCCCGCGGAACTCATCGACGCCGTCCGCTCGGCCAAGCAATTTTTGACGTTCGTCGGCGGGACACCATTTCAACCGGCGGTGGCCTATGCGCTCACCCATGAGCGCGACTGGGTGGCGAGTTTACGACTCCAACTCGAAGCCAAGCGCGACTTCTTGGCCGCAGCGCTCACCCATGCCGGACTCGAAGTGAAGTCCAGCAGCGGAACCTATTTCCTCTGCGCCGACGTCGCTACACTCGGCGAGAGCGACGCACTGGAATTCTGCCGCACACTGCCCGACAGAATCGGACTTGCGGCAGTTCCGGTAACCGCTTTCGTTGACCATCCCGCGCCATGGAAGACGTTGGTACGCTTCGCTTTCTGCAAGAAGGACTCGGTCCTTCACGAAGCCGCCGACAGGCTGCTCGCACTCTGACACCGTGATGACAGCCAAAACAATACCCATCGGTTTCGTCGTCAAAGCCGCCTCACTCGCAGCCAGCGGTGGCATCGACCTGTCCTACCCCCTGACGATCGCCGGGATCGGCCCCGAGAATTTGAGGGACCGTCACGCGCGCCTCACCACCGAGCAGATCACTCTGTTCACTCAGGCGGCGTGGCACATCACCGACGACGAACTCTTCGGATTGGCGACGACGCCTATGCGGCGCGGCAGCTTTCGCGTCATTTGTTTGACGCTGATTCACGCAGCAGACCTTTCTGCTGCATTGACTCGCATGACCGAGACGTCCAGGGTCGTTTCGGAGATGCCGCCCATGGTGATCACTCGCGGCGCAGCTACCACTCGGCTAACGATGCCTCCGGTAGATAACAGTCACCTACCGGAGGAAGCACGAGCGGTGGCAAGTCAATTACTCACCGATTTCCGCATGCTCCTAGTTCACCGCTTCGCTGCGTGGCTCATCGGCGGGCGGGTAAAGCTGCACTCAGTAGAGCTACCGTACGAGATGTCCGACCCGGAAACCGGCAAGCTGTACGACCGGATGTTCGGTACCCGTGTGACTTTCGGGGCGCCGGTGGCAGTTCTCGAATTCGACAATGCTGCGATGCGCGCGCCGATCGTTCAAACCGAAGAGACCCTCGCGGACTACCTACGCGAGTCCCCAAACTTGATGTTCACCGCCCGCGACTACGACAGCACCGCCTCCTCGCAGGTGCGTAGAGCCTTTGAACTCGGTTTGCACGGCAACGCCCCCGGCCCGAACGACATCGCGGACATGCTGTCGGTCAGCACCGCTCACCTGCGCCGGTTACTGCGACAGGAGGGCACGTCGTTCAATCAGATTCGCGAGGAAGTCCTTCTCGGCGCCGCCGTCTCCGGCTTGAGCCGAGGTGACTCGATCGAGGAGCTCTCGCGCAGGCTCGGATTCTCGGAGCCGTCGGCATTCCGGCGAGCCTTCAAACGTTGGACCGGACGGACGCCGGGGGCATACCGGTGAACCGGATCCAACTCCCCGGCCGTTCTCCCGAGGGGACGTAACTCATCCGTTGTTCCGATTGAATCCACGATTTCGGCAGATTCGGCCCAAGACCGAGTGAGGTTCGGCCCAAGACCGAGTGAGGTTCGGCCGCAGCGGTCACACTCAGCCCTGATCGTTCGTCAGTTGCAGGACGGTTGAGAAACGAAAGGGCGGCGCTTGTGGAGCGAACAGAGATATTCGAGGCGGAGCGAGCACGCTTGTTGGGCATCGCTACGCGGGTGTTGGCCGATCATGCTGAGGCCGAGGATGTAGTCCAGCGAGCCTGGTTGCGACTGAACAGGACAGACGCCGACATCGAGAATCTGCCCGCCTGGCTGACGACTGTGACTACTCGGTTGTGTCTGGACCGATTGCGAGCACGCACCCCATACCCCGTGGCCGAAATCGAACTACCTGGCACCGCTGAAGACCCGGCCGACGACCTCGCACTCGCGGAAACCGTCGGTGTCGCACTTCAAGTAGTGCTGGATCGACTCACGCCTCATGAACGTGTCGCGTTTGTGCTGCATGACAGTTTTGGCTTCGAGTTTTCCACGATCGCCGCCGTCCTCGACACCACACCGGTAGCCGCCCGCAAGCTTGCTTCTCGCGCTCGCTACAAGGTCGGCCAGCCCGCAGCCGACGACCAGCTGGCCGACTGGGAGGTCGTCGACGCATTCATGGCGGCTGCACGAGCAGGCAACTTCGACGGGTTGCTGCGGTTGCTTGCCCCTGACGCCGCAATCTCGGCTGACGACGCCGCGATCTTGGTCGGCACTCCGGACCGAATCGAGGGCAGACCGGAGATAGCGACGTTCTTCAACGGCAGCGCGCACGCCGCGTTGTCGGTGTTCGCTGACGATCGCCCCGGTGCTGCCTGGTTCCATCGTGGTGAGGCACAGGTTCTGTTCGACTTCACCATCGCCCTTGGGGTCGTACACCGCGTCACGTTCCGCGCCGATCCCGCGGTGTTGGCGAAGGTGGAGCGGCGTAACGGCAACGAAACCCGGGACTGACCGGGTGTTGTCACACCCCTGCCGCGTCGAACGTCAGATAGGCAAACCCAACACACAAACCGAACCATGTAAAGGAATCCGAACATGAAGACGATGACCTGCAGTCAACTCGGAGGGCCATGCGACCTGGAGCATCGGGGGGCAACCGCAAACGACGTCATAAAAGAGCAGGACCGGCACCTCAAACACGCAGAAAAAGCGGGCGACGCTGCCCACCAGGAGGCCCGCGACGCAATGAAACGCCGGTGGCGGCACCCCAAGAAGTCGCTGGACTGGTACAACGACGCAATGAAGTCCTTCGCCCAGTTACCCGAGGACTGACATGGGCACGCACACAATCCATTCCAGAAAAGAAACGACAATCACGAAAGCTAGGACACACAGAACTCGTTGCCCTCGGGGTCGGTCGTCGTAATCCACAAGGTAGGCAACTAGTCACCAGTGACTAGTTGCCCGCCGCGATCTCGTTGACTCTCAATTGTGAATCCAGATCGGGGTTGGTCCAGATATCTCGATCGAACTTGGTGGCGATCAGGTCCCCCGCTTGCGGTGCCATCAAGTCATGGAAACGTGCACCGTTGCTGTCGGGGTTCGACCGCATTCGATCGTTCGAATCATGGCTCAAATACCGTGTGCACACGATGAGTGCGCTCTCGGCGCGAATTCTCTCCCGTATTCGGCGGGCGCGAGCAACCACGCCTCTGTCGTGCCCCAGATTGATAACCCAAGGTTGGAAGTCGATTTCGAGCAGCGCCGCTCGGCTGGATCTCTGGTTCATCTCAGTATCGCGAACCGACGGCAGCAGGTGCATTGTCCAACACCTCGAGGTCCGCTGGCGTGAGCGTGAGCTGTACGGCTGCAAGATTCGCGTCGAGGTGATGCGTCTTCGTCGTTCCCGGGATCGGGATAACGTGCTGTCCTTGTGCCAGAACCCATGCCAACGCCACGGCTGCTGAGGTAGCGTCGTACCGGCGAGCTACATCTGCGACGGCGTCGACGATCGGTCGATTGTGTTGTGCCGCAGATCTTGTGAATCTAGGGAGCGTGGATCTGTAGTCGTCGGAGTGCAACTCGTTTGTATTGAGCTCTCCGGTGAGGAATCCCCTCCCCAGCGGCGCGAACGCCACGAAGACCGATTCGTTCTCGCGGGTCCAGTCGAGGATGTTGCCGACTGCTACACCATCCGGTGTGTTGCCCAGCCCCAACGCGTCTCGGGTCCACACTGACAATTCGGACTGGATAGCGGCGACTGGATGGATGCGGTGAGCCTTTTCTGCTTGTGTAACAGTGACTTCGCT
>JBBSSG010000069.1:0-17911 GCA_038242295.1 Mycobacteriales bacterium | reverse complement strand
GGCGGCGGCATTTGGATTCCGAATGCCCCCACGCTTCGAGACAGGGGAGTAGTCGACTCCCGTGAATCGATCCGGACGTATCTCGACGGCATCACCGTCGGCACCGTGGCTGCCGACCGTCTGGATGCGTTCGTCGACAACGGCCCGCGGCTGATGGAGCTGCTGGGTAAGAGTCCGCACATGAAGCTCTTCTGGGTGAAGGGCTACTCCGACTATCACCCCGAAAACGAGGGTGGCCGTGCATTGGGCCGAACCATCGAGTGCCTACCGTTCGATACCCGCGCACTCGGCACGGACGAGCAGTTTCAGCGACCCAACAGCATGAAAGGGCCGCTCGGGCTGTGGGTCACCTCGAAGGACTACCACGACCTGGCGATGGTCAAGCGGACGTGGAGAGGGCGTAAAGCGTCGTTGGTAGCGGCCTGGCGGGTGGCGTCGAACATTGTTCGTCGACGCCATATGGCAACAGGAGGACGTGCACTGGCCGCGCGGATGCGCATGGTGCTCAAAGACTCTGGCATCCCGCTATGGCTGCAGACGCCGATGGCCGAACTCATCGTCGACGACGGCGGAGTCGTGCGCGGGGTCGTGGCCGAGCGAGACGGCAAGACGATTCGTATCGCGGCCCGCAAGGGGGTGCTGCTGGCAACCGGTGGATTCGAACACAACACAGACATGCGTGCACGCTACCTACCCGAACATGGAGTTGCCGACATCAGTTCGGGGGCCCGCGAGAACACGGGCGACGGAATCATCGCCGGTCAGGACGTCGGAGCCGACGTCGCACTGATGGACGACGCCTGGTGGATGCCGTCCGTTCTGCATCCTATGGGCGCGGTCATTCCGTTGGTGTCCGAGCGCTGTATTCCGCCGTCGGTGATCGTCGACAGTGAAGGCAAGCGGTTCACCAATGAATCCTCGCCCTACGTGAACTTCGTTCACGACCAACTCGACGGTGGTCATGTTCCGGCCTGGTTCGTAATGGACACCAAAGCCCGCTCGCGGTATCCGTTCGCGCAGGTTCTACCCGGCGTTCCTTTCCCCCAGGGGTTCTACGACTCCGGAGTTGTTCACAAAGCGGACACCCTTCGGGAACTCGCGGCGTTGATCGACGTTCCTGCCGACTCGTTGAACGAGACCATCACCCGGTTCAACGGCTTCGCGCGTTCGGGCAAGGACGAAGACTTCGGGCGAGGGGACAGCGCCTATGACCGCTACTACGGCGATCCCACCATGAAGAACCCGTGTCTCGACGAAATCGACCGAGGTCCGTTCTATGCAGTTCGCTGCGAGCCCGGTGATCTGGGAACGAAAGGTGGGCTCAGCACCGACGCCGATGCCAGGGTTCTTCGAGTCGATGGCAGCGTGATCGAGGGTCTCTACGCGACCGGAAATACCTCGGCCTCGGTGATGGGCAACGAATACGCGGGGGCGGGCGCGACGATCGGACCCGCGATGGTGTTCGGTTACATCGCCGCACACCATGCCGCGAATGCTCGAAGCAACATCTCGTCGATCGATCGGTCGGACAAGGTCCAATGGTCGAGTGAGACGCCTCGGATTGGTTCGAAAGGACCCGTTCATCCGAATTCACGGTAATGCTGTTCACAACGAGTTGAAAACCGCCTGAGCACATCGACCGGGCGCCGAAGAAGAAAGCCGAGATCATCATGGGTCAAGTTCTTGACAGGATCGAACAGCACGCCGAAGAGATCCGTGCGCAGGGCGTCGAGGGAGACAAGCTGATGCGCTTGTCCGACTCGTCGGCAAAGCGTCTACGGGACTCCGGGGTCATGCGAATGCTGCAGCCCAAGGAGTACGGCGGCTACGAGTCGCACCCACGCGAGTTCGCCGAGACGACCATGGGTATCGGTGCTATCGACGGTGCCGCAGGCTGGGTCGGCGGAATCGTCGGCGTTCATCCATGGGAACTTGCCTTCTTCGACCGCAAGGCCCAGGACGAGGTGTGGGGCGAAGATCCCGACATGTGGATGGCCTCGCCCTATGCCCCGATGGGAGTTGCGACGCCCACCGACGGCGGTTACATCCTCAACGGCCGCTGGTCATTTTCTTCGGGTACCGATCACTGCGGTTGGATCATGATCGGTGCCGCACTCGGCGACGCCGAAGGCAAGCGCGCGATGCCCCCGACAATTCTGCACGTGTTGCTTCCGCGCGCGGACTACGACATCGACCCCGACAGCTGGGATGTGGTCGGCCTGCGCGGTACCAGGTCCAAGGACCTGATCGTCAAGGATGCCTTCATCCCGGACTATCGGACTCTGCGTGCAGACAAAGTGATGAACGGGACGGCAGCTCGCGAGTTCGGCCGCGAGCAGACGCTCTACAACTTCCCGTTCTCGTGCATCTTTCCGCTCGGGATCACCTCTTCGCTGATCGGCATTGCCGAAGGTGCTCTCGGGTGCCACCTCGATGCGCAGCGACAGCGGATAACAGTCTCGGGTACGGCGATCAAGGACGATCCCTATGTGTTGTTCGCCATCGGTGAGGCCGCTGCAGAAATTGCGGCATCCCGTGCAGCGGTCCTCGAAACCGTGGATCGCTTCTGGGATCTGACCGAGAAGAAGCAGGAAATCACGTTCGAGATGCGTGCTGTGGGCCGGCGTACCCAGACAGCCGCCGCGTGGCGAGTAGTGCGTGCCGTGGACGAGATCTTCGCGCGGTCGGGCGGGGGTGCGCTGAAGCTGAGTACCCCGATGCAGCGATTCTGGCGTGACGCCCATGCGGGCCTCTCCCATGCGATCCACGTTCCCGGATCCATCTTCCATTCCTCCGCCCTGACACAACTCGGCGGCGAGCCGCAGGGTATCCACCGCTCCATGATTTAGTACCCGGCGATCTGACACACGACGATCTGACACACGACGATGCCGCGCCGCTGAAGCGGCGCGGCATCGACTTTTTTTCAACGAAAGGCACTCACGATGACGGAAATACGAGGTCTGGGCTATCTCAGAATTCAGACGAAGGATGTGCCGCGCTGGCGGGAACTCGTCGTAGACGGACTCGGCATGGCCGTCGGATCGGGTCCCGAAGCCGATGGGCTCTACTTGCGCCTCGACGAGCGTAAATCGCGGTTGATCGTATTGCCGGGCGATACCGACAAGGCTCTGGCCGTCGGCTGGGAGGTCCGTGATCAGTTCGCGCTCCAGCGTGTCCGCGAAGCGGTGGAGAAGTCGGGAACAACAGTCGACGTTTTGTCCGAGGAGGACTCGCGGTACCGCGATGCCGAGCAAGTAATCGCGTTCGATGATCCGTCGGGCACCCGCGTCGAGGTGTTCTTCGGGCCGGTTCTCGATCACAGCCCAGTAGTCACTCCGCATGGCGGACGATTCGTCACCGGCCCGCACGGGCTCGGCCATGTGGTGCTGCCGACGCCTGCCTTCGACGAGGCGCACACGTTCTACACAGAGGTGTTGGGATTTTTGCCGCGCGGATCTATCCGGCTCGGCGGAGCCGACGCACCCGGGCCAGCACGCAGGGTTCGGTTCTTGGGAGTCAACGAACGGCATCACAGCCTGGCTCTGTGCCCAGCCCCGCACAGTCAGGACCCGGGCATGGTGCACCTGATGACGGAGGTCGACACTCTCGACGCGGTGGGCCAGGCTCTCGATCGGGTGACCAAGCTCGGCTTCACCATTTCCTCGACACTTGGTCGTCACACCAACGACAAGATGGTCTCGTTCTACGTTCGCGCCCCGGGCGGATGGGATCTCGAATTCGGTACGGCAGGAGAGCTGGTCGACGAGAAGTATTACACCGCCGAGGAAATCACTGCTGACAGCTACTGGGGACACGACTGGTCCGGGTCCGAGATGCTCGCAGCATTCGCGTGAGCGCACGAAGTTCAGCGGCGCTCTGCGGAATCGGGGTGATGGTGTTGCTGGGATCTGTCGCTTGCTCGTCGGCTCAAACGGAGGTGAGTGAGGACGCTTCCTTGGAATCGGGGCGGCTTCCCACCTCCCACCGTGCCACTGACGCCACCTCTCTCGCGGGCGCGGCGCACACCGATGCGATCACCTACATGTCGCAGAATGCAGCCGGCCGGCCGATCGTCGTGTCCGGGAGCGTCGCATTCCCGCGCTCGCCCGCGCCCGACGGCGGATATCCAGTGATCAGTTGGGCACACGGAACCACCGGTGTTGCCGATGCCTGCGCGCCCTCTGCAGATTTTCCCGACGGCCCATCGCACGAGTATCTGGCGGGCGTCGACAATACTCTCGAAAAGTGGGTGGATCGCGGATTCGTCGTTGTACGCACTGATTACGAGGGCCTGGGTACCCCTGATATTCACCCGTATGTCAACGGTATCAGCGAGATGAACACCGTCGTCGATATCGTTCGGGCAGCGCGCGAGATGGACGATACGGTCGGCACGCGGTGGTACGCCGTCGGCCACAGTCAAGGGGGCCAAGCTGCCCTGTTCACCGCAGCACACGGCGCGCAGCGCGCACCGGAGCTTTCTCTCACCGGGGCAGTGGCCATCGCACCTGGTAGTGGATTGGACCGAACTCCGGACTATTTCCGCTCGGAAGTTTCCGGAATCGAAGCAGCCGAAGCCTTTCTGCCGCTGTTGCTGCTCGGTGCCCAGGCAGCTGATGCATCGATCGATGCGAGTGCACTGCTGACCGATGAGGCACAGCCACTGCTGGGTGCCGCTCGAACTGGTTGCCTGAACGATATTCGTCAGGTGCCGCCGATTCCGGCGGGCCAGGTGTTTCGCAAGGATGCGGACTTGGCTCCGTTAAAGTTATATCTAACCGAGCAGGAGCCTTCACATCTTGATCTCGCCGTGCCGACGTTGGTGACTCAGAGCAATGCCGATGTCGTCGTGGCGAAGTCTTCGACGGATTCGATGGTCGAGACGTTGCGCCAGAACGGCAACCAGTTCGACTACCAGACCTACGACGGTTTCGACCACCGAGCCACGGTTGCGGCTTCGGAACCCGACATCGAGCGGTTCTTCGAGGAGACCTCCGCGAAGTGAGTGCAGCGCGACCGGAAAAGGCGCTGCGCATTCATTCGAATGCGCAGCGCCTTTTTCGGTGTGTGCGTTACTTGCGATTGAGCAAACGCTTCATTCCTTCTGCTGCTTTTTCGACGAGTCGATCGCGCGGGAAGCCGCTGCGAGCTTGGGCGGTGTCGTAGTTCTCGCCGGCCACCCAGACAGGCCCGTCGGCGATGTGCTCGAGGCCTTCGCGGGCCACATCCATCGGCTCGGAGACACGCATCCCGGGGATGTCGAAGTTCAAACCGGCGCGAGCCATTGCCGGAGTTCTGGTCACCCCGAGGACCAGCTCGACGACGTGTACGCCAAACGGAGCGAGTTCGAGCCACAGGCTTTCCGCAAACACACGGCCGAAAGCTTTTGAGGCGGCATAGACGCTCTGGTGCGCGGAACCCATGTAGCCGGCCAGTGAGCCGACCAGAATAATGCCGCCGCGACCACGCTCGCGCATTGCTGCCCCAAAATAATGCGAAAGGTGCAGTTGCGCAGTGATATTGAGGCCGATGACCTGCTGGAAACCATCCAGATCGCCGGTTACAAAGTCATGACCGTAGCTGTTCGCCCCCGCGTTGAAGATCAACAGGCCGACGTCGAGCCCCTCGGTGGCGCCGCGGATGGTCTCCACAGCATCGGGGGCCAGCAAATCGAGCGACAGCGTCCGGACCTCGACGCCGTTCGAACGCGCGCGAACCGCTGTCTCTTCGAGTGGACCGGGCTTGCGGGCGATGAGGACAAGGTTGAAACCGGCTGTACTCAGCTGGTCAGCGAATTCTGCACCGACGCCCTCGGAACCGCCGGCGATCACTGCCCAAGGCCCGTACTGGTCGATGTCGATCATGATGTGCCTTTCCTTTTCGTTGTCAGTTGACCATGATCGGCGTGGGTACCGGGTCCTCGTCGGCGACGGAGACGATGCCGCGGGTCGCGGCGTCGACGATGCAGGCGTTCAGTACCCGGCAACCCTTGCTGGGCGCGCCCGGCCGACTGTCGCCGCGAAGTTCGTCGTCGATTTCGTGGCAGAGAGCGCGCGCTGCTGTGTCCCATTGGATGGACGTGTGTTCCCAGCTGTGCTTTTCCACGAGCACTCGCGCTCCGCACTCGCTACACGGAAGAGGTTGCATCGCTGTTCTCCAGTCGCCGAGCGAGATTGGCTTCTACTTCCTTCTTCCACGACTCGACGGGGCGGGTGGTGTCGAGTTCGAATTCGAACCGCTCCGTCATTTCCGGGGCCACCTCGGCTACGTCGACATAGAACTGCTCGTACCACCTACGAAGCTGGTAGACCGGGCCGTCTTCCTCGCACAGTAGAGGGTTCTCGATACGCGACTTGTTCTTCCAGATCGCGATGTCCTGTTCGAACCCTTTGGCGATGAACGTTCCGAAGCCCTTCGCCATCTCTTCGGCGGCGTCGCCTTCGAGTTCGGGGGACTTCTTGACGATCATGCCGTATTGCAGAACGAACTTGTCGGCACTGATCGGGTAGTGGCAATTGATCAGGACCGAGTCGACGTCGTGCGTCTCGTATTTGTAGGTCAAGTCATCGACCATGAAGGAAGGCCCGAAATAGGTTGCATCCGAACTGCTGCCGACCATCTTGGGCTGGCCCGACGCCTGTGGACGCATGTCTTCTCGTGCTTGTCCTTCCATGAACTGACTGGCGACGTGCCCTTCGAAGACGTTTTTGAAGAAGGTCGGGAAGGAGTAGTGCACGTAGAAGAAGTGCGCCATGTCGACAATGTTGTCCACGACCTCGCGGCAGTTGGTGTCCACCGTGGTGCTGTACCAGACCCAGTCGGACCATCCGTCGTCGAGTGCGCCCGCGATGCGGGGAATTGTTACGTCTTCCGGTGGGGGATTGCCCTCGGGGTCGTTCCAGACGAAGAACATGCCGTCCTGATCGAGGCAGTGCCACGAGCGGGTACGGGCCAGCGGGGGAACGCGTCGTGCATACGGAATCTTCTTGCATCGGCCGTTGCTTCCCCAGCGCCAATCGTGGAACGGGCAGGCGACCTCGTCGCCCTTGATAGTTCCTTGGCTGAGGTCGCCTCCCATGTGGCGGCAGTAGCCGTCGAGCACTGCGAGGGTGCCCGAGCTGTCGGCGAACACGACAATCTTGGTGCCGAACGCCTCGACGGAATGTGGTTTTCCGTCCTTGAAGTCCTGCGACAAACCGAGGCAATGCCAACCCCGAGCAAACCGCGTAGGGGCAGCTCCGGCGTCGATCTCTCGGATTTCGTCGCTCTTGTTCTGCTGGATGGTCACAGTCGTCCCGTCCTGTCTTCGTGGGTCAAACGGCGATCTGCTCGTTGCCGCGGATATCGAATACGCTAGGTCGCCGCCGGCGCCGACATCGCTTAGTTCTCACTGGACGGGACCGACTCTGTCGAGACGGTCTTTCTGCTCCCGATCAGCGAGATAATCACCTCGTGGCAACCGAAACAGCAATATCGTTCGGAGATGAAACCCGACGTCCTGAGTGCCGTACGCGAACTACTGCCGACGATTGCCGACGCCGCAGTCAAGGTGGACGAAACTGGACGTATATCGGAACAAATGATTCGTGAGTTGGGTAGAACCGGAGTTTTCGGGTTGCTGCAACCCAAACGGTACGGCGGTACCGAAACCAATCCGGCTATCTTTTTCGACGCTGTACGGATGATCTCCGGCGCGTGCGGATCCACTGGTTGGGTCACCTCCGTACTGGGAGTGCACCCGTGGCACCTGGCGCTCTTCGACGATCGAGCGCAGCGCGAGGTGTGGGAACGCGACAGTGGGACACTCGTATCGTCGGCGTATGCCCCGGTCGGGAGACTGCATCCCGTCGAAGGTGGCTACCGGTTGACCGGCGAATGGCAGTTCTCTTCCGGTTGTGACCACGCGTCGTGGGCGCTACTCGGCGCAATCGTGGTCGGCGCCGAGGGGCGGCCGATCGATTTCCTGACGGTCCTGGTGCCTCGCTCCGACTTTTCCATTCGCGACGTCTGGAACGTGATGGGAATGCGAGGTACCGCGAGCAACGAGATCACCGTCATCGATTGCTTCGTCCCGCAATACCGCACCAAGAGCAACTACGAGACGGCGCAGCTCCGCGGTCCGGGACAGAAGGTGAACCGGGGCCCACTCTACCGACTTCCGTTCGCCACGATCTTCACCACAGCGGTCGCCTCGCCCGGAGTCGGAATCGTAGCGGGCTGCTACGAGCGGTATCTGACCAACGCGCAGGACCGGGTACGCCTGAGTCTCGGCGGCGGCAAATTCGTGCACGATCCGTTCGCTCAGGTTGCCGTCGCGCGGGCAGCGTCCGAGATCGACGCTGCCATTCTGCAGTTGGAACGCAACGTGCGAGAACTGTGGGAACTCGCTGTCGACGGCAAAGAGCTACCGATGTCGATGCGATTGCGTGCGCGGCGTGATCAAGTGCGAGCGACGGAGCGGGCGGTAGAGGCGATGGACCTGTTGTCCAAGTCAGCTGGGGGACACTCGTTGTTCCGCGGCAGTGTCATCGAGCGAGCCTGGCGCGATGTCCATGCGGGAAGCGTTCACGTTGCGAACGAGGCCGAACGCGCTTTAGCATTGTTCGGCCAAGGCGCATTCGGCCTCCCGGTAGAAGACAATCTGGTCTGATCGAAGAAGTTGACTCGAATCAGGACAGCATGCTTCGCACTGCTCGATACGCAAAAACCATGGCGGTGCCCAGCGGTACACCAGGGCCTGGATAGAAGGACCCGCTGAGCGACGCGCTGGTATTACCGGCGGCGTAGAGGCCCTTGATCGCCGTTCCGTCCTCGCTTAGCACCCGGGCGTCGACGTCGGTCCGCAACCCGCCCTTGGTTCCCAAGTCGCTCAACACGATGCGCGCTGCAACATAAGGTCCGTGCACCAGCGGCGTCAGAGCAGCGTTCGGCTTCGCTGGGTCGGGTCGGCAGAAGAAAGCGTCGTACGGGTCTTCGCCTCGATGGAACTGCGCATCGACCCCGGTCTTCGCGTACTCGTTGAATTGATCGACACTGCGGCGTAGTTCGTCCGAGGAAATGTCGATCTTCGACGCTAGTTCTTCGATCGTGTCTGCGGAAACCCAGGTACCGGCGTCCAGATGATCGCCGGCAGCCACGGCGGGAATCGAGATGGCAGGCAAGACCGGCCCGTTCTTGCTCGCCTCGAAAACGAGATAAGAACGAGCACTGGCGTGCTCGATCATCGCGCGACCGAACTGGTCGTACGGTAGAGACTCGTTGAGGTAGCGTTTGCCGGCGTCGTCGACGAGCAGTCCGCCGCGGACACCGACCATAAATGCGGCAGATCCGTCCGGCAATGCCACCCCCGGGCACCACCAGGCCTGACCGGACAAAGTGGTCTCGGCGCCGAGGCGGACGGCAGCCGTGATCCCGTCGCCGGTGTTGGAGCCCTGCGGTGCCATGCTCCACTGTGCACGACCCGGCATCGCCTGCGCATCTCGCAGCGGCTGATCGTTCTCGATACCGCCCGCGGCGATCAACACTCCGCGGCGCGCGTGGATACGCACGGACTTTCCGGACGGGTCGGTCGCGATGGCACCGACGACCGTCTCGTCCTCGTAGATGAGGTCTGTCAAAGCAGTCTCGGTGAGCACTCGGCTGTTGCCTGTGCTCTCCAAAGCAAGCAATAGGCGAGCGATCAGTGCCCGGCCGCCGCCGAGGTTGCCGTCGGGATGCGGGAGTCCAACACGATCTGAATCGAGTTCGGGGCGGATGCGCTCCAGCAGATCACCGACGTCGGCCGGCGCAATGTCCAGTGGATTGATTGCCCGTCCGGAATCCATCCGACCAGGAGCGCGAAAATAGTCCGGAAACGGCCGCCACTCGAACTCGAGATGCGGATTCTTCTCAAGAAAATCGACGATCTCGGGCGCCGTCGAGACGAATGCTTCCTGCCGGTCGACTTCGTAGTCGCCGACGACAGCCCGTAGGTACTCCCGGGCCTTCGCAGTCGAATCGCCGATACCGGCGCGGTCCTGCACCGCTGTGCCGGGAAGCCACACGGCCGCCCCGGAGTAGGCGGACGTGCCACCGAGGAGTGAGGTCTTCTCCAGAACCAGTGTGTCGAGGCCTGCTTCGGCTGCGCAGTATGCGCCGGTCAGGGCGCCGCCGCCCGAACCTACAACCAGGACGTCACACTCGATCGACGACTCTTCCATCGTGCTGTTCTCCCTTGAATAGGACCTGGGTGCACAACGCAACAGTAATTGGGTCGGCCCCGCACGGTCCGGTCTCACTGAGTGGACGAAATTTCAGCGAGCAGGTGCAAGGTGCCAGACTTGTCGGGGCGAACCGATGCCGCCAGGCCAGCGCGGCTAAATTTTTGAAGGGATGGAAGCGACAGTGCCGAGAATTGCCGAAGTCCGGGACGCGGCGGAGCCGAGTTCGGTCGAACAGCATGCTCGACACGTGCGCATTATCGAAGCCGCTGCGGTGCTAGGTGCAGAGAAGGAACTCGTCCGGGTCCAGATGCATGACGTCGCCAAGCGAGCGGGAGTCGCCATCGGAACTTTGTACCGGTATTTTCCGTCGAAGACTCATCTCTTCGTCGCAGTGATGGCTGATCAGATCGACCGGATGGGTGCGGGGTTGACCAAAAAAACCTCCAGGGCGGCGTTGCCCAGTGACGCTGTGTACGGGGTGTTGGTCCGCGCTACCCGCGGCTTGCTGCTTCAACCGCTCCTGTCGGCAGCGATGATTCAGTCCACGACTACGGCGAATGTCGCGGTCGTGCCCGATGCAGGAAAGGTCGATTGGGCGTTTCGTCAGCTACTGCTCGAGGCGGCAGGAATCGAAAATCCGACAGAAGCGGACGTGACGGCGTTGCGACTGGTTGTGCAATTGTGGTTCGGGGTGATCCAGTCCTGTTTGAACGGGCGTGTGTCGATCCTGGGTGCGGAGTACGACATTCGCAAAGGGTGCGACCTGTTGCTGATCGACCTGTCACCTCACTGACGGTAAGAGTTGCACCAAAGTTCGACATCAGCCTGCTTTGCTAAAAGTAGAATACGTTTCAGAACACGACGTCGCCTAGCGCGGCGGTAACGTCTCCCGAGGAGTCGACATGCCTGATCGGAACAATCCCGTAATAGTCGAGGCAGCGCGAACGCCGATCGGACGACGCCGAGGCTCGCTGTCCGGGGTGCACCCGGCCACGCTGCTCGGTGTTGCACAACGAGAAGTCCTCGCCCGGTCAGGTGTTGTGGCAGGTGCCGTCGGGCAGGTGGTCGGAGGCTGCGTCACCCAGGCCGGCGAACAGTCGAACAATGTCACTCGCCAAGCATGGCTGCATGCAGGGCTGCCCTACGGCACCGCATCGACCACCATCGACTGTGCCTGCGGATCGTCCCAGCAGGCAGTACACATGGTGGCCGGTCTCATCGCCTCCGGCCAGATCGATGCCGGTATCGGCTGCGGGGTGGAGGTAATGAGCCGAGTTTTCCTCGGTCAGGCGTCTACCCCCGAGACCGGGAACCCGTACCCGCCGGACTGGACGATCGACATGGGTGACCAGTTCACCTCTGCGCAGCGCATCGCGGACCTTCGCGGGATCACTCGGGCAGACGTCGACGCGTGGGGGCTGCAGTCGCAACAGCGGGCGGCACGCGCGTGGGCCGACGGGATCTACGACCGCGAGATCGTTCCGGTGGACGTCCCTGTTCTAGACGCAGACGGGGTCCCTACCGGAGAAACTACGCGCGTCAGCCGAGACGGTGGATTGCGGGAGACGACCGCGGAGGCCCTTGCCGGGCTCAACCCCGTGATTCCGGGACATATCCACACGGCAGGGAACTCGTCGCAAATCAGCGACGGTGCAGCTGCAGTCCTGCTGATGAGTGAGTCACGGGCACGCGAGCTCGGAGTACGCCCGCGGGCACGGATTCTCGCTTCCGCAATGATCGGCTCGGATCCGTATTACCACCTCGATGGTCCGATCGAGTCGACCGCGCTTGTACTCGAACGCGCTCAGATGACCCTCGCAGACATCGATCTCGTGGAAATCAACGAGGCCTTCGCATCAGTTGTGTTGTCTTGGGCGCAGGTTCACGGCGCGGACATGTCGAAGGTGAACGTCAATGGAGGCGCTATCGCACTCGGTCACGCGGTCGGTTCGACCGGAGCCCGGCTCCTTACCTCCGCGCTCCATGAGCTCGAACGCTCCGACAAATCCACCGCGCTGGTGACGATGTGTGCCGGCGGCGCGCAGTCCACGGCAACAATCATCGAACGTATCTGAGCAACGAGAAGAATTCGAGACCTGTAATGACAATGGCATTGACCGAAGAAGAGCGGGATCTACGCGACGCAGTGCGCGGTTGGGCTACTCGTACCGTCACCTCCGACGTGCTGCGCAGCGCAGTGGACGCCGATACCGAGAAGCTCCCCGAGTTCTGGAACTCGCTGGCGGAGCTCGGCGTACTCGGATTGCACCTGAAGGAAGACGTAGGCGGTGCGGGCTGCGGTTTGAGTGAAACTGCCGTGGTGGCCGAAGAACTCGGCAAAGCCCTGGTTCCTGGGCCGTTTCTGACGACTGTCTTGCTCAGTGCGGTGCTCGACGAATCAGGCCGCACCGAGGAGCTCTCGGGCCTGGCCGACGGTTCGACGACCGGTGCCGTGTCGCTGCACCCAGGTTCGTTGCGACTGACGTCCGTCGAGAATCAACCGGTGCTCGACGGCGTGTCCGGGTTGGTGTTGAGTGGCCAGGTCGCAGGTCAGTTCCTCCTTGCCGCCCGCGACGGCGATGACCGGTTGGTGTTCGTTCTCGTTCCACGGGAGAGTCTCGAAATTTCGGCCCTCGCCAGCCACGACCTCGTGCGGCGCAATGCAACTGCTGCCGCCCACAGTCTCTCGCTAGCCCCGGCCGACATACTCGCGATCGATCAGCAACGCGTATTCGATTTGGCGGCAACGTTTTTCGCCGCCGAGGCGTCCGGAGTCGCAGACTGGGCGGTGCGCACCTCCGCAGAATACGCACAGCAACGCCGTCAGTTCGGCCGAAGCATCGGTCAATTCCAGGGCGTCAAGCACCGCGTCGCGCGGATGCTCGTTCGCAGTGAGCAAGCACGCGTGTGTGCGTGGGACGCCGCTCGCGCATCTTCCTCCGGCGCCGCCCCCGAGGAGGTATCGCTGGCCGCTGCTGTTGCGGGAGCTACTGCCACGGCTGCTGCATTCGAGTTGACCAAAGACTGCATCCAAGTACTCGGCGGCATCGGATACACCTGGGAACACGACGCTCACCTCTATCTTCGACGTGCCCAGACCCTGCAGATTTTGCTCGGCTCGACGGCTTCCTGGCGTCGCCGCGTCACGGCTGCGACGCTGAGCGGGACACGGCGTTCTTTGCGCGTCGACCTGCCACCCGAAGCGGAACAGATTCGCTCGACGGTTCGATCCGACCTAGCGGCGATTTCCGCGTCGAACGAGTCCGATCACAAGCGACTGCTCGCCGAACAGGGCTATGCCGCGCCACATCTACCGGCGCCATGGGGCCGGGGAGCAGATGCCGTCGAGCAGTTGGTGATCGCCGAGGAATTGGCGTCGTCATCTTTGGTGCCGCACGACATGATCATCGGCAACTGGATTGTCCCCACCCTCATCGCGCATGGCAGCAGTGAGCAGATCGAGCGGCTCCTGCCCGCCAGCCTGCGCGGAGATATCCGGTGGTGCCAGATGTTTTCGGAACCCGGGGCAGGTTCTGATCTCGCCGGACTGACCACCAAGGCAACGAAGGTGGACGGCGGCTGGCAGCTGAAGGGCCAAAAGGTCTGGACGTCGATGGCTCGCGAAGCGCACTGGGGAGTCTGTCTCGCCCGCACCGATGGTTCGGTACCCAAGCACAAAGGGTTGTCCTACTTTCTCGTCGACATGCGCAACAGTCCTGGACTCGATATCCGTCCACTCCGCGAAATTACCGGGCAATCTTTGTTCAACGAGATCTTCCTCGACGACGTTTTCGTCCCGGATCACGATCTTGTGGGGGAGGCCGGCGCCGGTTGGAAGTTGGCTCGCACCACGCTCGCCAACGAACGTGTCTCGATGTCGAGCGACTCGTCTCTCGGTTCGGGGGGTGAGTCGCTGTTGACCCTCGCAGCAGAGCTGCCCGGCGGCCTCGACGACGAGCAGGCGACAGTTCTCGGCGAAGTGCTGTGTGACGCACAGTCCGGCGGATTGATGGCGTTGCGCACCACTCTGCGCACTCTGTCCGGGGCGCAGCCGGGGGCAGAGTCCTCGGTCGCGAAGGTGCTCGGGGTGGAGCACCTGCAGCAGGTGTGGGACGTGGCGATGGAATGGGGCGGGCCATCGTCCTTGCTCGGCGATCAGCCCCGGCGGTCGGCGCCACATATGTTCTTGAACGCCCAGTGCATGTCGATAGCCGGCGGCACCACCAACGTTCAGCTCAACATCATCGGCGAACGACTCCTGGGACTCCCGCGGGATCCGGAGCCGGGCAAATGACATCCGAAAGTAACTTCATGAATCTCGGAACGCACCCCACCCACGAAAAGAGCCCGTCGGGCACACCGTTGACGTCCGTGCGCGACGGTTCGGCTATCGATCTAGCTACCGACGCGGCCCGCCGAGTGTTGGACGCGCTGCTGCGTACCGATCGACACAACGCGAATCTCGAAAGGGTGGCCGAGGAACTCAACAACGTCGCCCAGCATCTGGAGAGCCATGCGCCGGCGGTCGAAGAGCGACTGATCGATATGTGGAACGGAGAAGGCGTAACTCGCCACGACCCAGTGAGCGGCCTCGAGAATGCGATCGCACCCCCGCTCGTTGTGGAGGGGAAATCCGACGGGGTGGTCGAGGGGACCGTGACGTTGACGTTGGCGTATCAAGGCCCGCCCGGACACGTCCACGGCGGAATATCGGCACTGCTGCTCGATCACACACTCGGCGTGGCCAATGCGTGGTCCGGCAAAACTGGCATGACGGCGCAGTTGAGTACTCGATACCACCGCCCGACACCGCTTTTCGAACCGCTCACCGTGACCGGAAAACTAGTCAACGTGGACGGCCGCAAGATCACGACCATCGGCGAAATCAAGACCGCAGACGGTCAGGTGTGCGTGTCCGCCGAGGGGTTGTTCATCGACAAGACGGTGCCGCGGCCGCGCTGACTGCAAAGCTGGCAACGCTCTCTAGCACGCGCCGTAGCACCACCGGACTCGGCAGAGATGCACAGTCGAGGACTCATGGGGGCACCACGTAGGGGTGGGAACCGAATACGCCTGAAAGGGGCCGCCGCCTCTTTCAGGCGTAGCGGTAGGCCCCCCTATGAACTGGATCAGTAGTGCGATGGGGGGTCCCCCGCGCGGGGCCGAATGCGGCCGCCCAGTTGTCGCATCCGGGCCGGTCGAAGAGTTCAGCCCACGTAGGCGCCGGTGGCCGGACTCCAGTGGATGGTTCCGCCGATGAAGGTGCTGTATCTGCTGCCGTCGGGGTTGGTGACCTGCGCGGCGGCCGGGACCGACAAGGTGCTCGAGGGTCCGCCGAGGGTGTTGTAAAGGTCGCGGATCTGACCGCACACCGTGTACGGGGACGGCCAATACGCTTGGCAGTCACCGGCTGCGGTGATCACAGCCGACGAGCCGGTGTCCGGGGCGGCCTGGGCGCTGCCGAGTCCGGTGATCGCGGCGCCGCCGATAACTCCCGCAACGAGGAGACCGCGGATGCCGGAGGCGAAAATGGATCGAGTCATGAACGAAGTCCGTTTCTCTCAGGAAAGGGTGGAGTACGGCCCGCATGCAACGAACACCCGACAGGTGCTCGGTCTGTATCCGAACGGATAGGTTCGCAGCGGGCACGTACGCGACGCCAACAGGTTCAGGGGACCTGCGCGGCAACACACACGACGACACTCATGACGCATCTCCCCACTCATCCGGCATCGAATAGCGTTGCATTACCGATCTTTTCGCCATTGTTCAGTTGTGTGCACGCTACGGCGGGCGTAATCAGAAGACGCGGTTTCCTCGTGACATATTCACCGACCATCTGGTCCTTGTTGGGGCAGGAGTGTGTGCTGTTCCTGTTGTGAACCTGTGCGTTTTCCTTCAGGATGCTGAGAGCGGCCCATCGGGGAACCGCTCATCGCGAGGTAAGGAAATCCATGACGATGTCGTCGACACCATTTCGGCCACCACGATCTCGAAGCCGTTCGGGCGCACGGTCTCTGTTCACCGCGGGCACTGTCGCGTTCGTGATGATCTCCAACACGTCGGGGGCGCTCGCGCACCATCGAGTACCCCGACGCCCGGGCCTGCCGCCGGCCAGAGCGCGGCGCCAGCAGAGCGCGCACCCGCACCGGCCGATCTATGCGACACACCCACCACCACCGACCCAACCGCGACGACCACAGCGCCGCCGGCCACAACCACGACGGCGATTCCGACACCTGCGTGTGACAGCGTCCCCGCACCGGCCGACGCCTCGTCGGCCCCGAGGCTTGCACCGACCACGACATCATCGACTCCAGCTCTGGCGCCCGCGCCGGCCGCCAAGGCTCCTGCTGCACCAGCGCCTGCACCGTCGCGGCCGCTTGCTGACGCCCCGCGCCCAGCAGCGCCCGCCGCCGATGAGCCAGTCGCACCCGACAACGACGACTTGTCGTCGAAGACCGCCGAACCGGATCCGGATTGGGCACCGACCGAGAATCCGAACGCAGCTGTCGTACCCGGTGAGATGCGCTCGGATCGTGAAGAGATCCCGGCACCGTTCACCAAGGAAGACGCCGACAAAGCCGAAACGATGGAAGCCCGTCAACGCATGTCCCGCGCTGCGTTCGGCTGCCAAACGTACTGGCCTTCACCGTTCGAGGTGTGTGGTCTCATCCGAGACAAGTACAACTCTCTCGGCGGCCCGGGGAGCTTCCTCTCGTTCCCCAGTACAGGGGAGCTCACGAACCCAGGTAATACCGGTAAGCGTTCCCAATTCCTGAACGGGCCGATCTATTGGTCCCCGGCGACCGGTGCACATCCGGTGGTCAACAGCTTCCTCAACCGCTGGGGCCTCAACCAGTACGAGACCGGTCGGCTCAAGTACCCGACCACCGACGAGATCGTGCTCCCAGACGGTGGCCGTCGTCAGGAATTCCAGGACGGCGTCATCTACGTCGCGTTCCAAAACGCCGTCGGATCGGCCCTCCTCAACGGACCACTGCGCAACAAATACAACTCCATGGGTGGTTTGGCACCGGGAAGCTCGTCCCTCGGATATCCCATTCAAGACCAAATCTTGTCACTACCCGACGGTCGAGGCCAGATGGTCAGACTGCAGTTCGGCGTCATCTATTGGCACCCGGTATACGGCGCTCATCCAGTAACTGGTGTGATCCTGGACGTGTGGGCCCTGTCTGACTATGAGACCGGGACCTACGGATATCCGATCGCCGATCAAACGGGATCACCGACCAGCGTTAGTAAAGAATTCCAGAATGACGATATTTCGTACAGTCTGGAGAACCCCGTCGCGGTTCGGTTCTATGATTGCAAACTGAACACGGAGTGGCCACACGTCTCACACCATAATTATGACCGCATCAATGTCGTTACAACAGGAACCTGCACGGACCCTAAGTTAAAAGTGCGCCACGAAACGATCCTGTACGGGTTTTCGAACTGCAACTTACTTGCAAACGTATGCGACCGGGACTGCCCCGAGTTCAGTTGACTCTTGGGGTTGAGTGATTCAGGCCGCGTGTGCGGTCTGGGTGATTGTCTCAAATTCGATCGGGTGAGTTTGCCGAGGCGTCGTTGGCGACGCTTGCGGTGGTAGGTCTTTTCGATCCAGGTCACGATCGCCAAACGCAGTTCCTCGCGGGTCGACCACCGTTGCCGGTCGAGAATATTCTTCTGCAGAAGGG
>JBBSSG010000068.1:0-18001 GCA_038242295.1 Mycobacteriales bacterium | reverse complement strand
GTTGTTGCATGGCGGCGGACCAGGTGCGTCCGGGTGGTCGAACTTTGCAGCCAACATTGCTGTTCTGGCCGAGCACTTTCACGTGATCTGCGTCGACCAGCCAGGATTCGGTCAATCCGACAAGCCGACCGAGCACCCGCAGTACTTCGTGCACAGCAGTTCCGCGCTGAAGGATCTGCTGGACCACCTGTCCATCGAGCGAGTTCATCTACTCGGTAACTCGCTCGGCGGCGGCACGGCCGTTCGGTTCGCTCTCGACTACCCGGCTATGGCAGGGCGATTGGTGCTCATGGGTCCCGGCGGGTTGAGCATCAACTTGTTTGCCCCCGACCCCACCGAAGGCGTCAAAAATCTCGGCAACTTCGCGGCCCCACCCGGGCCGTCGAAGGAGAAGTTGAAGGCGTTCCTCAAAGTGATGGTGTACGACCAGTCGCTCATCACCGATGAGCTTCTCGATCAGCGCTACGAGCAAGCGTCGACTCCGGAGTCCATCGCTGCGATGAAGGCAATGGGAAAGTCCTTCGCCGGAGCGGATGTCGAGAAGGGAATGCTGTGGCGTGAGGCGTACAAGCTACGCCAGCGCGTACTGCTGATCTGGGGCCGCGAGGATCGAGTGAACCCGATCGATGGCGCGCTGGTGGCCTTGAAAACCATTCCGCGAGCGCAGCTTCACGTGTTCGGAAGATGTGGTCACTGGGCTCAGGTCGAGGTGGCCGAAGAGTTCAACCGGTTGACCACCGCGTTCCTGTCTGAAGAGAGCTGAGATATGGGAATTCGTTCGCTGGCATACATGCGCATAGAAGCAACCGATATGGCTGCTTGGCGCGAATACGGACTCAAAGTGCTGGGCATGGTCGAGGGTAAAGGCGTCGTGCCCGGCGCGCTGTACCTCCGGATGGACGATTTTCCGGCTCGTCTCGTCATCGTTCCAGGCGAGAAGGATCGGCTGCTCGTCTCCGGCTGGGAGACAGCGAACGCCGCCGAGCTGCAGGCGATCAGAGTCTCGCTGGACAGTGCGGGTGTCCCGTTCAAGGAAGGTACTGCGGAGCAGGTGCAGGACCGCCGAGTCGACGAGTTGATCGTCTTCGAGGACCCGTCGGGCAACACGCTCGAGGCGTTTCACGGGGCGGCCCTCGAGCATCGACGCGTCGTCAGTCCGTACGGGCACAAGTTCGTCACCGGTGAGCAGGGGCTCGGCCATGTCGTGCTGTCGACGACCGACGACGAGGCCTCGCTCCGCTTCTACCGGGACGTGCTCGGTTTCCGGTTGCGCGACTCAATGCGGATGCCACCGCAAATGGTGGGTCGTCCGGCGGATGGCGCCCCGGCCTGGCTGCGGTTCTTCGGCTGCAACCCTCGCCACCACAGCTTGGCGTTCCTCCCGATGCCGACGCCCAGTGGCATCGTGCATCTGATGATCGAAGTGGAAAATTCCGACGACGTCGGGCTCGGACTCGATCGTGCACTGCGAAGAAAAGTGCCGATGTCCGCCACCTTGGGCCGGCACGTCAACGATCTGATGCTGTCGTTCTACATGAAGACCCCTAGCGGCTTCGATATCGAATTCGGCTGCGAAGGAAGACAAGTCGAAGACGAATCATGGGTGGCGCGTGAAAGCACAGCGGTGAGTCTGTGGGGACACGACTTCACAGTAGGTATGAAGTAAATGACGTTCGACCCTCGTACCTACCGCACTGTTCTCGGACAGTTCTGTACCGGGATCACCATCATCACCACCATGGATGACGGCAATCCCATCGGATTTGCGTGCCAGTCGTTCGCTGCGTTGTCGCTCGATCCACCGTTGGTGCTGTTCTGCCCGACAAAGGGATCGAGGTCATGGGCAGCTATCGAGCGCAGCGGTAATTTCGCTGTCAACGTATTGGCCGAGGAGCAGCAGGAGACCTGTGCGCGCTTCGGGTCCCGCGAGCCGGACAAATTTGCGGGCATCGACTGGACTCCGTCGGCTCTGGGGTCTCCAATCATTACCGGTTCGTCGGCGCATATCGACTGCAGCGTCGAGACCGTGCACGACGGGGGAGACCACTTCATCGCGATCGGGCGCGTTCACTCGCTCGGTGAAGTCAAAGGCGATCGGCCTTTGCTGTTCTACCGCGGGCAGTACACCGGGATCGAGCCGGCCAAGACGGTTCCCGCGCCATGGCGCGACGATTTGGAAGCGTTCTTGACGGCGACGACTTCCGACACCTGGCTGTAGTGCGGCTTCGCCGCCCGTGTGTGCGTAGTAGGAGCCAGTTCCTACTACGCACACACGGGTGCGGAGCACAGACGCGGTAGTCGGCAGGCACAATTAGTCCATGGAGATCGCGGTTTTTCTGGTGTCGCTGGCGGTCGGTGTGCTCACCGTGGCCGCGCTGGCCGAACGTCTCGATGTGCCGCCGCCGCTGCTGTTGATCGCCGTCGGTGTTGCGGTGTCCTACATACCAGGTGTGCCGGAGGTTCACCTCTCGCCCGAAATCGTTCTGCTCGGATTGTTGCCTCCTCTCCTTTATGCGACGGCCATCCAGTCCTCGATCGTCGATTTCAACGCCAACCGCCGCTCGATTCTGCTGCTGTCGGTAGTGCTGATCATCGTCACGACGGTGGGGATCGGAGCAATCGTCCATGCGATTCTGCCGAACATCTCGTGGCCCGTGGCGCTCGCTATCGGTGCCGTCGTCGCCCCTCCCGACGCCGTGGCCGCAACAGCGATCGGCCGCAGGATCGGTTTGCCGCGACGCATCGTGACAATTCTCGAAGGCGAATCACTGCTCAACGACGCCACTGCCCTCGTCGCGCTCAGTACCGCGATTGTTGCTATCGGGCAGTCGGTGCAGGCCTGGCGGATCGGTCTCGACTTCATAGTTGCCGCGGGAGGCGGTCTCCTGGTCGGTCTGGCGCTCTACTGGTTCGTTGCGAAAGTGCGCAAGCACCTCACCAACCCGGTCCTCGATACCGCGATCTCCCTCATCGTTCCGTTCGCGGCTTATCTACTTGCCGAGCAGATCCATGCATCGGGAGTGTTGGCGGTGGTGATCGCTGGGCTTCTGCTCGGACACAAGGCACCGATATTGCAGTCGGCGCAGTCTCGGATCGCCGAGCGAATGAATTGGCGAACCATTGCCTACATTCTCGAGAACGCCGTCTTTTTACTGATCGGCCTTCAAGCTTCTTGGATTCTGAGCGATGTCGCGAACAGTTCGCTGGCCCTGACGACCATCGTCGCGGTGTGCGCTGCGACCCTCGGCGGCGTCATCGCCTTGCGGTTGATGTGGGTGTTCGTTTCGCGTTTCGCGCTGGCGCGTCCTATTGCAGATCCGTCGACCGGAACCGTGCCGTCTTGGCGTTACACGTTCCTTATCGGCTGGGCAGGGATGCGCGGAGTCGTCACCCTTGCGGCTGCATTCATCATTCCTGTCGGCACCGAAAACCGAGAGATTCTGCTGCTCATCGCCTTTACCGTCGTGGCGGGAACATTGTTCGTCCAAGGGCTCTCGCTACCTTTTCTCGCTCGCAGACTCGATGTTCCCTCCCCGGACCCGATGGACGACGCGCTGGCCCGCGCCACCCTGCTGCAGCAGGCCACGAAAGCGGGGTACGCCGTACTCGACGAACTCGACTACGACGATCCGCACGGCGTCGAGACCCTCATTCGGCGCCGCGTCGATCAACGGAACTTGTCTGCGTGGGAACGCCTCGGCACCACCGCCGGCCAGGAAACGCCCAGTGAGCTCTATGCCCGCGTCCGGCTGACCATGCTCCGAGCCGAGCGTGCTCGGCTCCTCGAAATCAGAAGCTCGGGAACGACTCCTTCCGAGATCGTCGGCGAAGTTCTCGCGATGCTCGACGTCGAGGAATCGGTGATCGACGTCGCCAGTGAGTCCCGAGCACACATTCGGACGTCGAACGAGCTTCGCGGACAGGCCGGCGTCGGATGTGAAGAACTCAGCCGGTACCCGGTGGCGGAGATTTTCTCCGACGGGACCTGTACAGAATGCGTTGCTGACGGCACCGCATGGGTTGCTCTGCGGCAATGCTTGGAATGCGGGTACGTCGCGTGCTGTGATTCTTCGCCGAAACAGCACGCGACGCAGCACTTCTACGACACGACTCATCCTGTTATGCAGTCCGCGGAACCGGGGGAGAGCTGGCGGTGGTGCTATATGCACCATGTGACTGCCTGAGCTGGCCGGCACTGTCTTGCCGATGAGTGTGTCGTACCCGCATGGGACCATGAAGGCGTGATCATGCACGCCGATCTCGATTCGTTCTATGCGTCCGTAGAGCAGCGAGATGACCCGAGACTGCGGGGCAAACCTGTGCTCGTCGGCGGCGGCGTGGTCCTCGCGGCCAGCTACGAAGCCAAGGCGTTCGGAGTGCGGACACCAATGAGCGGGGCCCAGGCGAGGGCGCTCTGTCGGCACGCCATCGTCGTGCCTCCTCGGATGGACGCCTATCTCGAGGCAAGCAAGGACGTCTTCGAGATATTTCGCAACACCACTCCGCTCGTCGAGGGGATCTCGGTGGACGAAGCATTTCTTGACGTCACCGGACTGAGCAAAATTCGGGGCACCCCGGTTCAGATCGCCGAACGACTCCGCCGAGAGGTCAAAGAGCAGGTCGGGCTGCCCATCAGCGTCGGAATTGCCAGCACCAAATTTCTTGCAAAAATTGCCAGTGCCGTCGGCAAGCCAGACGGGCTCCTGCTGGTCGAACCCGGCCGCGAACTGGAGTTTCTGCATCCGCTTAAAATCGAACGACTGTGGGGCGTCGGAAAGGTCACTGCCGAGAAACTGCATGCGTTCGACATCATGACTGTCGGCGACATCGCTGCTCAGAGTGAGGCGTCGATCATCTCGATCCTCGGCAAGGGCGCCGGGCACCATCTGCACGCACTCGCCAACAATCACGACCCGAGACAGGTTCAGACCTACCGCGGCCGCAGTTCCATCGGTGCTCAACACGCACTCGGGCGCGGGCCGACATCGCCGAGGGACGTGGAGACCTCGCTCATCGCATTGGTCGACCGAGTGACCCAGCGAATGCGGGCCGCTGAGCGGACCGGCAGAACAGTGGTACTCAGGCTGAGGTTCGCCGACTTCACCGCGATCACTCGCTCTCGCACGCTGCACCGAGCGACGGCCGACACCCAGGACATTCTCGACGCCGCGTTGACACTTCTGCGCGAGGCCACCTCGATGATTGCCGATCAGGGCATCTCCCTGGTGGGGGTAACTGTCGTCAATATCGAGCGCAGCGGAGCCGAACAACTCGAGCTTCAGTTCGACGGGCCACGAGACGCACCGAGCGCATCGGCGCTCGATCTTGCCCTCGACGGTGTACACAGCAAATTCGGAAAGAAGGCCCTCACGAGAGGTGTTCTGCTGGGCCGTGATCCGGGGCTATCTGTACCACTACTTCCGGACTGAGATCGATAGCTCGAAATCTTTCGGCATAAGCGTCAGGCGCTCCTCGATTTTCAGGCTGTACGACGGGTCGGCGTGGAAATCGAACTGCTGCAAAATAGTTCCCAACACCAGCACTGCTTCGTGGATCGCGAATTGACGTCCGATGCAGGCGCGCTCGCCGGTACCCCACGGTTTGTACACGTGGCCCGGGCGCGATCGGACGTTGGCGGACAGAAAGCGGTCCGGGTCGAACTCGTTTGGATTCGAACCCCACACCGGGTCTCGGTGCAGCCCAGGGATGAGCACCAATGCCCAGTCGCCCTTCTTCATCTCGTGGATGCCGCCGATGACTGTGTCTTCCCGTGCTTCTCGGGCAAATGCAGGAGCCGTAGGCCACAACCGCAGACTCTCGTCGAGGATCCGCCGCACCAAACGTAGCTTGGGAACTAGTTCGAACGCGGGAACCTCCGAACCCCAGACCGTATCGACTTCCTCGCGGGCGGCTTCCAGGATTTGCGAATTCTGGGAGAGATAGTAGAGCGCGAAGGAGAGCGCCCCTGATGTCGTCTCGTGGCCGGCAATGAGGAATGTCAGGATCTGCTGTCGAATATTGATCTCGCTCAGAGCGTTTGGATTACTCGAGTCGCGAGCAGCTTCGAGCATGATGTCGAGTAGGTCGCCGTTATGGCCTTCGGCATCGGAGGTGCCGGAGTCGCGCCGGGTGCGGACGATGTCGTCCAGGACGTCCGCGAGATAGCGCTGGTTCTGCTCGTTCTTCTTGTCTGCTCTGCGGAACACAAGGTTTGCGAGCCAGGGGATAGGGACTATTTCGCGGCGCTGATTGTGCGAGAGGACGCCGACCATCGCGTCGACGAAGGGGTGCGGCTTGCTTCGGGTGAACGAGTCGAATCCGTAGCTGAATCCGGTGCGGCCGATTGTGTCGAGGGTCAACTTGGTCATATCGGAGGACACATCGACGGTGGTCTTGGACCGCCAGTGCGTCACAAGGTCGGAGGCGGTGTCGAGCATGATCTCGTGATAGCTGCGCATCGCGTTCTGAGTGAATGCAGGACGCAGTAGATCGTGCGCTTTCTGCCAGTTCGGTTCATGTGAGTAGGCGGTGAAAAGCGCATCGCCGCCGATCGATCTCAAGCCCTCGATAGCGGGGGCAATGTGTTTGACAAACCTTTGCTCGTCGCACAGTTCACCGACCAGATCGGCACCGGAGACCAGAACGAATTGTCGGCCCAGGATCACCCGCTCGAAGATCGGACCGAGTTGCTCCGAGAAAGCGATCGAATCCTGTACGGGTCTCGACGCATGAGCGCCGATGACGTCGCCGAGAACTGGCAGGCGTTTAGGCGGGTGCGGTAGAGAAGATGCTGGTGATTGGGTGTTGGTGACCACTGTCGACCCCTCGGCTCGCTACTGAACTCGGATACAACAGTGAATCTACCCTCTATTGAAATCGCGAGAGCTCAGACAGCGAGATCGCGACGATGCCGGACTCAGTGCACCCCACTCGTGGCTGGTGCCGAGTGCTGAGATCAGATTTCCGGTCCACGGCGTGACCAGTTGGCAGCGAGCGAACGAAATTCGACATCACTGGTGTCCGTCAGATCCACGTCGATCTTGCAATGCTCGCACCGAGGGGCAACCTGGACGCGATGTCCGCAGGTATGTATTACCTCGGTTGGAGGGGTTGCAACCGCCCATTGATCGCCCCAGTCGCGTAGTGCAGTAATTACTACCAGGAGGTCGCGGCCGGACTCGCTGAGCTGGTAGAGGTATCTGCTCGGACGGCTCGAGTACTCCTCCCGGTGGATGATGCCAGCCTTTTCCAGCGACCGGAGACGCGTGGTCAGGATGTCTCGTGGGGCAACAGGGGTGGGGCGGTGCCGATCGTCGAGCCACCGGCTCCGACCGATATCGCCCCGATCGACTCCTGTGAGGAATTCGTAGTTCCTCGCGAGTTCGTTCCCATAGCTCCGCTGTTCAGAATCTTCCCGGCCGCCGGCCCGCTTCCGTATTCGGGGGGCGAGCGATCCTCGACTCTGTGCCTGGGTCGAATTGATCCGAGGTCAGTCCCGCACGGGTCCACTCACGGCGGCTGAAATAGCCGTGTTGGCAGATAGTTTGGCGCCGTCGGTTGCTGCAACGTTTTCCGAACTACTCACCGTCCCGACGGTGACAATGGCGATCACTTACTTCACCCAAGGCGAGAATGCCGCGGCCGATTCAGACGCGGCTGATTCCGGACTGGTACTCATCGATGCACGGTCGACTCTGCTGGGTGGCGGCTGGGTAAGCGAGACGATCGACGTCTGGAGCGCCGATTTGCGCCCGCTTGCACAAGCTAGGCAAATCCGACTTGTTGCACCTCAGAGATAGATGCGAGCGTCTAAAGCCGTGTCCAATCCGTGAGGAATGTGAGCGGTTCTGTGCGTGGTGGGCCTAGTGTGCTGACGTCCTGCTCGGGCACACGTGGTGGGTCGGGTTCCTGTAGGAACGGATCGAGAAGCTCGGAGGCGTCTTTCCGCACATTTCGTCTGTGGATTCGGACGATCAGTCAGAAAGGGTGCCGCAAGGAGCCTTTTGCGGCACCCTGCTACTTGACCGTGCCAATCGACGATGAGGATCACACATGCGAATAACCCTGCGCACCATGGCTATTGCTTCAGCATCGGCCGCTCTGGTACTTGCCGCGCCCATGTCGGCGTTTGCCGCGGAAGCAGGGGATGTCACGTTCTCGTTCAACGTCGCCGGAGCGACGGTGACCAACTCGATAAACAACACCTCTGGTGCCGAACTGGGCTGCGCTACATCACTTGCACCTGCGCCAGGGGGTGTTCTACCACCGGTGGGGGATGTGCTTCAGAACGGTCAGACTCTGTACGCCAACGGACCAGCCCAATCTGGTGCCACCACCCAAACGGTCACCGATGTTCCGGCCGGGTCCTACGTTGTTCTGGCCTCATGCTCCCTCACAGAGGGTGACACAACCACAGTGTGGATATCGGACTACCCCGGCCTCGACGACGCTCTAGCGGAGCTCCCCTGGACGACACACATCATTGAGCAGGCATCTACCGTCGTTGCCGTTGAAGGAAGCGGCTCGGCTCAGACCGGCGGTCTGCTGCAGTATTTGGGTGCGATCCTCGGCAGTGGAAGCGCGAGCTAGGTGAGCAGTCGCAGCCGACCGCACACCGCGGGCCCGGCATCACGACCAACCGGGCTCAACCGTTCGTTGCCGAGGGCTTCCATCCCACTCTCGTAGAGGTGCCGATTGCCACCACCATCGCGGGTCTCGAACCATGCCGGGGACCTCGGCCCTGCCAGTCACGGCGAGCAGCAACCTATCCGGGGCGATTGAGTTATGGGTAACCCAGGGAAATACCCGGTCTGTAGTCCGAGCACAGACCGCTTCCGGCAGCAGTAATTGGCACTCGAGCGCGCGAGCAACGTCGTGTCCGTGTACGAGGATCTCGGTTACAGCCATGCCGACCCATCCTGCACAGTCAGCGCTACCGCTGGGATGCCAAGCACGCTCGGTACCGAGATCGCGGAGGAGTCCCGCAAGCATATGAGCGCTCGTCAGGACGTTGTCCAACTGCTCTGACGGGTAACCAGTGCTCCCATTTCGTACGACCGGCAGCATGTGGTCGGCGCGCCGCGCGACCTGACCGCAGTAGAAGACCAAGGCGTCGGAGATGTGCTCGAGCGAGCGCGCCGCTGTCCAAGCCGTCGGTAAAGCAACTGCTTGCCAACGGTCATCTGTGTCAGCGACGGTGTGAAGCGGGCCGAGTGTCATAGCAGCCGCGATGACGTCGGCAGGTTGCGGTTCTTTCACGAGTGCACTCTTGCAGACCGCTACCAACCTGCGCAGTTCTGGAGTCACAGACGACATCTTGGGCGGGCCGCTAGCTCGTGTGCCGCTGCAATTTAGTCAGTCATCTATCCCGTTCGGCCCATGGCTTCGCCGTAGTATTCCGCGACCGATGGAGGTTGTAGCTTTGTCGACGAGTACTGGTGGCCGTCTGTGGCGCGGTAGTGAAAACAACAGGGAAGCAAGGGATCGTACAAACAAGACACCCGGGCGCGAACCCGCGAAGGGAACGTCGCCCGGGTGTGGGTTGCTTGGACCTATTTCGCGACGCGCTCCCACATCTGCAGGTAGGCCTCAGCGCCGTTGCTGAGATCCTCGATGAATTGGTCGCCGTCCGCGCCGGCCACCTGTTGCGTATCTGCTATCCAGTCGGGAATCAGCCCGTATTGCGCGACACCGTCGGTGTTGACGTCGAAGTCGCGGTCGCCGGTGCGCTGACGGTCCATCACGGTACCGCCGTCGAACGTGGTGAACGGGTAGCTCAGCGGGTTCTCGGCGGCATTCTCGCGGGGAGGAACCTGCGCTCCGAATCCGTTGGTGTCGGCGCCGAAGCCGAAGCCGAAGAAGTAGTCGTCGTTGCGCTCCGCCCGGTACTTGCGCCAGCTTTTCAGGAACTCGGTCGGTGTACTCGCGTACTCACCGACGAATCCACCAAGCTTGTAGATGCGCGGAACATTGGTCGGGTCGGTCCAACCGTGGCTGGATACCACGCCGGAGTAATTCGCATCCTCGAGGATCTTCAGGGTGGCATCAGCGGTCTTGACGCTCATGTGGTCGATGTCGACGATCATGCCGCGGTCCATCAAACCCTTGACTGCGTGCTCGCCGAGTGGGCTCAGCCCCCGGGTGTTGCACTGCGCGCCAGCGGGATACGAGACCCCCGCGCTGCCGGTGGGAAGTGAGGAAGACAGGTTCCCTAGCTTGCCGGGGATGATCGACAGGAGCGGATTATCGGCGGCTTCACCGGTACAGGGCTCTGTTTTCCAGAACTTGCCGGTACTCAGCTTGTTGCCGATGTTGACCGCGACGCCCGTGATGCCTTGATCGAATCGTGTTCCGCCGAAGGCGTTGTCGAACTTGTGGGTGAGGATGACTTGCCGGACGCCCATGTCGTAGATCTCGTCGAGGCCTTTGTCGATGTCTGCTTCGTTGCACTGCGGCTTGTCGCCGCGCAGGGTGCAGCCGAACAGTTCGGAAACCTCGATGCCGAGAGTGACGGCCAGCTTACCGTCGGCCGCCACCTGGCGAACTTCCTCCGGAGAGGTAGCGATACGGAACCAGCCCTTGCCGGGCCCGCCGTACTGCGCGTCGATGTAGTCCTGCAATTCGTGGACCTGTACGGCCTGAATTTTGACTGTTTCCATCTCGTTGCATGGGTTCCGCTTGTTCGGATACAACTCGCACAGCACGCGGTTGGCCACATACATGTTGGTGAAGATGCGCTGTCCACCGCGCCAGGCTCGCTCGACCCACTTGTAGTACGTCTGTTCGTGGGTGAGGGAATCGGCTGCCGGCCAGTCCGCGAAGGTCGGCCAACCTGTGGTGTCATGTTTGGCGAATGGCGTGCCGTGGGAGAGGACGTTTTCGAGTAGAGCGGGCAATCCGTTGGTGCCGTGGTCGCGGCAGTCTTTCAGAGCGGCGGTGATGCCCTGTGGATCGAACGGTTTGCCGCAGTGCACATTTCCGCCCATGAACTCGGAGGCGTCCAGGTGTACGTGGGTGTCGATGAAGCCGAGTACTTCTCCGTTGGGGCCGGTGGCGGTCGACGGGGTGCCGGTGGCGTTGACTTCGGAGTCGGGGAAGTCGGCGCATCCGTTGATCGGCGTGACCTTGAACTGGCCGCCATCCGAATTTTTACCCGGGTCGGTCATCGTCAGGCCGGAGTCGGCAGTATTGAGTTGCTTGCCGTTCTCGGTCGCTGTGATGCGGTAGCTGCCGTCGGTATGGGTCAGCGTCCAGTCGGTATTCGGACGGGCATCGCGTGTCGAGACCACTGATTTCTTGCCCTTGTGAGCAAGCATGTCGCCTTGAGGGCCATAGAACATGAACCGGCCCAACTGGGCAGCGTGCAGCCGGAACGGTTCGGCGTCCGCAGCAGTGGCGTCAGTGCGATAGCTGTCGCCGTCGCGCCGCACGAACTTGCCGGTCTGCCCGGACTCGAGCGCGTAACAGCCATTGGCAAGGCCGTAAACGGGGTTGTCGACGAGAGGGTCAGGGGTGGCAGTTGGCTGGGCAACGGCCAGACCCGCCGTCGCAACGGCGACTGCGAGCGACGCGGCCAGAGCCTGCAGGACGTGGCGCGTGCGCCGCGTGAAGATTGTCATTAGTTCCGCAATTCCGTCCGGTAAGAGGCGTGATGTTCGGCATCTTAGATCGGATTGAGCACGCGTTCCGGAGATTCGGGATAGTAGGGACGTTCAGGGCTGAAAAAAGGCCATAAAACAGGTCGATCGGTTATCTCCTCACGTGCGCAATGCTCGTGCTGGACGTCGTCACAAGACAGCACTGTGCGATGTCGCCCTCACAGTCTCTACCAGGGGAGGGAACTCGCACGCGGCGTCACAACGTTGCTGATTCGACTGGCATTCGGCAGTATCGAGGAATGAGTGAGAACGGAAAGATCACTGTCGAACGCACCATCGAGGCACCCGTCGACGCGGTGTTCGACATCCTGTCCAATCCAGAGCGACACCAGGCTCTCGACGGCTCCGGATTTATCCGCGGCGTGGACCACGCCGACCGGATCCAGAAAGTCGGCGAAGTGTTCACCATGAACATGCAGGGCGACCACATGGGCGGCGAGTACAAAACCGACAATCATGTTTCGGGCTATGCGAAGGACAAGCTACTGGCCTGGAAGTCGGCGCCTGCCGGTACCGAGCCTCCCGGGTGGGAGTGGCTGTGGGAGCTGGAGTCTCAGGGCCCGAATGAGACGTTGGTTCGCCACACCTACGATTGGTCGAAGGTCACCGACAAGCAACTGCTCGAAAAGGTGAAGTTCCCGCTTATCACCAAAGATCAGCTGACAGATACTCTCGGCAGGCTTGCGGCCGCGGCTGCTTCCTGACCGAAAGGTCCGGCTCGTCAGCAGCGTGGCGAGCGAAACAACGTCATCAACGTATTGGCCTGCGATCTATCCAGCAGCTCTGTGTCACGTAGCATCGCGTGCAAGATGGCCAGCCCCCGTAGACGCCTGTCGCCTGATCAGCGCAGGACCCAACTCCTCGACATCGGCTCACGCCTGTTCGCAGACAGGCCGTACGACGAAGTCTGGATCGAGGAGGTCGCCGATCTCGCAGGCGTCTCGCGCGGGTTGATGTACCACTACTTCGCGTCGAAGCGAGATTTCTTCGCGGAGGTCATTCTGGTCGAGTCAGCGAGAATTCTCGAGATCACGGCGCCGGACACGTCGCTGCCTGTCACTGAGCAGGTTGCGGCTGGACTGTGTGCCTATTTGCGGTACGCCGTCGAACACGAGCATGGAGTTCGGGCGATCAACCGCGGAGCGATGCTGGGCGACACCGAAATCCAAGGGATCCTGACGGCCGAGCTGGAGGTTCAGCAGGAACGCATCCTTGCGGCACTTCCGGCTGAAGTGCGCGAGGACGAGGTCACCAAGACCGCGCTGCGTGGGTGGGTGTCGTTTGTGCGGGCCGTGAGCATGGATTGGCTGGATCGAAAATCTATTTGCGAGGATGACGTCAGGCAGCTGTGCATGAACGCGCTCGACGGGCTACTGCGTCCCTAGCCGGTAGACCGCGGTCATCGGGTCACCCGACATCAGCGAGATACTCGCTGTAGAACAACGCGATGCCGAGCACCGACGCGATTGCTGCGAGCAGCCACAACCGAATGATCACTGTTGTTTCCGGCCAGCTGGCCAATTCGAAGTGGTGATGTATCGGTGCCATTCGGAACACACGCTGGCCGTAGGTTCGAAATACTGCGACCTGAATGACCACCGAGGCGATCTCGACGACGAACAGGGCGCCGATCACCACCGCGAGAAGTTCTGTTTTTGTCACGACGGACAGCCCGGCGATCAGCCCTCCCAGTGCGAGAGATCCGGTGTCTCCCATGAATATCTTGGCCGGTGCCGCGTTCCACCACAGGAATCCGATGCATGCGCCGGCCGCCGCTGAACACACCAACGCCAGGTCCAGTGGGTCGCGGACGTCGTAGCAGCCGACTTTTGGATATGTCGCGCAGGATTGGCGATATTGCCAGAAAGTGATGACGGTGTAGGCGGCGAGCGCCAGGGACATCGAACCTGCAGCGAGACCGTCCAGCCCGTCGGTCAGGTTCACCGCGTTCGACCACGAGATGACGAGGAAGCAGCAGACCACGATGAACGCGATGGTTGGCATCGCTGCGACGGCGAAGTCGCGCACGTACGAAAGGTGTGTGCTGCCGGGCGTCAGACCGTTCTTGTCGGGGAACTGCAACACCAGAATTGCGAAGACGACAGCTGCACCGATCTGCCCGACGTACTTTGCTTTTGCAGTCAGTCCGAGGCTTCGCTTCCTCGTGAGCTTGATGTAGTCGTCCAGGAATCCGACGCCGCCGAGGATAGTGGCCAGCGCCAGTACCAGTAGAGCGGATGCCGACGGACCGGCTGAGTCGTACAGCATCGCCACTACGTGGGCACCGCCGTAACCGGCCCACAGTGCGGCGAGGATCGCGATGCCGCCCATTGTGGGCGTGCCACGTTTGGACTGGTGGCTGGCTGGCCCTTCGAGCCGGATCTGCTGGCCGAATCCGCGATGGGAAAACTGTCGAATCAGCACGGGCGTCAAGAGAATCGAGACCGCGAGTGCGATTCCGCCCGCGAAAAGTATGAGTATCACTTATGTTCCCAGCTACCGACTGGTTACCGACATCAGCGAGTGCTGTCGGGTGGGACTGCGGGAAGTCCTTCGCTGGTGCGAAGTTTTTCCGCCATCGAACTCAGCAATTCTTGGGACTCCTCTGAAAGGTCGAATGCGCGAGTGCACAACCGTCTGAGCTCGTAACCCTGGAGTTGGGCGAGGAGTACGAGATCGTGGTCGATCTTTGCGGCGTAGATGTCGTCGAAGAAATAGTCGGGCAGGACCTTGAAAAAGCTTGCGAGCGCGGCAACGGTCTCGTTCGACGGGTTGGTTCGCTGCCCGGATCTGAGTTGGGAAATATAGGGCTTGGAGATCTGATGCCCACTCGCGGCGAGCGAATCGGCTACATCGGCATTGGTGTGCGGCCTGCGCCCGGGAGGATGCACCGTGTCGAACAAGGCGTTCAAACGTGCTGCAAAATCCGAGGGCATCGGAATCGCCTGTCCCCCTTTTCGGTAGAGCTATGCCTGCACGGATTCTCGGCATGGCACTGACGACGAATAGATAACCACATTAGAGGACGACTGCCGGATTTGACGCGCCAAACGGTCAACAACACGGTTTAGCGATGTTTTGAGTCGTTTCTTGTCCGAAACAACATCAGGTCCTGAGAGGGGTGTCGTTATTCGCACGAAAGACACGACATCGCGCCGGATAAAGGTGAAGGAAATTGATTGCTGAATGTTAGCCGATGCGGTGTACTGGCAGGTGGGCGCGGCAAGTCAGGCGGAGGTGAAATGAGCGAAGAGCATCGACGCACGTTCGATGCGAGCGAAGGAGGCGCGGCCGTGGATCAACCGTTACTGAGGGCGGTCTTGTCGTACGCACCGTTCGATCCACCGGGCGAATCGGCGCTCGGTCCCCATCCTTCGGATTGGCTCGAACTGCCGGCAGAGAGCGGCGCGGGGGTTGTTCGCTTCCGTTTGGCCTGTGCCGACGAACTGGGCGAAGAGGTCCAAGGGCCGTTCGGGTCGAAGTTTTACGAGGGTCTTCACTTCGAGGTGATCGTCCCGCACCGACTCGGTGAGCAGGATGCGCTCCTGATGATCCATCTGCTCGACAGGGCTGCTCCGGCCAGGTTCGAATTCGAGATGGACCTGCCTCAAGGGTGGTCGGTGAAAGTGGAGTTCGATGGCTCTGTGACCATCGCCGACTTCGGCGGCCAACCGCAGGTGTTCGTCGGTGTGCCCTGGGCGTTCGACGACGAATACAAGCGCATTCCGATTCGCTACACGCTCGAGAACGGAAAGCTCGTCCAAAACGTCGGCGTAGACGCGAGCACACGGTTTCCAGTCCTCATAGACCCTGACCCCGACGCAATACTCACCGGGGACGGACGGCTGATCACCGAGGCTTGGCTACCGAGGCTGGCGCCTACGGTCGACGATATTCTGTTGCCCAGCAGTCGAACTCGACTGCCCTGATCAAATTCTTTCGATGATGGTTCCAGTCGCGAGTGCGCCGCCCGCGCACATGGTGATCAACGCCGTCGATCCGCCCCGACGCTCCAGCTCATGCAGTGCCGTGGTGATCAGTCTCGAACCGGTGCTCCCGACGGGATGGCCGATAGCGAGCGCGCCGCCGTTGACGTTGACCTTGTCCATGTCGGGCTTGTGAACCGATGCCCAGGACAGTGGTACTGCAGCAAAAGCCTCGTTGACCTCGAACAGGTCAAGGTCGCCGATCTTCATTCCACTGAGCTCGAGCACGCGGCTGGTGGCCTGCACCGGGCCGTCGAGATGAAACTCGGTCTCGGCTCCGACGAGGCACTGCGACACGATGCGAGCGCGGGGCGTCAATCCCAACGCCCGGGCGCGATCCTCATCCATCAAGATGACCGCCGCCGCGCCGTCGGAGATCTGTGACGACGTGCCTGCGGTGTGCGTACCGTTCTCCATCACCGGCTTGAGCTTCGCGAGAGATTCGGCCGTCGTATCGCGCAGGCCCTGATCACGGCTCACGGTCTCGCCGTCGACCTGCACGGGAACTACCTCGCGGTCGAACCGGCCCTCGTCCCACGCGCGTTTCGCATAGTCCTGGGACCGCACACCGAGGGCTTCGAGATCGGCGCGAGTCAGGCCCCGGCGTCGGGCGATTCTTTCGGCGGCCTCGAACTGGTTGGGAAGGTCGATGCTCCACGATTCTGGGCGCCGCGGGCCCGCATCCACGCCTACGTTGGCACCGAGCGGAACCCGGCTCATTGCCTCGATGCCGCATGCCATGCCGGTATCGATCGCGCCGATCGAAATGAGTCCTGCGATGAGGTGATTTGCCTGCTGGGCAGATCCGCACTGGGCGTCGACGGTCATCGCGCCCGTCTGCCAGGGGAGGCCCGCGTGTAGCCAGGCGGTGCGGGTGACGTTGTTCGACTGTTCGCCCGCCTGCGTGACACATCCACCAATGACTTGCTGAACTGCTTCGGCATCGATGCCGAGCTTGTCGATGGCTCCGCGTTGAATTGCTCCGAGTAGCTCGGCCGCGTGCAGCCCGGACAGCCAGCCTCCTCGCTTGCCGATAGGGGTACGGACGGCCTCGACGATGACGGGATTGCCCACGGTGGGCTCCTTTCTATTATTCTAAGAAGTAGAACACGTTCCTGTAAGATTACAGGCAATCTTCTTCCCTGTTACAAGCTGTTGTGCTTGAATAAACCTAGAACGTGTTCCATATGTCAGGAGAGCCAGTGACAGACGTACAGCCGGACCTCATTCGTCCCGATCTGCCGGAGGGTTTCGACCCATCCGACCCCGATATCTACGAGAAGCGGATACCGGTCGAAGAGTTCGCCGAGCTTCGCAAAACGGCGCCGATTTGGTGGTGCCCGCAGCCGCGCGGTGTCGGTGGATTCGAGGACGACGGATACTGGGTCGTTACCCGGCATGCCGAGATCAAAGAGATCTCGAAGCGTAGCGATGTGTTTTCGAGCTTCGAGAACACTGCAATGCCGCGATTCAACGACGACATCACGCGCGAGCAGATCGAACTGCAGCGCTTCGTGCTGATCAATCAGGACGCGCCCCAACACACGAAGACGCGCAAGATCGTCGCCAAGGGCTTCACCCCGAGGGCGATCAACGGCCTGCGCGACGAGTTGGAGCGCCGTGCGAACGCGATCGTCAAGAAAGCGGCCGAGAACCCGACCGGTGACTTCGTTACCGAAATCGCGTCGGAGCTGCCGTTGCAGGCCATCGCGGATCTGCTCGGGATCCCGCAGGAAGATCGTAAGAAGATCTTCGATTGGTCCAACGAGATGACCGCCTACGACGATCCGGAGTTCGACATCGACCCGGTCGAGGCCTCGACTCAGATCCTCGGGTACTCGTATGCGCTCGCGGACGAACGTCGAAAGTGCCCCAAGGACGACATCATCACCACTCTGATCAACGCCGACATCGACGGTGATCACCTCGCGCCGGAGGAGTTCGGCTTCTTCGTGATCATTCTTGCCGTCGCGGGCAACGAGACCACCCGCAACGCGATCACGCACGGAATGGGGGCGTTCATGGACAACCCCGACCAGTGGGAGCTGTACAAGAAGGAGCGTCCCGACACCACCGCCGACGAGGTCGTCCGCTTCGCTACCCCGGTCACCTCCTTCCAGCGCACCGCGAAGGAGGATTTCGACCTGAGCGGAACCACGATCAAGGCCGGTGAGCGAGTCGTGATGTTCTACGGCTCCGCGAACTTCGACGAAGAGGTCTTCGAGGACCCGTACAAGTTCGATATCACACGAGATCCGAACCCCCACCTCGGATTCGGCGGTCACGGTGCCCATTACTGCATCGGGGCGAACCTCGCGCGCATGGAAATCAATTTGATGTTCAACGCGATCGCCGACC
>JBBSSG010000067.1:0-18073 GCA_038242295.1 Mycobacteriales bacterium | reverse complement strand
TGTTGGTACGGGTCGCGACGCATCAGGGCGATCTCGATGTCAAAGTGGAAGTCCAAGTCAAGACCAGACTCCAGGACGCATGGGGTGAGCTGACGCATGAAGACATGTACAAGCCTGGCGAGGCACTGAAGCCGTCGAAAACCCACGAGAATTACGCTCGGCGGATGGCTGATCTGCTGATGCAGGTCGACCATATGGCCGACGATCTCGCCGCACAACTCGATTCAACGACTACCGCCACGAAGGATGCGGCAGCAGTTCCGGTTCCCGTACCGAAGGATTCCGCGATCATCACCGCGAGGGTTACGCGTACCGGTCCTCGCTACGCACTCGCGGTCGGACCTGACGGCAGACGGGGGCTCATTCCCGCGCGATCGGTGAAGGCCGTCATCGGCGCCAACGACCGTATCGCTGTCGACGACTACCTCGAAGTGGGCGATATCGTCCAGGTGGTCGTCGAGGACACCGAAGATGCCCTTTACTACCACCTGTCATCGCAACCTCCCTCCCAGAAAAGCAGGACACGTCGGGGCTGATCGGCGCCCCACACACTCGGGGAGCCGATCCGTCTGGCTGCGATATCGGACACGAGAAGCCCTCAGCTGCCGGATAACCAACTAGAGTTCGCACAATGGTCTCTGTCGACGGTGGAACGGTCACCGAATCCGCGTCCGAACCTGCCCCGCGGACCGCGAAAGCAGTCTCGAAGCGCTCGCCGTGGAACCGGAAGAACCCGTACCGAGCGACTGTGTCGACCAACCGCGTCATCTCTGGCAGCGAGTCCGAAAAAGAGGTCCGCCACTACGTGTTGTCTCTCGGCGACAGTGGTCTCACCTACGAAGCCGGGGACGGGCTCGGCGTCAAGCCGGTCAACAACTCGGAACTCGTCGACGCGTTGATCGGCCGTCTTCGAGTCGCACCCGACACGACTGTGACCATCAAAGGAACTGCGCAACGCCTCGATGAGCTGCTCACTTACTCGTACGAGATCGGCGTGCCCTCGGTCGATCTCCTCGAGGTCATCGCCGAACGCTCTAGCGATGACGAACTCCAGCATGTGCTTGCCACCGGAGATCGAGAATCGCTCGACGCCTGGACCTGGGGTAGGGACGTTCTCGACGTGCTTGCTTTGGACGAGAATCTGGCGCTGGACCCGGCCGAACTCCTCGGGCTGCTGGGCCCGCTGAAGCACCGCACCTACTCGATCTCCTCGTCACCTTCCGCGCAGGAGGGGACGGTCCACCTCACTGTCAGCAGTGTGCGATACCGATCGAATGAGCGCGACCGCGGCGGTGTCTGTTCGACGTTCCTGGCAGATCGGGTAGCCGAGGGCGATCAGGCGGGGGTTTTCGTGTCCGCCAACAAGTCTTTTCGGCTGCCCCCCGATGACGATGCACCAGTGATCATGATCGGGCCCGGCACTGGCATAGCTCCCTTCCGTGCGTTCTTGTACGAGAGACAGACGCGCAATGCGTCGGGACGGAACTGGCTTTTCTTCGGTGATCGTCATCAATCCAGCGATTACCTCTACGAGGACGACATCAACACTTTTCTGCGCGGCGGTATTCTGACCAAGCTCGATCTGGCGTTCTCCCGTGATCAAGCCGAGAAGATCTACGTCCAGCATCGAATGCGTGAAAACGGTGCAGAACTTTTCGCGTGGCTCGAAGCGGGCGGGTACTTCTACGTCTGCGGAGATGCCACCCGCATGGCGAAAGACGTCGACAGTGCATTGCACGATGTCATCGCAGAACACGGCGGAAAAACGGCCGAACAGGCCGAGGACTACGTCGCTGAACTCAAACGGGACAAACGATACCTACGTGACGTCTACTGAACGGAGCGTCTTCCCATACTTTGTCGGATCCACCCGCTATCTTTCGAACTGCAGAACTTCGAGTGGGGGATCGACGAAGGAGCGCGTGTGTGTGCAGGACGAGATGACGAGCGGTGTGGGGCGCCGAACTCTGTCGGCTTCGATTCCACGCTGGCCGGAGCGTGGCAACAGTTCGAACGCAACCTGGCCGACCACGTTGCCGCCATGCCTCGGGGTACCTACATCACGATTACATACGCTCAAGCCACACCCGGTCAGCGGGGCCAGCGTCCGTACGTCGACCTCGTTGCCGTCGGCGACGATCGAATCGTGGGTATCGCCGCACTCCCGTCCTACCTCTATCCCGACGCCCTCACGTCCCCTGATACCACCTCGTTCGTGGACACCATCGCGACCGTAGACCTCGATCTTCACCTCATGGGTTGGACCGAGCCGGGAAAACCTGCCGCAGACGGCGCAGTGATGGATTACGTCATCGATCGAGACCGAGCAGATTCTTCGTTGGTGGCAGCCACCACCGTCGCCACCTTCCGTGAGATTTGGAACGTGCCTCATCCGTCGTTTCTCAGCGCCTGGGCCGTCGGTGCAACCGACGCAGAATCAGGGCCTGCTCATCTGAACGACGCCTCGCGAGATCCCGTCACCATGCCGTCGCCGGTGGCGATGCCGATTGAGCTTCGTTCGCTGCACACGTTCTGCGAGGTTCTCGGGACCCGGGTGGATCCGCTTACCGTCGAATCCGTCTGCGGCACAGAAGAACTGGAAGGCCTCAAGGTGCGTGCGCGTCGGCATGCGAGAGCATGTGCGCGGTACGCGGCCTATGTCAGAGAAGTCGGTACCGAATCAACGTGCCGGGTGTGGGAGCAGCAAACTCGCTCCTGGCTCAATACGGTTGCAAGCCTGCAGGCCGCTCAGTCCCGAATCGCAGGGCAGTCCGACATCGCAGGGCAGTCCGACATCACCGGGCAGACTCGAGCTTCAGGGCCGGATCGTCCGGCGAAGTCCGCTGGCTCGTAGCACCTGACGCTCCACTCCCGCACGTACCGCGTCTTCCGTGCCGATGATCCGAACATGCCTGCGTGCGCGTGTGATCGCCGTGTACAGCAGTTCCCGTGTCAGCAGCGAGGAAGCCTGAGCCGGCAGCATCACCGAGACCGTGTCGTACTGGCTGCCCTGACTGCGGTGGATGGTCATTGCATACACAGTCTGGACCGCCGACAAGACGTTCGGATGAATCAACAAAGGATCGGTTCCGCGTGCAAACGCGGCCATGAGTGCACCGTCACCGGTATCGACAACCACGCCGGTGTCGCCGTTGTAGATCCGGGCCTCATGATCGTTTGCCGTCACCAGCAGCGGTTGACCGGCATACCACCGATTCGGATCGAGGAACCTGCCCGAAGCTTCGCCGACCCAGTCCATCGCCTGATGCGCCCACTGCTGCACCCCGAATGGACCTTGGCGATGAGCACACAACAATCGATGCCGCTCCAATCCGGACAGCGCGTCGTAGGCCCGTCCCGCCTGAGCTGCTTCGGTGACCTCTGCTGCCGTCGACACGATGTCGGCCTGGACGGCGGCAAGATCGGTGGGAGCGTGGAAGGACAATTCCTCACGGCCGCTGTGCAGCAATTCCATCACGAGATCTGATCGGCCGTCGCGAACTGCAACGGCCAACTCGGCTATCGCACCGCCGAACCGTCGCCCTCGGCTCAACCGAACTACTCCGCTTGCGAGTCGGTCACGTTCGGTTGCGGACAGAGCAGCTTCGTTCGGATCGTCCTTGGCGTCGAGATCCGCTGGGATCAATTCACGCAATTTCGGGTGCGCATTACCTCGCACCGGCCGTGCGACCAGATCGGACAGCACAGCTCCGGCATCGACCGACGTCAACTGGTCGGGATCGCCGACGAGTATCAACCGGGTGTCCGAACGGACTGCTTCGAGCAGACGGCACATCATCGTCAGCGACACCATGGATGTCTCGTCGACGACGATGACGTCATACGGCAGCCTGTTCGACGCGTTGTGCCGAAATCTGCTCCTACTTCCGCGCTGCCATCCGAGCAGTCTGTGCAGTGTCATCGCTGTCAGCCCGTCGGGCAATCCGAGGTGACGCGACTGTTCGGTGACCGATTCCTGTAGCCGTGCGGCGGCTTTTCCGGTGGGTGCGGCGAGACCGATGCGAATCGTGGGTCCCAGCTGATCGACGAACATAGCCAGCACTCGCGCCACGGTGTGTGTCTTACCGGTCCCAGGTCCGCCTGCGATGACCGTCGTCCACTGGGTGGCCGCGAGTGCACCAGCGATGCGTTGTCGGTCCGGCGCCGCAGTGGGCTCATCGGAGTCGGTGACGAACAACTTGTTCAGCGCAGCTCGAACTCCATCGATATCGACACTGGGCTTGGTGCGATCTCGATTGTCGAGGACGTCTCGAATGGTTTGCTCCTGCCGGTAGTACCGGTCGAGGTAGAGCAGCTCGCCTTCGTCGGTATCCACGAGACGCAGAGGTTTGAGCGGTCCACGGTCACTTCCGACAACGAGTGGGCTTACCCGCAGAGCCGCTGCGACATCCGCCAGCTCCGGCCACGGGAGCGAGTCGATGTCGACCTCGGATTCTTCGTCGACGGTGACGTCCCGCAGCCGTTCCAGATCCAGACACACCGAGCCGGACCGGACGGCCCGTACCGCCAGTGCGGTAGCGAACAATACGTCCTCGGATGTTTCGCCGCTGAGTGCGCCGAGCCTCAGTGCGACGTGCACATCGGCGGCGGCGAGGATCCCCGCTTCATTGAAACTGCGCAAACGGCCTTTGGCCCGCTGCACGAGCTGCGCGTCTGTCATGAGGCCCCAATCCCTGCCAACAGATCGGATACGTCCGTCACCAGTGCGGACGGCGGATTCCAATCGAATACCCCACAGCCCAAGGGGGTTTCGGGGCCGACCATGCCTCGAACGAAATGGTATTGCACTCCCCCGAGATGCTTCCCGGGGTCATATCCGGGCTGCCTCCAGCGGAGGTATCGATGCAGGGCGACCGCATACAGCAGTGCCTGCAATGGATAGTGCGAGCGAAGCATCTCAGCCGCCATTCGGTCACGGGTGAAGTGCATGACGGTCAAGTCTCCCCTGGACAGTCTGTTGGTCTTGTAGTCCACGATGACGTAACGCGGACCGGGGATTCGCAGGACTGAGTCGATGCTTCCGGTGAGATATCCGCGTAGCGGCGTGGATTCGAGCAGGTCCAGTTGATCGGCATACGAAGCGAGTGGATCGTCGGCAGGTAGATGCTTACGCAGCAACCCGGCAATGCCGCGCAACGTAACCGACATCGACACTGGTTCGTCGCCCCCGGCAAGAGGCAACTCGAAGTCCAACTCAGCGAGATGGTCGGCGGGAGGGATGTCTGCGAGCGTGCCGAATCCGAGCGGAGTGCGCAGGACCGGCATCAATGCCGCGGCCAGCGCTGCCGGTTCGATGTCGGCGAGTCGTTCACCGATCGCCTCGGTGGATCTGCGCAGCACTTCCGCCTCGAGATCGCCTGCACCGGTGTCGACGTGTTCGAGCACCTCGTGCACGAGGGTTCCGAATGCAGCACCTGCGGGCAGCCCGTTCATCGGTGAAGAAATCCCCTGCAGCACCTCCTCGGTCGGCGCAGAGTCCTCGGGCTCGTCGGTCTTCTCTTTGCGCTCGGGCTCACTGGTGACGCCCGGAAGCTCGTGCGCCGCTGCCGTCAGGGCCGAATACGACGTTCGGCGCCACAGCATGTCGAGCGAACGTCCGAACCGCGCAGCGTCCAACTCGGTTGCATCGCGTTCATCGGCACCGTCGATCGGGCGTCGTGCCGTGGCGATGGCCTGCTCGATCGAGATCAGACCGTCGCAAGCTCCTGCCCACGACTCGAGTCGACGTGCGGTCACTGCGTCATCCGGTACCGCCGACTTCTCCTCTGGCTGCGATATCCCCGGAATCCTGGCGAACAGCAGTCTGTGCAGCGGCGATCCAGCCGTCCCGTACGAGGGCGCCCACCACAACACGACCTGACATTGCGCGCGGGTCAGCGCAACGTACAACAGGCGAAGCTCCTCCCCCGCCTCTTCCTTGTCTCGGACGAGTTTGCGGGAGGCGTATCCCTGGCCGGTCCGGCCGCCGACATCGAGTACTCGCCGGTTTTGCTCGTCGTGCAGAAGCAGGGTGCTCGGGTACGGGTTCTTCGACGCATCCCAGGCATAGGGGATGTACACCACGGGAAACTCGAGGCCTTTGCTCGCATGGACGGTCGCGATCTGGACAGCGGCGGCATCGCTGTCGAGGCGTCTGCTTCGATCGCTCACGCTGCCCGACGCCGGGTCCTCGATCCGGTCGGTGAGCCACCGAGTCAAAGCGGCTGCGCCACAGGATTGTTCGACTGCAACACGATTGAGCAGCTGGGCTACGTGGCGAAGGTCGGTGAGCTGTCTTTCACCGGCAACGTACCCGAGCAATCGCGCTTCCAGGCGAGTCTCGGCAGACAGCTTCTCGAACACCGCCGCGAACCCGGCCCGGGCGAAAAGCATTCCGTATTCGCGAAGCCTGGTACTCACCTCGGCAACCGCGTCCTCGCCGCGTTCGTCGAGCATTGCGGCATCCCAGCGGAGTAAAGGCGTCAGGGCAGCCAGTCGTACCCGGTCTCCGCGGTGTGGTTGTTCGAGCGCTTGGAGAAACCACAGCCAGTGCGTCGCACTCGGCGTCTGGAAAACACTCGATCCGCCGGCAAGGACTGATGGCACGCCTACCTCGTCGAGCGCGTCTCGAACCAGTGCGATCTGCGACCGTGTCCGCACGAGGACGGCGATGTCGCCTGGCGTGACGACCCCAAGACAACCAGGAAGTGAGAGCGCAGTTTCGGACTCGAGCAGTCGGGCGATATCCGTAGCGAGGTCAGTAGCGACGCGGTCGCGCAGCACCCCGACGGCGGGAAACCCAGACTTGTTCAACGGGCCGGCGCCGGTTCGAGGCAGGCATCGCAGTCGCAGAGGCGCCGCACCGGAGATCCGCGCGCTGTCATGGGTCGAGGCCACGGGGTGCACAACGATGTCGTCGTGGCCCAGTGCAGCTCCCGAGTAAAGGGCTTCGAGCGCGGACAACAGTCCGGAGTCGCTGCGCCAGTTGGTCGTCAGTTCGAGGTGATGGTCCGCAAGCGACACTGCCTCGAGATAGCTGAGTACTTCCGCGCCCCGAAAAGCGTAGATGGCCTGCTTCGGATCGCCGACCAGAAGAAGTGTCGACCAGCCGTGGAACGCCCTGCGCAGAATCTCCCACTGCTGGGGGTCGGTGTCTTGGAATTCGTCGACGAGGACGACACGGAAACGATCCCGTACCCGGGCGCACGCCGCTTCTCCGTGGACGGGATCCACCAGCACCCCGTGCAACAGTGAGAGGAGATCGTCGAAATCACGCAGTCCGGCGATGTTCTTACGTCGCTCCACCTCTGCCCGTGCTTCCGCGGCGAACACAACCCGATGACCGGCCTCGGTGTCGTCGCCCGGCTCGGGTACCAAGTGTGCTTGTCGGTCGCGCACGGCGTCTCGGGCCAGAGCCCGCGCGTCCGACGGCCCGATCGGCGGATCGACATCCAAGCGGCCGTAACGACGGAGATAAAGGTCGTCGGCGACTTCGTTCGTCAGATCGTCGACCTCTTCCACCAACGTGGCCTGGGGTTCACGCTCGCCCGAGATACCGAGACCGTCGAGCATCCGCTGACAGAAGCTGTGGGTAGTGGCAATGGTTCCAGAGTCGAACTCGGACAGTGCACGAAGTAGTCGAAGTCGCCGGTTGTCGACGTCGTGCGCGGCCAGATGCCGTACCAGCGAATCCGCACTCGACTGCGGCGCATCCTCCCCCAGCGCTGCGGCCACTTCGGCAAAACGAGCGCGTGTGCGTTCGCGCAGTTCGCGGGTGGCTGCGCGTGAGAACGTGACGAGCAGCAGTTGCGAAATCTCCGCGATGCCCTCGGCGACGTACCGTGTTGCGAGTCCTACGATCGCGTACGTCTTGCCTGTTCCTGCACTGGCTTCCAGCACCGTGGTGCCTTGCGGCAGCGGTCCCAGTAGATCGAAGTCGGTCACGGTTGTCCCTCCGTCTCGGCGGCGAGGAGCGGGCACCACAAACCGCACGCCAGCGCGCCGAATGCCGTCTTCTCCTCGCCCCACGCCGGATACTCGGGCCGCAAAGCGATGTCTCTGAAACTTGAGAACGGTGCACCACTTTTGTGGACATACACGACGCTTTTGTCGGTGACATCCCCGAACTTGTCGGACCACTGCTTCTCTGCGGCGTCCATGGCCAGCTCGACCGAGGTGCCCCGAAAGCGCCGCTCCGCGTAAGTGGCCGAGGCAGTCGGCGCGACCGGAAGCGGGGACGCCAGACCCAGATCGCGAAGTCGCACGAGGCTCTCCAGTTGACCGAGCGCGTCGATCGGTGCCGTGATGGTCGAGCGCCACGCGGCCCGGCGTCCGGGTCCGCGGCCGGTCGTGACTGCCTGCCAGGGGCGCGAGCCGTCCTGAACCTGGGCCGCGAGCAATCGAACCCAGGCAGCGAGGCGATGCTTCGGCGCGAGGCGCGAGTAGGACGTGCGCGCGATGGTGTTTGCGTGGATACCGGTGACAGTGCCGGTGATACGACGACCTGATTCGAGTCGAATCGAGATGTCGAGCACCTCGGGGTGGCCGGCGTGGACGTCGCGTGAAACCTCGACGAGAGTGTCCACCGCTCGAGCGATGTCTTTCAGTTGCGTTTCCCCGAGCGCGAACGGTGGAAGTGTCCCGCGCCGCCACTCGGCAGCGCGGAAATCTGCAACATCTGTTCCGGTCAATCGTTCGGCCAGCATCCTGTCGCCGATGTCCCACTTCTGCAGCCCGTCCAGCGCGACGGGCAGCGAATCGGAAACATCGTCGTCGAGGTCCGGTACACGAATACCGATGCGCTGCTTCAAGAATGCAGCGATCGGATGCTCGACGAACGCGATCAGATCGCCCAATTCGATGTCGCCGGCAGCGGAAGACGCAAGCGGCTGTTCCAGAAATGGCGGGAATGGAGAAGGGGGACGTTGGCCCGCGCGGGCTCCGTCGAGCGAGGCCAGATCGTAGCTGAACGGCTGCCGTGGATCGAAGTTGCGAGCGTCGAACGGTTGTAGTGGATGGCGGGTCACGATGTCCGCATCGCTGGTAACCCGCACCACATCGAGCAACTCACTCAGAGGAATCGCGGGCGGCTTCACCACCCCGGACACCGGATCGGCACCGGAATAGAACAGAAGCACCTTCTCCCCCGCCGACATCACCGCATCGAGCAGTAGTTGACGGTCCTCGCTACGCACGTCTCGTTCGCCGATGGCGGGGTCATCGGTCGCGATATTGTCACCGTCGAGGCTTCCGGCGCGGGGAAAGACCTCGTCGTCGAGGCCCAGTAGTACGACAACTCGGTGCGGTACCGACCTCATCGGAACCATGGTGCAGACCGTGAGCTCACCTGTTCGGAAGTTTGCCCGGGAGGGGCGGCCTGCGAGCGCCTGGGCGAGCATCGCTCGAACGTCGGCCAATCGCAGGACCGAATCCTCGCCGTGCCGTGTCGTGTCGGCGAGCTCTCGAAGTGCTTGTGCGCGTTGCCATCCCTCGGAGACGCTGGTCTCGGCGAGCAGATCGAGCGTGCGCACAAGCGCGCTGCGCCACCGACCCGCCGGCTGCGGACCCTGTAGGTCGCGAAGTACGACGGCCAGTCGGTCGATGAACTCTGCCAGCCTGCCGGTGAGTTCGATATCGCTGCCGTCGACATCGTCGAGTGGCATGGCGAGATCGAGCCATTCGTGCGCGGTCTCGTCGGCGGCGACGCCCAGGAGGAGTCGATCCATCGCGAAGTTGAAGGTGTTCTGCCCGAAGTCACCGAGACCGAAACTGATGCGCTGGCGGGAGTTGATACCCCACCGCGCCCCTGACACCTGAGTCCATTCACGTAGTCGTTCGATGTGGTCGTCGGTGAATCCGAATCGCAACCGAACAGGCTCGGACGCAGCGAGATCGAGCACCTGACTCGCGGTCACACGGCCGATCGCCAGGTCGAGGACGGTAGCGATCAACGCCAACAGCGGGTTGGTCTGACGCAGCCCGCGATCGGCGAGCCGCACTCGCAGCTTGTGTCCGGGATGATCGAGGTCTCCCTGACCGAACGACGCGCGCACCAGCGGTGCGTAGGTCTCCACATCCGGACACATCACCAGTACGTCTCGCGGTTCGAGAGTTGGATCTTCGTCGAAGAGATGAAGCAGGCATTCGCGGAGAACCTCGACCTGCCGCGGTGCGCCATGACAGGCGTGCACGGCGATCGAGCCGTCGGGAGTCGCGGATCGAACCGGAGTCCTGGAATGCGCAATATCAGATTGAACGCGTCCCAGCAGCGTGGCAGGAAACGGGTTCTGGGCTACGACCGAATGTTCCATCGGTACATCCAAACCCAGGATTGTCGACTGTAATTCACGGACGTCGCGTGCCAGGCTCGACAGGAGTGGATGGTCGAGAACGAGGGCGGATCGATCGTCATGACGCCGGCGAACCCGCGGTTGCTCGGCGAGGTGTTGCCACATCGATTCGCTCGGATGCGGAATCCACAAGTGCACATCGCGGCGGACGGAGAGTGCAGCGATGACCTGGAGTTGATCCGTCGTCAATCGTGTTGCCCCGAAGATCGACAGACGCTCAGGCAAGTCGACTACACCCGGCTCAGCGATGAGGGTTGCACAGCTTGCGCCGAGGCGTTCAGCAGGCGAGGGGCTGCCGATTCGCTCGCGGATCGATCGCCACAGTTCGGCCTGCCATCGCTGATCGGCGGGGAGGGATCCACCGAGTCCGTCACTGTCGATGCCGGCCGTCCAGTCGACAATCATGTCGGGTCGATCAGCCGCATAGCTGCGGATCAAATCTGTCAGGTGCGCAGCGGTAGCCCAGCGGCGGCCGGCGCGGTGTTCGTCGACGCCGTTGCCCAGGTGCGCGGCGAGCACCGAGCACCACGGTTGGTCCATCGATTCGTCGACGAGGGCAAGGGTTGTCCACAGCATGCGTGCTCTCGACCACGGATCGTCCTCGGGATCGATGTTCTGCACTGCGGCAAGCGCACTGCGCACGAGAGCTGCAGGTGATGGAAACTCGATGTTGGCGGAGATACCGTCGGAATTCTCGGCCCCCAAAGTCAGAGACAGTCGTTGCGTCAGCCACCGCTCGACGCCGCGTGCCGGTACCGAAACAACTTCTGCGGTAAAGGGATCCGCCAACGGATCTGCCAACAAATCGGCGAGCTCGGACGCCATCGCAGACGCTTGTACACCCCGGTGAACCTTCAGCACCAACTTTTGCCCTCTCACCGCGTTCGAACCGTTTCGTCGACCCTACTCGAGGGTCCGACAGATTCTTTCGCATCCAGGCTCGGTCAAGAAACTGTTGGCCTCATCTACTCCTCGGTTGTGCGCCCAGACGTAGGTTCGGCGCACAACCGAGGAGTAGATCTGAGGCAGCCATTAGGCTGGCACCATGGGATCCAAGGGACCAGCAAGTCGGGGGCAGAAGCGCGCCGGCAAAATAAAGGCACGCCAGCGACGCCAGCAGTCGGCCTCGGTGGGGTCTCACCTTCCGACGTTCCCTGCAGGACTGCTCGAGGAGTTCGGGGAGTGGCTCGCAGACCGCGACATGGCCGAGCACGCAGAGCGAGTTGTCGGTCTGGTGCGCACCACCCTCACCCAGGTAGATCGGGCGAACCCCGAGTTTTCAGTCACGTCCTGGACTCCGAACGACGCCCACTTCATCGTCGACGCTGCCGAACGCATCGAGGATTCCGATGAGGACAACGGCCCAGCTGCCGCCACGAACATCATCCTGACGTTGCTGGAATTTCTGACGTTCCTCGATGAGAGCGAAGCCTGGACCGGGTCCGACGACGACTTCGCGCATTGCATGGAAGACCTCACCGACTTCATCGACAACGATCCAGATGTTCTCGATCCTGAAGACATCGAGCTACCCGAGGTATCCGAGGCCGATGAGCTGGCGGCATTGTCGAGCCTGCCGCTAGTCGCTGGTCTCGACGGGCTCGTCGCGCGCGTCGGGGCCGGAGTTCCGATATCCGATATCGCCGAACTATCCAACGTCCTGTCCGAGACCCCGGATCATAACCATAACCATAACCATGACCACGACCACGAGCTTCACCCGGAAAACATCACAACGCTCGACCACTGGGCCGTGGCCGTCGCCTCGAATGTGCTGGAGATAGATCAAACCGAGGTGGTCCCGGGTAAGGCAGTCGACGGATTCACTTCACGTTCGGTAGGGGTCCTGCGTGAAGTGCTGACCCATCACATTCGCCACCAGTTGAGCCTCAGCGAAGTCGATATCTCGATGGCGCTGTCCAATACCTTCGCCATCCAGACCTTGCTGGCCGCCATGACCGAAGACCTCCCCATCGACAACGCCGACGAAAACTATGACGGTCTCGAGGGCGAGGATCTTCGCACCGCACAGTTGATCGACTATCGCGTCCGGTCACTTCAGGACCAGGGCATATTGGTTCCCGCCGATGATGCGCTCACCGTGCCGAATGAGCTCCGCGCCGCAGTTCTCGCCGGCGTGACACTGGCCGAACCCTTCGGCAACGAAAACCTCGACGGTTCACTCTGACCTGTCTGTAACGGGGTTGCCAGCAACGCCGACATGGTGAGCAATACAGCAGTGCCCGCTCGCGCCGATAACGCGACGGTCGTTGTCCGCTCGAGCCCCCTCGACACATCGCAGCCGAACGAGTTGTGCTTTTTGCCCAACCCGTAGGCGATTCAAGGACCCCTCATGACCGATCCGTTCAACTCCGAGCCCTATGTTTTTCCCGGTGCGCAGCGTCCGGAACAGACACGCCCGCTGCTCGCCAGAATCGTCGGCTGGTTCGCCTTGGTTGTCGGATTGCTCTTGCTTCTGGCGTCGCTCGTCGATTTCTCTTTCGCCGGAGTCGTGCTGGGCCTGTGTGCCGCCGCCGCCGGCGGACTTTACTTGTTCAGCAAGCCATCTCGTGGCCGGATCATCTGGGCCACTCCGGCAATCGCGACGGTACCTGCGCTCATCGCCTTCGGAATAATGAGCCCGGCGGCCGAGCCGGTGGACACGGCGCAGTCGCGCAGTTTCGCTGCTCCTGCGATCGCGGCGGTCTCGACAACCACGACACCTGCGACAACCACGACACCTCCGACGACAACGGTCCCAACCACCACAGCCCTAACCACTACGGCGGTGCCTTCGGAGACCGTCACCGTCTACGCTCCCCCGCCGACGCCCACCACACAGTACGAGCCTGCGCCTGCGCCGGAGTCGGTATACGTCGCAGAACCCGAGTCCGTGTACGTGGCGCCCGCCCCTGCCCCGTTCACAGCGATTCCCGACGCACCGTCTTCGGTCTCCTACGCGAACTGCGCCGCGGTGCGGGCCGCCGGTGCTGCACCGATCTATGCGGGATCTCCCGGATACAGCTTGAAGCTCGATCGCGACAGGGACGGCGTCGCCTGCGAAAAATAGTGCGTCCATGCTGAGCTCGGTCAGTTCAAAGTTCTTGTCGTACCCCATCGCTACGGTGACTTTCAATGGGCGGATCCAGCCGCCCAGGGACGGGAGGGCAATCGAATGCACGACAGTCTCCAGAATTCCATCGAGGGCGCATGGGCCCTGTACACCCGTGAATTGGCTGCGTTCATCGAAACGATGCCGGAGGGTGAGTTTCTGCGGATCATCGCCGAGTTCGGACTCGACCGCGGTGACGGAGACTCTCCCTGGATCCATCTGCATGCCAAGCCCGATGGCATCGTCGAGTCTTTCGCTGTTCTCGGCAGCTACTTGTACGACGAATCTGGAGCCGGAGACGACGGCCTCCTCACCGAGCTGGGGTGGACAACTCCCGCCGCGCACACCGAGCAAAATCAGCTGATCAGTAGATCGATGCAGACGCAGACACGGCAATCCTCACAACTTGCTGTCCTGGTCGTACGCGCGTTTCGCGAAAGCTGGAGGGTTCCGCATCCCGCATTCCTGGAGGCGTACACGGACGACGGCGATCGAGTGTTCCGGACAGCGACGGACCGGCAACTACCCGATATCTCGGCAATCCTGCCCCTCGACATGGATCACCTTCGTGCCCTCATTCTGGACACGATCGGTACCGTCTCTACGCACCTCGAGTATGGGGTCGAAGAATGCGGAGACATCAGAGTCGACAATTTCGCGTTGCCGATTCACGTGTGCTTCGAACACGATGCGACATCGGTGCGGCTCCACGCACCTCTCGTCACCGGCGTGCGAGATTCGGCGGGACTCTCGCGAAAGCTTTCCTGGCTGAACACACGCTGGAAGAACATCACGTTCGTCATCGCTGGCGATCAATTGTTCGCCTGGATCGCAGTCAACACCGCGACGTACATCCCCCGCCTTCTGACCTCGATGATCTACCGGCTCGGGATGTTTGTGGACGATGTCGACGCGTCGTTCGCAGCGGAGTTCGGTGGCGCCGTCTTCGATCCTTTGCACCGTCACGAGGAAACAATGCCCAAGGTGAACTGGTCCGACGACGGTGGCACTCTCGGTACGCTTCGGGCGGCGTGCGAGTTGACCGGCGGCCCCGTCGATACAGCGACAGTGGAAGCTCTCTGTCGCGCGCAAGATCTCGCAGAGCTGACCGATCGCGCCCGCTGGACTGCGAAGAGGTTTCGGGCGCATGCCCACCTGCTCGGTGACGAACGACGGGTTCGAGCGGCAGTACTGTGCGACACCATGGCCACCGCGTGGGACTTCGTAGCCGAAAGCCTGACTATCGCGAGCCGTCCTGCACCGACCCCCAAGCCCAAGGCTGAACAAATCCAGCTGTTCGGCCAACTCGACAAGCTGGCCCTGTTCGACATCTGAACAGGACGGGTATAACTCGATAACGCGCTAAGATACGGCGGTGGCTGCACTCACGAACACCGAAACGACACTGACGGACTATCCACGTCCGTCGGTTGCGGTGGACGTTGCCGTGCTGACTGTTCGCGATAGCACCATGTGCGTCGTCGTCGTGCAGTCACCACGCGGCCCCGCACTTCCCGGTACCTTCCTGCACCCTGGCGAGCGACTGCGCGACGCCGCAGACCGAGCCCTCAGCACGAAGGCGGGATTGGAGGGCTTGGAGTTTCACCAGATCGGCATGTTCGACAATCCGCAGCGCGACGAGCGTGGCTGGGTTCTATCGATGGCCCACACCGCACTAGTTCCCTACGAAAGCCTCGGCAGCGACGTGGATTTGGTCGAGATTGTCGGCACTGTGGCAACCGAAGCGCTGGCGTTCGATCATGATGCGATGGTGGAACTCGCGGTCCAAGACATGCGTCGTCGGTACGAATCGCACGTCGACCCGGCCCACCTGCTGGGGCCGAAGTTCACACTCCTCGAGCTTCGACGCCTGTACGAGTTGGTCTATGGCAAGCAATTGCCGAAGGACACTTTTCGGCGCCACGTCTCGGCAGGAATCGACGGCACCGGTGAGACGTCGACGGCTGGCGGAGGCCGACCGGCCGAGTTGTATCGTAGAAAAACTCGAACGTCTCTGCCAGAATCGGCCGCCGCCTTCTTCCGCAGCTAATTAGTCAACTGCGCAGTCAATCTAGCGATCTCCGAAGTGAACGCAACCAACGAGATGACCTCGACACCAGTTGCCGCGCTGGTGACAGCTGCTACCTGCTGTGCGACGGCGTCGTGGGTGGGCCAGCCGTAGGACCCGCCCGAGATTAATGGAAAGGCAACAGTTTTCGCGCCGAGAGAATCTGCGACAGCGAGACTACGGAGATACGCCGAGCGAAGAATGGCCGAGCGATCCTCGAAGGCCGAATAGCGTGGGCCCACAGTGTGAATCACCCACTTTGCAGACAAGCGTCCTGCCGCGGTGGCGACCGCGGCGCCCGCGCCCAAACCATTGGGAAGCGTCGTATTGCGTAGCGTTTTGCATTCGGCAAGTATTGCTGGACCGCCGGCGCGGTGGATGGCGCCGTCGACTCCGCCTCCGCCGAGCAAGGCGGAGTTGGCTGCATTGACGATCGCGTCGACGCGCAGAGTTGTGATGTCGCCGCGAACTATGTCGATGATGGTCATGATCGCTCTCCTACATGATCGGTAATCTCGATTGCAATGGCGACGAGATCGTCTCCGGTGAGGTTCGGGTACCCATGCAGCATCGATCGCCAACGCTCCGGCACCGCCGCCGCTCCCCACCGCGCGCCGAGTAATCCGCCGGCAATCGCCGCGGTGGTGTCGGTGTCGCCGCCGGCGAGGACGCACAGCTCGAGAGCACGAATCAGATGCTCGGGGCCACTCTGGTCCGCCCGCGTGATCGCCCACCAGGCAGTTTGCAGCGCATGTACCACCCAGCCGTTATTCGGAAAGTCCGACGGTTCGCCCCGCTCCGCCTCGTCGAGGAGCGGACGCCAAAACTCCGCTGACACTGACGAGTCGACCCACAGTCGAACTCCGTCGAAGTTTCCTCTCAGCACTGCGTGACGGATCGCGAACGTCCACATTTGGCAGGCTTCCCCGGCGCGCGGATCGGAATGAGTGAGGGCACTGATCGTCTCGGCCGCGTCGACGCAGCGCTGCGCGTCGCCTAGGTAGGCGAGCGCGACGGGCGCCGTTCGCATGAGCGAACCGTTGCCGCCGGTTCTGCCGGTGAGGCTCGCGGCTCGGTGTGTCATCTCCGCAGCGCTCGCACTTCGATAACCGAGCACCGAGCGTGTTTGGTTGCCGATGTCGACCGGTTTCGTGTCGTACCAGGCAACGAAATTCGCAGCGACGGCGTCGAGACCCACGCCGTATCCGGTGTCTGTGCCCTCGCGTGCAGCGAGCGCGATTGCCGCCGCCATCGACGTGTCGTCGGTCCACTCCCCTGGTGCCCAGTGGAAATGTCCGCCGCCGATCATGTCGACGACAGTCCCTGCACCGGGATGGGTGAATTCGTATCCAGCTCCGAGCGCGTCCCCGGCGGCGGTACCGAGAAGCACCCCGGCGGCACGGTCTGATTGCTCTGGTTTCAATGGCACGCAAATCCCCTTAGCTCTGATTTGAGCTAATGTTAGCGCATTGATGCGCTAACCGCCAAGCAGTCGATCAGAGATCGGTTTGCCGGATACCTTCCCTTTGCTGATACTTCGAGTTACATTAACTTCCTATTCGCACCACGTAGGGAGAAGTGATGACATTCACGTCAGCAACCCAGACGCGCACGATCGACGCCGACACCGAGCAGTACGACGAGACCCTTCGGTTGCTGTCCGAGGGATCGGTGCACAAGCACTTCGATCCCTACATCGACATCGACTGGGAGTCTCCCGAGTACGCGGTCTTCGGCGGTGATCGCCGCTGGATTCTGCCCGCAAAGACAGATCCAATCGGCTCTCATCCCTGGTACCAGGCACTTGAAGAGGATCAGCAGATCGCTATCGGTATGTGGCGCCAGGCCAACGTCGCCAAGGTCGGTCTCCAGTTCGAGAACATCCTCATTCGCGGCATGATGCAATACGTCTTCTCTCAGCCGAACGGCTCCGCCGAAGCGCGCTACTGCACCCACGAAACGGTCGAAGAGTGCAACCACACACTCATGTTTCAGGAGATGGTCAACCGTATCGGCGTCGACGCGCCGGGCATGAGCCGCCCGATGAAGATGCTGTCGCCATTCATCCCGCTGTTCGCCACCTGGCTGCCTGCACTGTTCTTCGTGGGCGTTCTCGCTGGCGAAGAGCCCATCGATCACATTCAGAAGTCTGTACTGCGCTCCGGCGAAGAAATCCACCCGATCATGCAGCGCGTCATGGCGATTCACGTTGCCGAGGAAGCTCGGCACATCTCGTTTGCGCATCAGCTGCTGCAACGCCGCGTTCCGAAGATGTCCGCAGTGGGCCGGTTCTTCCTCTCGCTCGCCTTACCGATCGTTATGCGTGTTTTGTGCGACGTAATCGTCATCCCGCCCAAGAAATTCTGGCAGAAGTTCGACATCCCAGCGTCGGTGAAGAAGGACCTCTTCTGGGAATCCGCGGACGCTCAGCACATGCTGCAGGACTACTTCGGCGACGTCCGCATGCTGGCCAAAGACACCGGCATGATGAACCGCGCAGCGAAGCTGATGTGGAAGGCCTGCGGAATCGACGGCAAGGCGTCG
>JBBSSG010000066.1:0-18230 GCA_038242295.1 Mycobacteriales bacterium | reverse complement strand
GCGGATCCAGGATTTCTGACACGGCGTCAGTCGCTCCCTGAAGGTCAGGTCGCTGTCCTGTCCGGCGGCGGATCAGGGCACGAACCGATGCACGCAGGGTTCATCGGCGCGGGCATGCTGACCGGCGTGTGCCCGGGCCTGATCTTCACCTCACCGAACGCTCTTCAGGTGTACGAGGCGTCCAAAGCAGTCAGTGCAGGCGGGGGAATTCTGCACATCGTCAAGAACTACACGGGTGACGTGATGAACTTCAGCATCGCACGAAAGATGTTGCACGAGGACGGTATCGAGGCCGAATTCGTGCTCGTCGATGATGATGTCGCCAGCGAACGCGCCGACGGAGACGGTCCGGGGCGGCGCGGGACCGCAGCGACCGTCGTCGTCGAGAAGATCTGCGGTGCTGCCGCTGAGCGGGGCGATTCGCTGAGCTCGGTTTCCGCGCTCGGACGCAGAGTTGTCGCTGGCGCCCGAAGTATGGCAGTTGCCCTGCACCCGTGCAGGTTGCCGGGGTCGAGTGAGACGTCGTTCGACTTGCCCGAGGGTGAAATCGAGCTCGGGATCGGCATTCATGGTGAACGTGGAACTGGGCGCGTACCAACGATGCCCGCGCAGAAGATCGTTGCGGCCTTGACTCAGCCCGTTATCGATACGCTCCGTATCGAGCGCGGCGAGTCCGTCATTGCGTTCGTCAACGGCCTCGGCGCGACGCATCCGATGGAACTGCAATTGCTCTACGGCGAGCTTGCAGAGTTCCTCGCCGACAAAGGAATCGAGATTGCCCGGCCACTGGTCGGCAGCCTGGTGACGGCTTTGAACATGAGCGGCGCGTCGATCACCCTCGTCCGCGTCGACGACGAGATGCTGCAGCTGTGGGACGCTCCGACCGCCGCCCCGGCCTGGCCGAACGTCTGGGCAAGAAGGCAATCGACTTTAGAGGAGCGCACCGGATTCGGCCCGACCTTCACCCCGTCCAAGACCGACAGCGCACCAAGTGAATTCGTTTCAGAATGGATGACAACCTGGGTGCAGCGAGTACTCGACGAGGAACCTGCCCTGACCGATCTCGACCGGCGAGCGGGTGACGGCGACTTCGGCACCAACATGGTCGCCGCGTTGAAGCAACTCGACCTGGTGAGCATCCGCGAGAGTTATTCGGTACAAACCACATTCGAAGCGGTCTCCGAGGGCTACCTCGGGCACGCAGGTGGTACTTCCGGCGCACTGTACGGGATGTGGTTCCGGCAGTTCTATCGCCACCTCGAATCCGTGGACCTCGCCTCGATAACCGCAGCGGTCCGGGGCGGCCTCGACAGCATCACTGAACTCGGCGGTGCGAGCATCGGCGACAAGACGATGGTCGACGCCATAACTCCCGCGCTCGAAGTGCTGGAAGCTGCCACCGATCTCGCGCAGGGGCTGAGTGCAGCAGCCCAAGCTGCCGAAGACGCTGCGCAGGCGACGCAGGACCTTCTCGCGAACCGTGGGCGCGCGTCCTACATCGGTGATGCGGCGCGAGGCGTCGTAGATCCCGGCGCCCTGGTGATGGCCTGGTTCTTTCGCGCCGCGGCAGACGCTATCTGAACCTACGAGGCCTCAGTTACTGACGTGAATCGAGGAATACACGCGCGACGGCTTCGAGACCGGCTTGGTCGTCGGCGTCGAAACGGTCCAGGATCGGACTGTCCAGGTCGAAGACCCCGACCAGTTTCTCCCCGTCGTACAGCGGCACGACCAACTCGGAACGCGTCGCTGCGTCGCACGCAACGTGGCCGGGAAAGGCACTGACGTCGGCAACTCGCTGTGTTTCACGCGTCGTCGCTGCTGCCCCGCAGACGCCTCTGTCGAGCGCGATGCGCACACAGGCAGGCTGTCCTTGAAACGGCCCGACGACCAGCTCTGTGCCGTCGTATAGGTAGAAGCCAACCCAATTGACTTCGGGCAGTGCGTGATACGTCAGAGCAGCAATGTTGGCAGCGTTAGCGATGCGATCCGATTCACCGTCGACGAGCGCTCGTGCCTGCTGCGTCAGTTGCTCGTACTGCTCACTCTTGGTGCCTTCGAGCTCGATCGCGGAAAACGACATGCATCCGAGTTTATTTCTTCAGCGCTTTCCGTCGAACGCTGAGCCGTCCCGCCGCGAACCCGACGGGAAGGTTGCTCAGGCCAGAGCATCAGCGACTTTGTCGGCCGCGGCAACAACCGGTTCGTGCTCCCACACCCGCACCACAGTCCACCCCGCTGCCTCGAGCCTGGCGTCGGTGTCCCGGTCGCGAGCAACGTTGGCAGCGAGTTTGTCAGCCCACCACTGCGCATTGTTGCGGGGCTTAGTGGCGTGCTCCGGGCAGCTGTGCCAAAAGCATCCGTCGACGTAGACGGCCACCTTGCGGCGCGGAAAAACGAGATCCGCCCGTCGCCGCAGACCCTTCAGCGGCGCACGATCGACGAAATACCGCAAGCCTCGTCGGTGCACTTCACGACGCAACTCGAGCTCCGGCTTCGTGTCGCGCCGACGCTGTTTGCGCAGGCGCGCGCTGGTTGCGGCATCGGTCACAGGGCAGGGCACGCCCTCGAATCTAACCGTCCTCGCTGTCCTCCGGTTCGGACCAGGTGGGTGCGAACTTGTTGCGACGCTCGACCTCGCTGTGCACGACCGCGACGAATTCTTCGAACGATTGCGTCTGCGCCTCCGTCGGGCGGCCGTTGCGCGGGGGAGATTCATCGACGTCGAAGAATCTGACTTCCCCGTCCGGGTCGTACAACCCGATGTACACCTTCTCGAACAGGTCGTAGCGAGTGTCCTCGGCGCCGAGATCGACCCACATCTTGCCGGTGCCGCCGACCACCGCTCGCTTGCCGCGACCGGACCGCTTCGACAACGTCGTCACATGGTGGGCGAAAGACGACTTACCGGTGTCACTGGCCTTGGAGGGATCACCGTCGTCGCAGGTGGCGAACGGCTCGAACATGACGGCTATCAGGACGCTGTACGGCTGCCGCTGATGGAGGACCATTGCTTCGCCGCGAAGTTCGTGATCGTTGCGCACGATGTTCTTGGTCCAGCGACCGAACTTTCCGGACCGGGGGCTGAAATCTCGAAAGCTGTAAGTCTTGATCGACACGCAAAGGATCAGGCCCAGCGTTGGATCGAGCGCCTTCACATCGAGCCTTTTGCGACCCTTCGCGACGTCGACCTGTGCTTCCTGCCCGACACCCATCGCGTCGGGAGTGATGTTGGGGTAGTGCGGCCGGAGAGCATCGGCCACCGTCTGCGCCAGGTGGTTCGAGAGCCGCTGGGCGTAATTCTTCTTGTCACTGCGATCGGCGTCGGGTGCGGGCTTGTCGCCGGCCAACGCCAACGGGCGTGCCAGCGCAGGCGGATCGGGAAAGAGTTGATCGCTCATGCGGCCCGCGGGGTGGGGTGCCCGCCCATACGGTCCAGGTGCGATTCGACGTCGTCGAGGAATCCCGGGATGAAACGCAGATTGCCCATGCGGGCACGCTTGAGGAAACCGGCAGTGGCTCTCGCAGACAGCAACTGGGAGTCGTCGAGGAAATCGCTCAGATTCTCGTACGGTTCGTGGACCGGCCACGTCGACCGATGCACTCGGTAGGCCGAGCCTTTCGATCCCCAGGCCGCAGTGGGCCACGCCTGCCCCGGCAGAATTTCGACGTCATCGGAGTCGTCGTGAACCTGCGGTCGCTCGAGCTGGGATGCCACCCATGACGCCATCCGCACGCTGACGGCATTGCCGACGAGCTTCCATCGGTGCCCCGGCCGAACCCCGGGCAGCGATAGCGCGGGAGCGGTCCAATCAGGATCGAATCCTTGTAGACGTTCGGCGCTGACGATCCCGGGCGTGACGATTTCCCCGGACGGCAAACGCACTGCAGGCGGACTGGCAATGCCGATGGAAGATCCGCCCTTGAGCGTCGGGACCGCGTTGACGGCCCAGCCGAGGCCTCTGGTGCCTTCAGTCCAGTAGAAGCCGCACGGCTGCTCCGACGGGTCGCCGTCGAGGGGCGGTCCTGCGTCTTGGGAGAACAAGATCTCGCGCGGGTCCTCGGTGCGTGAGGCCAGCATCAGGACTCGTTGGCGACGCTGCGGCAGACCGAACGAGCGGGCGTCGACCACGCGGTACGCCCACATGTATCCGAGATCCGACAGCGCGTCCGTGATGTGGCGCATCGCGGCGCCCCGGCCGAGCTGGAGCATGAACGGGACATTCTCGATGAGCAACCACCGCGGGCCGTTGCGACGCTTGACTAGCCGGAATACCTCGTCGACCAGGCCCGACCGAGCGCCAGTGATACCGGCTGTTCGACCTGCCTGAGACAAATCCTGGCAGGGAAAACCCGCAGCGACGAGCTCGGTTCCAGCTGGCAAGGACCGCAGCTTCGTCACGTCGGTGTGCACTGGAACGTCAGGGAAGCGCGCGTTCAGAACTGCCCCGGCACCCGGATCGATCTCACACAACAGCTCGGTGGACCACCCCTGCTCCGAGAGCCCCAACTCGAGCCCACCGATTCCGGCGAACAGCCCGACCATCGATCGTGAACTCACGGACACCCTCTTCTTCCACAGACGAAAACTCAAGGAGAACGTTACTCGAGAACTCCGACATGTTTGGCCACCCACACCGCAGACAGTCGCCGAGGTCATTTCGCAGCAGGTGACGAGAAATCAGTGCTGCTGCATGGCCTCGAAGGTCAGGCCGCAAACGCAAAATTCTGGGATGCCTGTGAGGGCACCCCAGAATCAGGTGGGCGTGAATCGGTCGGTCCTTGCCCTACCTGTGGGCGGCGGCACTGTGGATACTCAGCCGGTGACGGCCGTCAGCGCCGGAAGGTAGCCGAACTGGTGACCGAGGTAGGTCGGGTGGTAGGCACCTCCTGGGTTCTGCTCAGCGCTGTTGATCCAGGATTCCGAGGCGCAGCGGCCGTGATTGGTGAAGGCCGGTCGCGGGTCGGCGAAGCTGGCGTAGCTGCCTGCGGCTTCGACGGCCGGCTTGATGATCTTGTCGTTCATGAAGTCGATGGCTGCGTTGACGGCGGTTCGGTTGTTGTTGCTGCCGATCAAGCAGTTGCCGGGGATGGTGTACATGTGCGGGTAGCCCATCACGACAAGCTCGGCGTTAGGGGCCTTGGTGTGAATATCCTGGTAGATGTCGATCAGCTTCGTCTTCAGCGTCACTGTCGCGTAGGCCTTTGCCGTGTTGATGGCGGCAGTGCAGTTTCCTAGGAGTAAGCCGCATTTCTCCACGATCTTCGAGAAGCCGACGTCATTGGCGCCGACTGCCAAGGAGACCAAGTCGGCGTCAGCCCTGAGTTCCTCGATCTGTTCGTCGACGTCCCGTTTTGCCTTCGACTTGGAGAATGCACCGGGCTCGCTATCGACGTGCGCGCCGGAGCAGGTGAGCATTTGATCGGCAGGCAAGGTGTAGTTCGGGTGAGCCGCAGCCCAGAGCGGGCCGTAGGCGATGCTGCTGCGCATGCACAGGACCGGGTTGGATGCACTGAAGACCAGACCACCCTGCGGGCCGGCGCCGGTTCCGACGCCGGAGGCAGTGGAGTCGCCGAGCACCGCATAAACGAGCGGGGCAGGGTCTGCTCGAGCGGGAACTGCGTAGTCGGCGAGCGATAGCGCAACCACACCGATTGCGGCGGCAGTCGTGCCGAGATAGCGAGATAGTCGCATGTTGTACCTCCGGGTTTGAGACCAATCGAATGAGAAGAAATCAAGGGGGTATTGCATACACATACACACTTGTATGGATATATGGATACAAGTGTGTATGTGTATGTGCAAGCAGTCGGTGACTGCTATTCAAGGTTCTGACCAGGGGTAACGATGACCGGTCCAATACACGAAATGAGGACCGACGTGGCAGTTACGCGGGGTTTCTGTGTAGATTGCCAAGCATGCCGGCCGGACAGGAGCCCACACGTCAGAGCCACGCCGATCGCACGGCGGCCACCCGCCGCGCCCTCCTTGATGCGACGGCGCGCGGGCTGGCTCGCGGGGGTTACGGCGCCCTCTCGGTCGAACTGGTGGCTCGTGAGGCGGGCTACAGCCGCGGGGCCGTCTATCACCAGTTCGCCGACAAGGAGGCGCTGGTGCTGGCCGCTGTCGCCCAGGCAGACAAGGGCTGGCGGCGCGAGGTCGGCCTACCGGCCGCTCAGCAGAGCGACCCGGTGACGGCCTTGATGACGCTAGCCCGTGGTCACGCTGTCTACTGCCGGCGCGACGTCGCCCGCCTTCTAGTACGATTGCGCTTCGAGTTCGACCACCTGAACCACCCGGTCGGCATCGCCATCGAGGCAATCATGAGCAGCGGAATCGATTTCATCACCACGCTCATCGCGGCGGGCCGCGCCCAGGGGACCATCCCCCTGGGGCAGCCCGACCGGGTGCTTGCCCTGGCTTACTACGGAGTACTGGAAGGGGTCGCCGCCCAGCTCGGCGGTCACCCGGAGTACGACGAGTTGTTCGCCGAGCGAGCCGTGACGGGTGTCCTCGGCATCGCTCGGCCACTTGCTTAGTTAGTTGCTCAGGCGCTGCCCGACGCCGCTCCCGGCGCGATAAATCGGTTGATCGAAGGACATTCGAACTGAGACCATCCACACCACAAGAGGTGAGGAGGTATCGGTGTCTACGGATGTGCTCGAAAATCGAACCGCGACAAGGGAACAGTTGAACCCGCGGCGCGGCGCTCGTAGCTCGCTCGCCCGCTTCCTGCCGTTCCTCGCGCCGTACAAGTGGCACTATGCGGCGTCAATCGGTATCGCGTTGATGTCGATGCTGACCGGACTGGCGATCCCGCTGGTGATGCAGGGCGTCATCGACGGGCCGATCGCGGACGGAACCTTCGCCGCAGTGTGGTGGCCCGCCGGCGTCGTACTGGCGCTGGGAACCGCTGACGCCGCCGGCATCTGGATCCGTCGATACCTGGTTTCGGCGCCGTCCAGTCAGTTCGAGATATCGGCGCGCGCAACGATATTTCAGAAACTACAGAGACTGTCGGTGTCGGCCCACGAGGGGTGGGATTCCGGCCAGCTGCTGTCCCGAGCGATCACAGACCTGTCTTCGCTGCGGCAGTTCTTTGCGTTCATCGGTCCCTTCATCATCACCAACACCGTCACTTTGCTTGTCGGACTTGGCGTTCTGTTCATGCAGTCGTGGCAACTCGGGCTCGTCATGTCGGTGACGTCGGTACCGCTCGTGATCGTCTGCATCCGCTTCGAGAAGGTATACCGAGTCCTCGCTCGTGACGCGCAGGACCAAGCGGGCGACGTCACGACGACGGTCGAGGAGTCGATCCTGGGCATCCGGGTGCTGAAGTCATTCGGTCGCGGCGCACAGCTGGGCCGCAAGTTTTTGACCGAGGCTGCGACTCTTCGTGGTACGGAGATGAAAAAGGTCCGCTGCCTTGCTGTTCTGTGGTCGCTGATCGTCGGCGTTCCGCCCATCGGAATGGGTGTGATGCTGGCATTCGGCGCCTATTCGATCGCCGCAGGCACTATGACGGTGGGCATGCTCGTCGCGGCCATGGCCATCGCGGCGTTCCTGCTGTGGCCCATCGAATCTTTCGGTTTCCTCCTGGCGGAGCTCAATGTCGCGCGCACAGCCGCAGATCGGTACTGGGAGGTCATCGACACTCCGGAGACGATCAGCGACCCGGTGAATCCGATGTCGCTGCAACCGAACAGTCGCGGAGTCCTCCAGTTCCACCGCGTCGGATTCACGTTTCCCGACGGCTCGGCACCGCTGCTGATCGACATCGACTTCCGTATCGAACCAGGGGAGATCGTCGCGCTCGTCGGCATCGCTGGGAGCGGAAAAACCGCCCTCACCAACCTGGTTCCGCGTTTGTTCGACCCCACCTCCGGTGCGGTAACCATCGACGGCATCGACGTCAGGAGGTTGTCGTTGACGAACCTGCGTTCGGTGGTGTCGACGGCGTTCGAGGACCCGGTGCTGTTCTCGGCAAGTGTGCGGGACAACATCTCGCTCGGACGGCCTGAAGCCACTGCTACCGACGTCGAAGAGGCTTTGGACATCGCGCATGCCCGCGAATTCGTCGAGCTCCTGCCGCGCGGGCTCGATACACAGATCGGTGAGCAGGGTATGAGCCTGTCCGGCGGGCAGCGTCAACGATTGGCATTGGCGCGGGCGGTGCTCGGTAGGCCTCGGGTCCTGGTGCTCGACGATCCGCTGTCGGCACTTGACGTCGACACCGAGGCGAGGGTCCACCAGGACCTACGACGCGCCTCGACACATTCGACGACACTGCTCGTCGCGCATCGGCCCTCGACTGCGGCGTTGGCAGACCGAGTGCTCCTACTGGAGAACGGAAGAATCGCGCAAGAGGGTACGCATCGACACCTACTGGCGACCTCGGCGCGCTACCGCCACGTCATGGGGGCCATCGATGACTGAGAAGACGAACGAAATCGAATGGCACGGGGTTGGAAACGAAGATTCCGACGTCGACTCTGCGGGCAACTTGATCCTCGCCGGGCGGGCGCGTCGACTGCTGATGTCGTTGGTCCGCCCGTACAAGAAGCAGACGCTGCTGGCGCTCGCGATCATCCTCGTCGACAATTTGGCGTTCGTCGCTGGTCCGTTGTTGATCGCATACGCGCTGGATCACGGAGTAGCTGCAGCTATCGACGGAAATTGGATGCCATTGGCGTGGACGGTATTCGGATACATTGCCCTAGGTGTCCTCGGTGCCATCACCACCTATTCGTTCCTGATCGTCTCAGGCAGCCTGAGTCAAGCGATCTTGTTCGACCTGCGGAAGAGAGTGTTCGAGCACTCGCAGCGCTCGAGCATCTCGTTCCACGAGCAGTACACGTCGGGGCGGATGATTTCGCGGCTCACCAGCGACATCGACTCGTTGCAGACCCTGCTCGAAAGTGCGTTGAACGACGCCCTGAGCGCGATCCTGTCCATCGTCAGCATCGCGGCAATTCTGGTGTATCTCGATGTGCCACTCGCGTTGATCGTGCTGGCCGGGTTTGTACCACTCGTACTGGTCACACGGTGGTCGCAGCGCAGGCAACGCTCCGACTACCGCCGCACCCGCGTCGCGATCGCCAAAGTCGTCGTGCATTTCGTCGAGTCGATGGGTGGGATTCGGGCGGTCCAGGTGTTTCGTCGCGAGGAACGCAACAACGCAATTTTGGCAATCGATGACACCGAATACCGTGATGCCACGACTGCTGCGCTGCGAGGTATGGCCGGCTACACCGGCATCGTTCGGTGGATCGGCAACCTCACGCTTGCACTCATCCTCGTTGCGGGTAGCTATCGAGTGATCAACGGCCACATGGACGTTGGTGTCCTCGCGGCGTACGTGCTGTACCTGCGCAGGTTCTACGGCCCCTTGGACGAGCTGGCTCAGGTGTTCAACGCCTACCAGTCGGCTGCGGCTGCGCTCGAAAAGATTTCGGGCGTGCTGGAGGAAAAACCGTGTGTCGAGGCGACGACAAAGCCTGCTGTGCTCGGCGCCGCCCGCGGCGAGATCGATTTCGACGCAGTGCAATTCGGTTACGACGGCCAACGCGTCGTGCTGCCGGAGTTTTCGCTACACGTCCCGGCAGGACAGGTCGTGGCGCTGATCGGCGCCACCGGTGCCGGAAAATCGACGATGGCGAAGCTTCTCTGCCGGTTCTACGATCCGACCGCCGGAGAGATCAGGCTCGACGGTGTCGACCTGCGCAGGCTCGACGACGAAACTCTGCGCCAGCACATCGTCATGGTCACGCAGGAACCGTTCTTGTTCTCCGGCTCGATCGCCGACAACATTCGACTCGGCAAACCCTCCGCGACCGAGGCCGAGGTCGTCGCCGCAGCAGAGGCTGTCGGGCTGACCGAGTTCATCACTGCTCTGCCGGACGGGATCGATACCGACGTACACAAGCGCGGCGGCAGGCTCAGTTCGGGGCAACGTCAACTCGTCGCGTTCGCTCGGGTGTTCCTGGCGGCACCTGCGGTGATCGTGCTCGACGAGGCCACCTCCACCCTCGACATCCCGAGCGAACGAGTGGTGCAGCGTGCACTCGGGACGATCCTGCACGGCCGTACCGCTTTGATCATCGCGCACCGGCTCTCCACCGTCGCGATTGCCGACCGAGTCCTGGTGATGGAGGACGGCATGATCGCGGCTCCGCCGCCCGTGTGTGCGTAGTAGGAGCCCGCACCTACTACGCACACACGGGCGCGGAGCGCGTCACCAGGGCGCGATCGGCGGTTTCACCCACATGATCTTCTCGTCGGTATGCTCTGGGGTTGCCGAGGCGTGGGACGGGTTTGCCGATGCCCACTGATTCTTCGTATCCAGCAGGTCTGCGGTGATAGTCCAGGTTTCCATCGTGCTCGGCGGGTGGATGTTTGCTGCTCGGGCGAGCTTGCGGCGAACGGCATCGGACAGGCCGAGTAGTTCGGTGCTGTCGATTCCGCGCTCCCAGATGTAGCGCGCAAGGGCCCGTGCTTTGTCTTGCCGACTTTTCGCTGCCTGTTCGGAGTGCGCGAAGTCTCTGTCACCTGCATTCACGCCGCCCACAGTAGTGAGAGTGAGGAGGCTGGAACAGATGCCCCGGGTAATCCGTGCCACGCCGATCGTGCCCGAAATTTCGCATTTACACCGGTATGCGCCCGAATAGCCGGGTGAAATGCTTGGATGCCAGGTAGAGGAAATTCAGTACCGTTTGGCCTATCCACCCGACTGTCGCTTACCGTAGGTGGGTGACCACTCCAAACTCGGGTGTAGAACGCGCTCCAGCCCCAGCGCCATCGGGTCGGGCTTGGCCCGCGATTCTGACATGGCGAGCTCACGACGCGCCCCGAATGGAATCGGTACGCGTTCAACTCAGCGGGAACAGAATAAAGGCAGCAGGTCGCGTAATTGGCGGCGCCTGCTCGGACCACCCAGCATTCAGCGCGTCCTACGACCTGGTGACCGACGAGAACGGCGTCACCCGCAGGCTCTCGCTGCGTACGTTCGTCGCAGGCGGGGAGAAGCAAGCGTCCATCAGTCGCGACGCCGAGGGCTACTGGATGGTCGAGAACTCTTCGAACCACCAGCGCTCGACATATAACGGCGCGCTCGATGTCGACGTCGTCTTCAGCCCGTTTTTCAACACGCTTCCGATCCGCCGCCTCGGTCTCCATCTGGATTCCATCGACATGCACGTGCCGGTGGTCTACGTGAACCTCCTCGACCTCAGCATCCAAGAAGCCAGCCTGACGTACAGCAGTGGAGCAGACGGCATTCACGTCCTCTCGCCGGTGTCCAGCTCGTCGGTGACCGTGGATCCTGACGGCTTCCTCCTCGACTACCCGGGACTGGCTGAGCGGATCTGACGTACGACGCCGCCTTTCCGACCGGCTGCTCGATACGATTCGCGCCAGCCGTCGTCGCCCGGTTCCACCCCGGTGATCTCGAATCGCTCATGACTTTCGTAGAGCGCTCGCGCATCGTGACCGGCGTCGACCAGGGTGCGCGTCGATCCCTCGGTTGCCAGCTCGGTTCGCGCGCGAGTCAGTAGCGTCAACGCGTCGTCGAGGGCCGCGATGAGCGCGTCGGCATTGCCCTCGCACATGGCCCGAACCAACTCGGGTGACGAGGATGCCACCCTGGTTCCATCGCGGAAGGAACCAGCGGCCAGACCCAACGCCAGGGAGCTTCCCGACGCGCCGACCAGTGCGAGTGCTTCGGCGAGAAGATGGGGGAGGTGCGAAATTCTCGCGACCGCCCGATCGTGCTCACCGCTCTCGACCGGTATGACGACCGAGCCACAGTCCAGTGCCAGCGAGGCGACTTCGCGCCAGACATCGGGGTTTGCGTCGTCGTCCGCACCGACCACCCATACCGCGTCACGGAATAGGTCGGGGTCCGCCGCGGACCAGCCGGACGCGTTGGTGCCCGCCATCGGATGTCCGCCTATGTATCGGGCGGCGAGACCGTGCCGCGACACCGCCGCAGCCACTTCGGCCTTGACGCTGACGACGTCGGTGATCGGATTGTTCGGCGCATGCTCAGCGATCGCGGCCAGAATACTGTCCACGGCCGGCATCGGTACCGCGACGACGATCAGAGCGCCGGTTTCGGCGGCTCGACCCAACGCAGCCGTCAGATCTGTGCCCGTGTCGTATCCAGCATCGGTGGCCCCGGCGATTGCATCGGCTGAGCGGTTGTACCCCCAGGCCATCCGACCAGCGCGAACAGCTGCCTGCAGAACCGATCCGCCGATCAGCCCGAGGCCCAATACACACACAGGAGCAGTAGTCACCTCAACAGATTGGCACAGGTGCGATCGGCTCTGCACCCGGTGGACTTCATTTTGAGGCACTCCGACGACTACCGTGACGTCATGGCTGCACAGCGCGGGAGTAACAACTCCGCCAAGGCGAAAAAGTTCGACGCTCCGGATACCAGCACGTTCGACGACCTGGAAGGCTTCGGGGTTGCCGTCGTCCGCGAGGACGGAAAATGGACGGTGACCCCGCTATCTGCAGGATCGTTGGCGTCGTTGTCTGCGGCCGAGACCGAGTTACGTGAGATGCGTAGTTCAGGGGCTGTTTTCGGGCTCCTCGACGTCGACGATGAGTGCTTCGTGGTGCTGCGCCCGGCTCCCTCCGGTACCAGGCTGCTGTTGTCCGATGCGAGTCTCGCAAGCGAGTACGACATCGCAGCGGACATCCTCGATGCGCTTAACGTCGACATCCCCGATTTCGACGACGACGAACTTGACGACGTCGAGCCGTGGCCCGAGGGCGACATGGCGTTGCTGGCCGATCTCGGGCTCCCTGAGGCCGTGATGGGCATCATCGTCGCCGAGACCGATCTGTATCCCGACGAGCAGCTCGAGTCGATCGCGCAGCGTCTGGGCTTCGACGATGAACTTGCCGCTGTACTGGACAAGCTCCACCGGTAGAAGTGACCGACGAGGAACTGATACGTGCAGCTCTGTCGGCTGCGCGTGACGCCTCCGATCTGGACGTGCCCGTGGGGGCAGTGGTCTTCGACGCCGACGGCCGTGAATTGGCGCGTGCAGCGAACGCGCGTGAAGAAACAGGTGATCCGACGGCGCACGCCGAGGTGTTGGCCTTGCGATCTGCGGCAGCGGTGCACGGCGATGGTTGGCGCCTCGAAGGTTGCACTCTCGCCGTGACGCTCGAGCCGTGCACGATGTGCGCCGGCGCGCTCGTAGCTGCCCGGGTATCGAGGGTGGTGTTCGGGGCGTGGGAACCCAAAACGGGGGCGGTGGGGTCGCTGTGGGACGTGGTGCGCGATCAGCGTCTAGCGCACCGCCCGGAAGTTCGCGGCGGCATCCTCGAAAAGGAATGCGGCGATGCTCTTCGTGGCTTCTTCACCTCGAAACGCTCATGAAATTCTCATGTTTGAGGCACAGGTCGACGGGTACGTTGAGTGCGGGGCGCAGCAAACGTGCTCTGCACATCGCATTCCTCAGGAGGCAACACATGGGACTCGACGACAAGATCTCGAACAAGACCGAGGACCTGGGCGGCAAGGCAAAGGAAGCCACCGGTTCGGTAACTGGCAACAAGGATCTCGAAAACGAAGGCAAGGGCGATCAGGCCTCATCTGCAGTCAAGGACGGCGCGGAGAAGGTCAAGGACGCAGCCTCCAACATCAAGGACAAGCTCACCGGCCACTGATCCACCGGCATTGAGCTGGCGATTTAGCGTCGCGCCGTCACTGCGGTACAGTTTTCCGCGGTGGCGTGTCCGAGCGGCCTAAGGAGCGCGCCTCGAAAGCGCGTGACGGGTAACCCCCGTCCGAGGGTTCAAATCCCTCCGCCACCGCCAAAATCCCCACCCAGTTCGCTGGGTGGGGATTTTTTGTGTGTCAAAGAATTGTCAGGGGATTTTTCAGTTGTTCTTTGACGTGGCTCGCACTCTTCAGTCGATCGCGCAGGCTGCAGCAGGTGCGCAGGTTGTGACGTGCGCGGCTGCTGGAACGTGCGCGGATCACTGGGCTCGGCAACACCTCGCGTCGGTACTGGCCGGTTGCCAGCACATCTGCGCCTCATTTCTGTAGACGAGCCCCATGTAGAAGGTGCAAATAGTAAATTCACGTGCGGATTTAGGGGTGTGGGTTGCTCACCAAGCCCCCACATCGGCCGCGAATTTGGGCGCGAACTATGCAAAACAGTGCGTAGTCAGCCTCGTCCGTTCAGCATCTACTCTTCCCAGCTGCTTCGATCCCGCGGAGCATCTGCTGCTGATCCTCCGGCGAGAAAGTCGACCAGCGCGGGTTGGACTGCAGCTGGCCGGACATTCCAGTGACCGACTGCTCACGTGAAGCCGCACCGCTTTTAGCGATCGCATCGATTGCTGTGACGAAACGCTGGCACGTTTCGACGTAAAGATCCTCGCCGTGCGGCATATCGGCGTCCGGGCCCACCGGCGGTGCTGGTTCGTTGATCGGTGCTGGCCCTGGATCGCGGGTTTCGGGGGTGTCAGCTGCTGCAGACTCAACCGGTGCCGCTGGCGTTTCAGGGAGACCGGGTGGCGCTATAGCCGTCGCAACCGAAGAGCTCCCGGGTACGGCCTCAGAAGTCGAGGTCGAGGGCCGCACAGCCGTATCCGTCGATTCACTGCCGCAGCCGGCGACGACGAGCACGACGAGGATTCCGGTCAGTGCCGTCTGCTTCATGCGCAATGTGGACCAGACTTCAGTGCAGAGTTGAGGTGTGTTCGGTGATCGTATCGAGGGTCGTCGACCATGCCATCGAATCTCGCCTGACAAAATCCGAGTGCCCCAACCCCGGCAGGATCCTCAGTTCGGCCAGATCGCCGGCAGCGCGAGCGGCCTCGATGTATGCCTTGCTCTGGTTCACCGAAACCGTCGTGTCGGCGTCTCCGTGGATCGCTGTCACCTCGAGGCCTGTCGGCAGGCGGTCTATCGGGGATGCAAGACGATAGCGGTCGGGGACCTGGTCCGGCATGCCTCCCAAAAATGCTGGAACGAATTTGTCACCGCCGATGGTCGCTGCTCGGGCCATGTCGAATACTCCCGCCATGATCGTCGCGCTCCGCAGACGGACGCGCGGCCGAGGTCCGGTTACCGTCACCGATTCTGGATGCCGTCCGGCGATCCAGGCCGCGAGTTGTCCTCCCGCCGAGTGTCCTGCGATGTGCACGCGATCTAGGTCGAGGCGTCCGCCGGACACTTCTTGTGCGGTGGTCGCCAGTGCATCCATTGCTTTGTCGACGTCGGCGAGGGTGGTGCGAAAGTCTTTCGCACTGCGCCGATATTCGATGTTCCACACGGCGATTCCGCGGGCGGCGACGGCTTGCGCCAGGGGACCGAAGTACGACAAGTCGTATCTGGACTGCCACCCACCGCCGTGCACCATGACCACTACCGGAAGGGAATCTTCACCGTTGTCGGGTAGGTATAGATCGCCGAAGTTGTCCTTGTCGCCTCCGTACAGGAGACGAACCGGCGGGTCGGCCCGTGCTGGAACAAGGGCGGGCACAGACGCAACCTCTGTTGCGGTTGCGGTTGCGGGCGCGGGATCGGAAGGGGAGGTGCTGCACCCGAAAAGTAGTGTGAGAGTAGCGAGGAATGCACTGATGCCGGCATAACTCATCGATCGTCGCCGATCCACGCGAGTAGGTCGTCCAATTCCCAGGTGTTGATGACGCGGTCAGGGGTAACTCCGCGAGCCTCGGCACGCAGGCACGCGTAACCCTGCCAGTCCAGTTGGCCGGGCGCGTGCGCGTCGGTATCGATGGAGAACATGCAGCCGCGATCGAGTGCGATGTCGATGAGTCGCTCGGGCGGGTCTTGACGCTCCGGCCTTGCGTTGATCTCCACCGCCGTGCCGAACTGCGCACAGCCCTCGAACACCACCTCTGCATCGAATGTCGATTCCGGGCGAGTGCCCCGGCCGCCTTCGACCAGTCGGCCGGTGCAGTGACCGAGCACGTCGACCAGCGGATTCGCGACCGCCCGAACCATCCTTCGCGTCATGGTCTCCGAGTCTGCCCGAAGTTTCGAATGTACGCTTGCAACAACGACATCCAACTCGGCGAGTAGAGAGTCGTCTTGGTCGAGGCTGCCGTCGTCGAGGATGTCGACCTCGATCCCGGTCAGGATGCGGAACGGCGCTAGCCGCTCGTTGAGTTCGGCGATGACGTCGAGTTGTTTTCGGAGCCTCTCGGCAGTGAGTCCGTTGGCAACGGTCAACCGAGGGGAATGGTCGGTGAGGGCGCAGTAGTCATGGCCGAGTCGCTTCGCGGTCCGCATCATCTCTTCGATCGGGCTCCCGCCGTCGGACCAGTCGGAGTGAGTGTGCAAGTCGCCCTTCAGTGCTTCTCGAAGGTCGTTGTGTCCGATCGGACTCGCTTCGGTCCGCTTTTCCGTCAAGAACTCGGGGACCTCACCAGCGACGGCTTGACGGATGATCAGCGATGTCTTGGCGCCGATGCCGGGCAGCGCGGTCCACGAATCTGCCTGGACGCGTTCGGAATACCCTGCTTCACTCAATGATTCGACGATGTCCGCAGCCCGGCGATACGCCTTCACTCGGTGGGTGTCCGCGCGTGCGCGTTCGAGCCAGTAGGCGATCTCGCGGAGGGCTTCGACCGGATCCATGGTTGCTATTGTCCGGTATCGATGTGCGGGTCGAGCACTTCGGTATCGGGCTGCCGGCGTCGGTGCTGATCGACAACCACCCACAGCAGTCCGACTGAGAACAACACACACCACAGTGCGCGCAACGCCGTCAGGGGCCACCGAATGAGGCCCTTGCATGGACTGATCAGTGGAATTCCCATCATGATTGCGCCGATCGTGCATTCATCAGCCGTACCTGCCTCGTTCGTCGAAGTCGATCATCTCAGTCGATGGCCGACCCCGGGCGAGCTTGATGAGACCGAGTTCTCAGGTGGCGCGACTGCGTCGTCCTTTGGCATGATGTGCAACGTGAGCAGGCTATTTTGTTCAGCTCGATCAGTCAATGGCGGGAGGATGTTGCATGACGCAAAAGTTCTCGGTGGGTGACCATGTGGACTGGAATTCCGAAGTTGGCCATGTGCAAGGCAAGATCACCAAAGTTCATACGAAAGACGTGGAGTTCAAGGGTCGCACTCGGCGGTGTAGTGCTGATGATCCGCAGTACGAGATCAAGAGTGACAAGACGGACCACTTGGCGATGCACAAGGGCGAGGCGCTGAAGAAGATCTGACGCTCGCATAGCCGCGCCGTTTGTTGCTCTCCGAATATGAGCGCGTCAATGCTAGTTGTCTGCACGCGGACGGCGATGTCGCATGCCGTTCGCCGATAGGAGACCCCCGTGCACATCACCGCCAAAGCAGAGTATGCGGTGCGTACCTTGCTCGAGCTCGCGGCAGCCGACGGCGCTCCGGGGAAGGCGGAAGCTCTCGCCAGTGCGCAGGAGATTCCGCACAAGTTTCTGGAATCGGTGTTAGCCGATCTGCGCCGAGCTGATCTGGTGCGGAGTCGCCGAGGCCCAGACGGCGGGTATTGGCTGGCCAGGCCGGCTACGGAGATATCGGTCGCCGATGTCATCCGCGCTATCGAAGGCCCGTTGGCTTCGGTGCGGGGTCAGCGGCCCGAGGATCTCGACTACCAGGGTCCGGCAAAGCCCTTGCAGGTGGTGTGGCTCGCGGTTCGCGTCAATATGAGGGCCGTACTCGAAGGGGTGTTTCTCTCGGACATCGTCGACGACGACCTGCCGTCGTTCGTTTCGGAGCTCACCGCAGATCCGGCGGCGTGGTCTCGGCGATAGTGCGCTTGATGTGGTCCATCACACCAATCCCCCCGAGTGTGATGAAATTTACAACTTTGCATGATCGTGCAAGTTTGCAGAACTCTGCAGTTTCCGTAGTTTGGTAGGAGTGACCGTTTCCTCCACCGGCCTTCGAGATCAAAAGAAGGCCGCGACCCGCGATGCTCTGGCTTCGGCGGCAGTCAACCTAGCAAAAACGCGCGGGCTGGATGCCGTCACCGCCGACGCCATTGCGGCCGAGGCGGGTGTGTCCACGCGGACGTTTCACAACTATTTCGCGAACAAAGAAGAAGCTGTACTGCACCATATCGAGGCATCTGCGCTCGAGTGGTTCCAAATACTGCGCGATCGGCCAGCGAGCGAACCCATCTGGGATTCCATGCGACACGTCGCGGTCGCTATCGTCACCGATCCGGAGAAGGATCTCGCCGAGACCTTCG
>JBBSSG010000065.1:0-18250 GCA_038242295.1 Mycobacteriales bacterium | reverse complement strand
TCCTTGCCCTGGTATCCGGACAGCAGCTGAATGACCTGCTGACGAACACGGTTGAGATCTGCGCCGAGCTTGACCAGAACTTGAGCCGCGACGCCTTCGCCTTCGCGGATCAGTCCCAGCAGAATGTGCTCGGTACCGATGTAGTTATGGCCGAGCTGCAGTGCTTCACGCAAACTGAGCTCGAGTACTTTCTTGGCACGCGGGGTGAACGGGATATGACCGGACGGAGCCTGCTGCCCCTGGCCGATAATCTCCTCGACCTGGCTGCGGACTCCTTCGAGGGAGATACCCAACGACTCCAGCGACTTGGCTGCAACGCCCTCACCCTCGTGGATGAGACCGAGCAGAATGTGCTCGGTACCGATGTAGTTGTGGTTGAGCATCCTGGCTTCTTCTTGGGCCAGGACTACAACACGCCGCGCGCGATCGGTGAACCTCTCGAACATCGCTCTCCCTCACTTCTTGGTGGGTAGTAGCACTTTCCCACCAGGTCTTCTAGCAAAACGGGTCGCCCGGCATCGAAAATATGTATCACGCCGACACAAAATGCGTCTGCGCCTCCAGCCTCACTGTAGTTGGCTGTTGGTCAACGTGCCGACCCTCGGTCCTCGTATCCGTCTCAGGCTCAGATCTAGGCGAGTGCCTTCAGTGCCTGCTTACAGTCCATAACGTGGCCACGAGCTATTTCGTTTCCCGATTCTTGTCCGCTGCTGGCGAACAAGCCGCCGGTCAGCCTTCGGGCTTCACGATCGGAAACAGAATCGTGTCTCGGATGCCGAGACCGGTCAGTGCCATCAAAAGCCGATCGACGCCCATACCGGTCCCGGTCGTGGGCGGCATGCCCTGTTCCATCGCGGCCAGGAAGTCCTCGTCGAGCACCATTGCTTCCTCGTCCCCGGCTGCGGCCTGGCGCGCCTGGTCCTCGAAACGCTCACGCTGGATGACGGGATCAACCAACTCGGAGTAACCAGTAGCTAATTCGAAGCCGCGAATGTAGAGGTCCCACTTCTCGGTGACGCCCGGCTTGCTGCGGTGCCCTCTGGTCAGCGGGGATGTCTCCACGGGGAAATCGCGAACGAACGTCGGCGCAAACAGTGCGTCGCCGATCTGGTGTTCCCACAACTCTTCGACGAGCTTGCCGTGGCCGTAGATGGACTTGCCGTCCTTACGGGGAACGTCGAGCCCGACTTTCTCAGCCAGCGCGAGCAACTCGTCGACGCTCGTGTCGGGGGTGACATCGACGCCGATCGACTCCGACAGCGACGGGTACATCTCGAGCGTCGTCCACTCGCCGCCCAGGTCGTAGGTAGTGCCGTCGGGAAGTAGCACGATCTGCGTACCGAGCGCAGCCTGCGCTACTTCTTGGACCAATTCACGCGTCATCCTGGCCGAGTCGTCGTACGTGCCGTAAGCCTCGTAGGTTTCGAGCATCGCGAACTCCGGCGAGTGCGACGAGTCGGAGCCCTCGTTGCGGAAGTTGCGGTTGATTTCGAAAACCTTCTCGATCCCGCCGACCACGCACCTCTTGAGGAACAGCTCGGGAGCGATGCGCAGATACAGGTCGGTGTCGAGCGAGTTGGAGTGCGTAACGAACGGCCGTGCTGCGGCTCCGCCGTGCAGGGTCTGAAGCATCGGTGTCTCCACCTCGAGGAACCCGCGTTGTTCGAGGGCGTGTCGCAATTCCCGCACGACGGCGATCCGCTTGCGCGCGACCTCCCGCGCTTCGGGACGAGTGATCAGATCCAAGTATCGTTGACGAATTCGCGTTTCTTCGTTCAGTTCCTTGTGCGCGACAGGCAGCGGACGTAGCGCCTTCGACGCCATCTGCCACGAAGCAGCCATGACGCTGAGCTCACCGCGCCGACAACTGATTACCTCCCCGTGTACGAACACGAAGTCGCCGAGGTCGACATCTGACTTCCACGTCGCGAGCTCGTCGGCCCCGACTCCGGCGAGGCTGACCATCGCTTGCAACTGCGTGCCGTCACCCTCCTGCAGCGTCGCGAAGCACAATTTGCCGGTGTTGCGGACGAAAATCACCCGCCCGACGACGCCCACAAGCTGGCCGGTAGTGGAGTCCGCGTCGAGATTCGGAAACAGATCACGGATCTCGCGTAGCGAATGGGTTCGCGGAACGGAGACCGGATACGCCTCGACTCCACGCTCGAGCAGAGACGAGCGCTTGGCACGACGAATCCGCACTTGTTCCGGTGTTCCGTCGTCGACCAGCGGGGAAGCAGCAATATCACTCACGGCCGCACACTTTACCGTGCGAAGGATTTGGTCCTCGGATACGGATTGAACACGTCGATCCAGAAGAATTCACACGAGGGCAGTCCACGTCAGTGCGCGGTGACCGCCTCTGCTTCACGCACGCAATGTGTGGCCTTGGCGAGCACTCCGAGCAGACCAGCCGAGCGGAGCGCTTGGTAACCGCCCACCAGATCGGCGGCGTTGATCAGGCCCAGCTCCTGAAGAGATGCCGCCGCCAGTCGGGACGTGCATCCCTCGGAGCAGACGATGACGAATTCGACGGTGTGATCCACTGCAGCCGCCAGCCTGGCGTCACTCGTCGGATTCAGGCGCCGCTCGAGGATGTCGTGTTCGATGGCGAGCGCCCCGGGCAAGGTTCCCTCGATCGCACGCTTGGATTGAGGCCGAATATCGACAACGACGGCGCCGCGAGCCACTGCGTCATGCAACTCGAAGACGGAAATGCGGTCGACACGCATCCGACCGACTTCCTGCATTTCGAGGGTGGGCATGTGGTCGACAGGCATTTCGAGGGTGGTCATTTCGAGGCCCCTTCGAGTTCGTCGGCACGCTCGATGCGTCGCTCGGATCGCAGGCGAACCTGCCGCGATGTGGGGTCGAGTTCAGTGGACGAAGATCGCAAAAATACAGGTGTGGAAAGCACGGAAACTACTCCAAGGTCGGTAATTGAACGAGGCAGCGGTCAGCCTCGACAACACTCCTGGGGTCCCATGCACGTCATCACGAAAAAGATTCTGGCACACGCAGCGCACAAGCGCTAGCGCGGACGCCTTTTGACGAGATTACGTTCGTAGACCAGTCGCAGACCTTCCAAGGTCAAATCTGGTTCGTGGTGTTCGATTGCCGCCGTCTCACCCATGATGAGGGGTGCACTCTCACCTGTGCCGATGACCGCCACACTGTCACTCGCGAAATCGGGCAATTCTCGCCTGATGCGACCGACAAGCCCATCGACCAGGCCCGCGAAGCCAAAAACGGCGCCTGACTGCATGCACTCGACAGTATTCTTCCCGACAACCGACCGCGGGCGAACGAGTTCGACGTCTCGAAGAGCCGCTGACCTCGACGACATCGCCGCAGTCGATACCTCCAACCCGGGTGCAATCGAGCCACCCAGAAACTCCCCCTTTGCGGAGACGACGTCGACGCATGTGGTGGTACCGAAGTCGACGACGATACAAGCGCTTCCGTACAGATCGAAAGCTGCAAGTGCGTTGACGATACGGTCCGCTCCAACCTCCTTGGGATTGTCCACCAGAAGCGGAACACCGGTTCGCACTCCAGGTTCCACCACCACCTGGGGAACATGCTGCCAATATCGAGTGAGCATGGTGCGCATCTCGCGCAGCACCGACGGAACCGTCGACAAAGCGGACACACCGGTGATCTGATCAGCGTCGTCGCCCAGCATTCCCCGAAACATCAGCGCCAGTTCGTCGGCTGTGATCCGCGGATCGGTCGTCATTCGCCAGTCGCGCCGCAACTTCGCGTGATCACCGCTGCCACTGTAGAGACCGAGCGTCATCGACGTGTTCCGAATGTCGACCGCCAGCAACATCGTTACGCCAACACGGAATCGGCACGAAGCGTGCGGGGGGTGATGAGACCCGAGCCATCAGGCGCATGAGCAGGGTCGGTTCCCAATTCGACGGTGTTGTTGTTCTCGTCCACAAAGACGACGCGCGGCGCATAGTCTTTGCATTCCTGCTCGTTCATCGATCCGTAGGCAATGAGGATGACCAGATCGCCAGGATTGACGAGGTGGGCTGCTGCGCCGTTTATTCCGATTACTCGGCTACCTCTCTCACCGGCAATGACGTAGGTAATCAGACGAGCGCCGTTATCGATATCGACAATGGTCACCTGCTCACCTTCGAGGAGATCCGCCGCGTCCATCAGATCCTGATCGACGGTCACAGAACCGACATAGTGCAGATCGGCGTGTGTCACCGTTGCCCGGTGGATTTTCGACTTCATCATCGTGCGAAACATATTCTCTCCCTAGCTCGTCGGATCGTCTGGATACTCGAGGAAGCCGGTTCCTACAGCAACTCCGACGTTGTCGATCAATCGTGTCTTGCCGATTTTGGCCGCGATGAGGAGCCGGCCGTCCCCCCGCTCGGGTGCGGTCCCGAGGTCGACGCCGCGTAACTCCAGGTAATCGACCTCCACTTCGGGAACTGCGTCGAGCACCCCGCGGGCCGTGGCCAGAATGGCATCCGCTCCCCCGGCCGCGGCATGCGCGCCAGCGACCAATGCAGCCGACAACGCCATCGCGGCTTCTCGCTCGGCAGCGCCTAAGTATCTATTTCGAGACGACAACGCGAGGCCGTCCTGCTCCCGCACTGTCGGCACCCCGAATATCTTGATCTCGAGGTCCAGGTCGCGCACCATCTGCCTGATCAACGTCAGCTGTTGGTAATCCTTCTCCCCGAAGTAAGCCGCGTTCGGGGTGGCAATCTGCAGCAATTTTGCTACCACAGTGAGCATTCCGGCGAAATGACCCGGACGGCAGGCGCCTTCGAGTTCGGTGCCGAGTGGACCTGGATTGACAGTGGTGCGAGGACCTGCCGGATACATGTCCGAACCGGAGGGGGCGAATACGAGTTCGACACCTTCCTTACGCAACAGTTCGACATCGTCATCGAGCGTGCGCGGATACGCATCCAAATCTTCGCCGACGCCGAACTGAAGCGGGTTGACGAAGATCGACACGATCACGACCGCGCCGGTTAGCTTCGCTTGCCGCACCAGGTGGATATGTCCGGCGTGCAGCGCTCCCATCGTCGGCACCAAAGCGACCGTCTTACCGACGGACCTCAGCGCCCTCGACACCGACCGCACTACTGCCGGATCGTGGTGGACCGTGAGCTCACCCGCCTTGAAGCTACCTGCCAACGTCATTTCTTACCTTCCAAGATTTCGATCAGTTCGGGCGCAGACCCCATTCGCTGGGCGGAACGCAGAGACAGCGCGCGGTAACCCGCAGCGATTTTCGGATCGACTTCGCCGAGCACCGCCATATGCTTGCGCACGGCCGCAGCGTCTCCCCGCGAGACAGGTCCGGTCAATGCAGCGTCGCCGCGCCGCAGCGCATTTTCGAGGGCTGCCCGCACCAGCGGAGCCAAAACACGCTGCGCCGCTTCGGGCTCAGAGTCGATTCCGGGGAATCCCGGCCCGTCGAGCGCAACCTGGAGTGCGTCGACGGCATCGGCAATCAGAGTGACCAAATGATTGGATCCGTGTGCGAGCGCAGCGTGATAAAGCGCCCGGTTCTCCTCGGGGACATGCACCGGTTCGCCGCCGAGTTCGAGCACCAGCGCTTGCGCGACGGCATAACCGATCTCATCGGCAGCAGTAATACCGAAACAGGCCGACGCAAGCCGATCGCTGTCCTCGCGGTCGCCGGTGAACGTCATCGCTGGATGAATCGCCAGTGGAATCGCGCCGCACGCCGTCAGCGGCGCCAACACGCCGACGCCATTCGCACCAGATGTGTGGACGACGAGTTTGCCGGGAGCAACAGCGCCGGTAGCCGCCAACCCGCGAGCTATAGAACCGAGTTCGGTATCGGGCACAGCTAGTATCAGTAGCTCGGCCCTGGTGGCCACCTCGTGCACCGGCAGGATCTGCGAGTCAGGTAGACGCGTTCGCGCTCGGTGTCTCGACTCCTCCGACACCGCTGCGCAACCGACCACCAGATGTCCGACGCGCTCGAGTGCTTCGCCGAGAGCTGTACCGACACGACCTGCGGAGACGATTCCAACCGTCAGGCGCGCAGGAGCTGGGTCGGTGAACTCGAATGAGGTCACCGAAGAACTTCCTTTCGTTCGTTCCAGTCCCGCACTGCGGGTACCAGACGTCCTCAGAAACAATAGCGGCTCACCCGTGCCGACGGCCATGCTCGAGCAGGTGATCTGTTTCACTCCCGCTGAAGTCTGAAACCTTGCGTTATTCCTCTCGCCGGCGCCGGTGCCTGCGCTCGGACGGCTCGGCGTCACTCGATTGCAGTCCAGCCATTATCTCCGCAACCGAGCGGCCGTTGGAGTGCGCTCCCGGATTACCGTCGCTATCGGGCTCGAGTCGGCGACGACGCCGCGGACTCGGCGCCGGCAGATCCCACGGTTCTGCAGGCGCGTCCGTACTCGCGGCATCCGCCGGCGCATCCTGGCTCCAACTGGCCGGCTCAGGTTCGCTGGACCATGGCATCTGGGCGGCGGGCTCGGACGAGGCGTCGGGTGCGTAGCTCGGCTCGGGTGAGTAGGTGGGCTCAGGTGAGGTAAAGGACTCGGGTGAGGTAAAGGGCCGAGACTCAGCGGCCGGTTCGACCTCGGCGATCAGTTCAGGCTCCGGCTCTCGCGGTGGAGTGGGCTCGGGGACTGGTAGAGGCTCGGGCGCGAAATTTGCCGACTGCGGAGTCGAATACGGGTCAGCATCGAGGCCCTGGCGCCTACTGTCTCCGGACCGGACCGTGCTCTCCGCTGCTGGTGCGTACGACTCCTCCGACCAAGTCCTACTCTCGCGAGTTTCCGATCCGGTCGGCCCCGCCGACTGCGAACGAATTGGGATGCCTCGCCCGCCGCTGGGACTGTACGAATCCGAAGTACGAGACGGCCCGGAGGCGTACCCCTCGGCAACGGGAATATGTTGAGTCTCCGGAACGCTCGGGGCTTGCGGGCTGTACTGAGCCTGCTGGTTGGCCTGCGCCTGAGAACCTTCCTGTGCTTCGCGGCTGTCTTCGGAGCCGATCGGCGGATCGGGATACAAAACCGAGGTCTCAGCGGTGACTGGTTCGTCGAACGGCGTCGCCAGACCGGGCACCGCTGCATTCGGTTCGTTGCGTTCACCGGCACGTGGCTGTTGCCCACGACCCGGGACGTACAGGCCCGACGGGGCAGGCTGATAACTGTCGTAGTTGCGACCGCCGAGTTCCTGCATGCGCATCGCGTCCGCGCGCAGCGCCACCCTGTCGGCTGGAAGATTGCCATCGAACAGAATTTGCAGGTTATTGCGCAGCTGGGCGAGCTCCGCTCGGAGCGCCGCGACCTCACTCGCTTCCAGATGAGCCTCGCCGCGCACCCGAGCCTCGACGCCCAACTCGTATTCGCGTCGAGCCGAAATCTCGCGAGCAAGCTGTAGTTCGTAGACCGTTTGCAGATCCTTGGCTTTCGCCTGGTCCGCAAAGGCGTCACGTCGGTACTTGGTCATCGCGAAGGCGCCCACGATCGCCGCCCACAGAGCCGAGACAAGTCCCACGCGAAGCCATTGAATGTTCTCGCTGAACAAAAGAAGCATGCTTGCGGTAACGCCGAGCACAACCAGTGCGGCTATGAAAAGCTGGCTCGCACTGCGCCGAGAACGGCGGGCTGCTTTCGTGCGAGTCGATTCGGTCATGGCAACCAGGGTAGCTGGCGCATCGTCAAGAGTGATTATGGTTTCATACTGGACTTGTAACGATCCTGCTGCTGAATGAGTCCAAGACCGTCACTGCACGGGGTGGTCGCCGCCATCCTCTGGGGCCCGACAGCACTGCTCGAGCCACAGCGCGGCAGCTGCAAGCGTGCCGCCCGCCACAAGTCCAACGATCGCACCGGCTCGATCCGTCGACGCCGCCTGCACCGTCGATGCCAACGGAATGACGTGGAGCAAGAATCCGCCCCACACTCCGGCAACAGCGGCACCCACCAGTGCTGATGCCTTTGCGATTGCGACGGCGCGGGCGGCGGTGATCGGGTGAAGTTGGCGTGGACCGTCCCCGACTCGGCTACCACCGATTCGCGAGCGAACAAAGAAGCCGAGGCCGATCTCCACGATTGCTACCGGGTACAGCGATACACCGGCGAGTGCTGGGATCGGGGGAAGAGAGCCATAGAAGGATCGGACAAGCAGCCAGGACCCTACCGCCGCCACAAAGAACAACACGACCAGATCCCATATCTTCGTCGCTTTCATCGCAGCCGACGCAGTGTGTCGAGAGTCACGTCTGCTCGCCGCACTCCGTCCCTCTCTTCTGAACTCAGGCGCGCCAGCCACTCCTCGATCGGGAGGACAACGCCGCCGACAGTCAATTCTGCGTCGGGCTCCACATCGAGCCAAGGCACAAGCACGAACGCGCGTTGATGTGCCCGTGGGTGCGGCAGCAGCAATTCCGGATCGTCACTCACGATGTTTCCGCTCACGGTGTTTCCACACACGATGATGTCGACATCGAGACTGCGGGGACCCCACCGCTCGATACGAACACGATCCGCCGCCACCTCGCACTCGCGAGCGAACTCCAGCCAACCGTAAGCGTCGCGAGCGGGGTCGTTCACAACAATCACAGCGTTGAGAAAGTCCTGCTGCTCGACGCCGCCCCACGGAGCTGACGAGTAGAGAGCCGACACCGCGTCAACTCCGTCACCGAGTGCCTCCGTGACGGAGTTCAAATGTGCGAGCGAGTCACCGACATTGCTACCGATCGACAACACCGCGCGGCTCATGCGGTGATCCGCGATCGGTACGCGACGACGGCCACGTCGGTGAAGGCGAGCGGAATCGGCGCCGAAGGTTTGTGCAGGACAACCTCCACTGCGTCTACGCGAGGATCCAGCAATACTCGCTCGGCGATCTCGGCTGCCACGGTTTCGATGAGATCCCGCGGGGGCCCGGAAATTATCTCCGCTGCAGACTCGGCGAGTTCCCCATAATTCATCGTCGCCGTCAAGTCATCGGTGGCTGCAGCGGGTTTGAGATCCATCCAGACGGTGATGTCCACGATAAAGTCCTGACCGTCACGCTTTTCGAAATCGAACACTCCGTGATGCCCACGAACCCTCAGTCCGCGCAACTCGATTCGGTCGCTCATACGCCCGCACCTTGCCACGCCCGTACGACTGCCAGCGCATCCAGGGTCGACCGGGCATCGTGCACTCGCACACCCCAAGCACCACCAGCGATGGCGAGGGCCGACACGACGGCCGTTGCGACCTCTCGGCCGTCAGGCGGCCGAGGTGCGTCCTCTGTTGCGAGCAGGGACCCTAGAAAGCGTTTTCGCGAGGCACCGACCAGGACCGGCATGCCGAGGTCCACGAATGCCGGCAGGGCGTGCAGCAGCGCCCAATTGTGGGACGCATTCTTGGCGAATCCCAGTCCAGGATCGAGCACTATGTTCGATGGATCGACTCCCGCTGCGACGGCAACATCGACCTGCTGGAGTAGTTCACGACGGACGTCGTCGACGACGTCACCGTAATCCTGCGCCACACCCGAATGGGTGAAGTCGGCTGCCGAGCGCCAGTGCATGAGAATCCACGGCACACCTGCCTGCGCAACAACCGGCGCCATCGCTGGATCCGCGCGACCACCGGACACATCGTTGACGATGCAGACACCGGCTTCGATCGCTGCTGCCGCAACCGAGGCGCGCATCGTGTCCACGCTGGTGACGACCCCGTGGGCGCTCAACGCCGCAATGACGGGCACCACTCGTCCAGCTTCGACGTCCGGATCGACACGTTGGGATCCAGGGCGAGTGGATTCCCCTCCGACATCGACGATATCGACCCCGATGTCGCGCAATTCGAGGCCGTGCGCGACTGCGGCATCGACGTCGAGGTAGCGACCGCCATCAGAGAAGGAGTCCGCAGTGACGTTGAGAACGCCCATGACCACGGGCCCGTCCGGCAGCCTCGAATTCGGAAACGTCATTTGCGCAGAATAAGATCCAACGCCTCGGATCGCGACGCCGCACTCGACTGGAACAATCCGCGGACAGCGGACGTCGTAGTGCTGGCTCCCGGCTTGCGAATACCGCGCATTGCCATGCACAAGTGCTCTGCCTCGATGACGACAATCGCACCGCGCGGGTCGAGCTTGCGCATGACGGCATCGGCGACCTGGCTCGTCAGACGCTCCTGAACTTGAGGCCGTTTGGCGTAGAGGTCCACCACTCGAGCGAGCTTCGACAGGCCGGTCACCTTGCCGTGGCTGCCGGGAATGTACCCGACATGCGCGACACCGTGAAACGACACCAGATGATGCTCGCACGTAGAGAACATCGGGATGTCACGGACGAGAACGAGTTCTTGATGGCCCTCGTCGAACGTCGTGTTCAGCACCGAATCCGGGTCCATGTACAACCCACCGAAGATCTCACGGTAAGCACGGGCAACGCGTGCGGGCGTGTCGACTAAGCCTTGGCGATCCGGATCCTCACCGACCGCTATGAGAAGCTCGCGGACCGCGGCTTCCGCCCGCGGCTGATCGAAAGGTTGACCCGTCGCGACCGCAACGAGACCGCGCGATTCGGGATCGATGCCCTCTTGGTCGAACTCTCTGACTGACACGTGCTCTACCTCCGGTCGAGGGGTCGTCGGTGCCCCAAGGAATGTTGTCAGCGTATCGCCGAGTGGGGACAGCTAATGCTGGCCGTTCGGGCCTTCCCAACGTTGGGTGCGCGGACCTTCGTCCGTGTCCCGATCGTGCTCCGGCGATTCCTGGCTACGAGCAGACTCGCCCTGATCCCCGAGAGGCAAGCCCCCGAGTGGATCCCAATCTGTACCTGCCGAATCTCGATACTGCGGCCACGGGGCAGATCCCAGCGCGTCGCGCCCCGGAATCTCGTCGCTCAGTGGATCTCGCCCGACACTCGGCTCGCGATACTCGGTCGGTTCGCGGTACTCGGGTGGTTGATACTGCGGCGGCCGATACTGAGGAGGCTGGTAGCTCGGCGCTTGGTTGGTCGGTTCGGTGTATCCGCTTGCCTCACCGGGTGCGGAGCGCGGCGGGTCTACCGCCGGATCGCGTGGCGGCCAGCCAGGAGCCGACCAACCTGCCGGAGCGCCGTAGTCCGGCCGTGAGCCTTGCGGCCTCGGCTCAGGACTTCGATAACTGCCCCCGGAGAAGTTTCCATCGCCGACATCGTCGTTGTACGGAGGCCTGTCCGTTGAACCACCATGAGCAGCACCATGAGCAGCACCACCGTAAGAAGTACCCCGCGTAAGGCCGCCGTCTTGTGGATAACCGTCGTTCGGGGCGCCGCGGCCGGTTGCGCTACCGCTCGGATCACCGTTGTCTCCGTTGGTGTATCCGTTTGGATTCGCGTAACCATTCGGCCGTCCGCCGTAGTTGTCCGGCGCCGCATTGGACAGATGCGGCGTCCCGGCGTAGCTCGGCTGTGTGAACTGACCGGTCTGCACGGGCTTTCGCAGTACGGGCGGGGAGACCGGACGGGGAGGCCACGGCTCGCCTCGCTCCGACGCCAGCTCACGCGGCGTCTTCACCGGCGGCTTGTCGGACGGGACACGCTCGCCGAAGTCGTTGAAGGCAGTGATCCGTGGACGCTTGGTGACGCTGGTGAAGATCTTCTCCAGGTCCTTGCGCTTCAAGGTTTCGCGTTCGAGTAGCTCGGTAGCGAGTATGTCCAGCACGTCGCGGTACTCGTTGAGGATCGCCCACGCCTCGGTGTGGGCGGCCTCGATTAAATTGCGCACTTCTTCATCGATCTCCCGCGCTACCTCGTGAGAGAAATCCGCCTGCACGCCCATCGAGCGACCGAGGAAATGGTCGCCCTGTTCTTGGCCGTACCGGACAGCGCCGAGTTTGCTGCTCATGCCGTACTCGGTGACCATCGCCCGGGCAATTTTGGTTGCCTGATCGATGTCGGAGGAGGCTCCGGTGGTCGGCTCGTGAAACACCAATTCTTCGGCGGCACGGCCACCCATGGCCATGACGAGACGCGCGATCATCTCCGATCGCGTCATCAGGCCCTTGTCGTCTTCCGGCACGGTCATGGCATGACCACCGGTACGACCGCGGGCCAGGATGGTGACCTTGTAGACGGGCTCGATATCCGGCATCGCCCAGGCAGCGAGGGTATGGCCGCCTTCGTGGTAAGCGGTGATCTTCTTCTCGTGCTCGCTGATGATGCGACTCTTACGACGCGGTCCACCGACCACGCGGTCTACCGACTCTTCGAGGGCGGCTTCGGTGATGACCGTGCCGTTCTCACGAGCGGTGAGCAAAGCTGCTTCGTTGATGACGTTGGCCAGGTCTGCACCGGACATACCCACGGTACGTTTCGCGAGACCTTCGAGATCCGCGTCATGCGCGACGGGCTTGCCCTGGCAGTGCACTGCCAGGATTGCGCGACGTCCAGCGAGGTCGGGGGCTCCAACCGGAATTTGACGATCGAAACGGCCGGGGCGCAACAATGCCGGGTCGAGGATGTCCGGACGGTTCGTCGCAGCAATGAGGATGACGCCGGTGCGCTCACCGAAGCCGTCCATCTCGACGAGTAGCTGGTTCAGCGTCTGCTCTCGCTCGTCGTGGCCGCCGCCCATGCCCGCGCCGCGCTGACGACCGACAGCGTCGATCTCGTCGACGAAGATGATGCACGGACTGTTCTGTTTTGCCTGCTCGAACAGGTCACGCACACGGGAGGCTCCGACGCCGACGAACATCTCCACGAAGTCCGAACCGGAGATGGTGAAGAACGGAACGCCCGCTTCGCCTGCCACAGCGCGTGCGAGAAGTGTCTTGCCGGTTCCGGGGGGACCGTACAGCAGCACGCCCCGCGGAATTTTGGCACCGAGAGCCTGGTAGCGAGCGGGATTCTGCAGGAAGTCCTTGATCTCGTAGAGTTCTTCGACTGCCTCGTCCGCGCCTGCCACGTCGCCGAACGTGGTCTTCGGCATGTCCTTGGTGAGCTGCTTGGCCTTGGATTTACCGAAGCTCATCACGCCACCGCGTCCGCCGCCCTGCATACGGCTGATGAAGAACAGGCCGAGCCCGATCAGCAGAATAAGCGGGAGCATGTACACCAGAAGAGATGTAACCCAGCTCTCGGTCGTGACTTTGGTATCGAACGATTCGAGTCCAGCTTCTGCGACCTTGTCGTAGATCTTCTCGGACGCGCCAGTGGGGTACTTCGAGATGATCTTGGTGTCACCGTCGGTGGAGTCGCCGTTCTCGAGCTCCAAGCGAAGCTGCTGCTCGCGATCGTCTATCTGGACGGTCTCCACGTTGTTCGAATCGAGCTGCGCTATCGCCACCGATGTGTCGACCGTCTCCCAGCCCCGAGTGTCGTCTCCGAAGTAGCTGAATGCATAGATCACCAGCAGAACGCCGAATACGATGGCCAGGTTCCGTATAACTGTCTTCCGATTCATACAGCTTCAGCCGAGACGGCCTTTTCCTTTCCAGTCATCTCCAGTACGCGGATTTCGGCCGCGCGCCAGATGGTCCAGGCTACCGCGAACGGACACCGACCGACTCAGTGCATCCGCCCTACAATGCCGTCCGGCGCATCCAGCATTTGCCACGCTCAGCACGCACCCCACTTGTGGCACTTCGTGCTCTTTCCCGTACAACGTCGACGTGGCCATCCTGGTTCCCAGCCCTGGCGCGACGCGACCGCCTGACCGTGGGTCAGCCCGTGAGGGCAACTCGTTGCGGCGAACGAACTCAGCCGCCGTAGACGTGAGGCTCCAACGTGCCGATATACGGCAGATCGCGGTAGCGCTCGTTGTAATCGAGGCCATAGCCGACGACGAACTCGTTCGGAATGTCGAACCCGACGTGTCCGACTTCTACGTCGACTTTGATGGCGTCCGGCTTGCGGAGCAACGTCACCACTGCCAACGATGCCGGATTGCGCGTGGCGAGATTGCGCTTGAGCCAGGACAACGTCAAGCCCGAATCGATGATGTCCTCGACGATGAGTACGTTGCGTCCGTTGATGTCCCGGTCGAGGTCCTTGAGGATTCGCACTACACCCGAGGACGACGTCGACGACCCATAGGAACTGACGGCCATGAACTCGAGTTGCGTGGGAATCGGTAACGCCCGGGCGAAATCCGTCAAGAACATGATGGCGCCTTTGAGGACACACACAAGCAAGAGGTCTCCCTCGGGAGCATTCTCGGGGTAACGCTTGGCGATCTCTTCGGCGAGTTCGACAGTGCGCTTCTTGATCTGCTCCTCAGAGATGAGAATCGATTGAATATCGCCCTCGTACACGGCGCGTCCCTTCATAGGTTCTCGTACGTTCCCGGATTCTCTTGAAACAACTTCCGTCCCCACACGGCCCACCGGTGTCGTTCCGGGGGGCTCCACAGGACCGTCGAGAATGGTTCCGCAAGCTCTACCGGGCCATCAAGAGTCGGTCCGCAAGCTCCACTCCAGCTCGGTTATAAGCCTGCCATGTCGACGTGCGACCACCAACCTCGCACCGGCGGGCGCTCCGCTGACCGCGACCCCTCCTTGTCCACGCCAATCACCGACCAGATCGTCGATCAACCGCAACTGCCTGTCCGACAGGCTTTTTGCTCCTTGTTGGAGCAACCAGAACCGCAGGGCACGCCGCCGAATCGGCGCGGAAACAGACGTGAGAGAGGTCACCTCGAGCTTGTCACCGTTGATCCCCCGCAGCACGTCACGCGCCAGATCGTCGAGGACGGCGCCGTCTTCTCGAAGTTGAGTCGACGTCCGAGCCAGGGCGGCGGCGACACCTCCACCGAGCACCTCTTCCAACAGCGGGAGCACTTCTCGGCGCAATCGCACCCTGGTGAAGTGCGAGTCGACGTTATGCGGATCCTCGAACGGGCGTATACCCAACTCGATGCACGCTTGCCTGGTCACCGAGCGTCTAATACCGAGAAGCGGCCGACCCCACGGGGCGTCCAGAAGTGCCATCCCCGCAATCGACCGAGGGCCGGATCCGCGCGAAAGACCCAGCAGGACAGTCTCGGCTTGGTCGTCGAGAGTGTGCGCAAGAAGTACCGCAGACTCCCCTCGCGCAGCATCCAGAGCCGCGTACCTAGCCCGTCGCGCAGCGGCCTCCATACCGCCGCCGGCGCCGACCTCGACCGACAGGACCTTCGCATCGGCGCAGCCCAGCGTCAAAGCTTGTTCCGCGGCCCGTGCCGCAACATCGGCTGATCCCCTCTGCAACCCGTGATCGACGACGAGCGCCCGAGCACCGGGGACTTCGGCGGCGACGGCGGCAGTCAGCGCCAACGAATCTGCGCCGCCGGAAAGCGCGACTGCAACAGGTCCGGACCACCGGGCACGCCAAGCCCGGACGGCGCGGCGAAGCTCGAGTACCGCGGGCTCACCGGGCGACATCAGCCCAGTACGCGAGCGATCCACCGGTCCGGATTCTCGATCTCGTCGAGCAACGGCAGTGTGTCCGCATTCGTGAAGACGGTGTTGAATCGTTCCATCCCGACGGCCGCGACGACGTGGTCGACGAATGCCTTGCCTCGCACGTACTGGGCCATTTTTGCGTCCATACCGAGCAACGCTCGGATCACTCGCTGGAGGGGGTTCTGTCTGCGTGTGCGCCTGCTGTCGAATGCGCTTCTGATCTGAGCGACGGACGGCACGACAGCAGGGCCGACCGCGTCCATGACGTGGTCTGCGTGGCCCTCGAGAAGAGTTCCGAGCACGAGGAGTCGATCGATCGCCTCACGCTGCGGCGCCGGCTGGGTCGCACGGAGCAGGCCGACGATTCCGGCGTCCTCGGCTTTACCCGATTGCTTTCGGTTCTTGAGGGCTGCGGTGAGCCTGCCAGCGAACTCACCGATCGGCTCGTCGATACCACCCGAGAGCGTCGCTACTGAACTTCGCATGTATTCGCCGAGCCAGGGCGCCGAGGAAAACTGAACCCGGTGGGTCACCTCGTGCAAGCACACCCACAGCCGAAAGTCGCTCGGCGACACTCGCAAAGTGCGTTCGACGGCGATGATGTTCGGCGCAACGAGAAGCAGTGTTCCGTGGTCGCCGGTGAAGGGATCGTATTGGCCGAGGATGGCACTCGACAAGAATGCCAGCATGGCGCCGGCCTGCAGACCTGCGGGTTTGCCCTGCAGGAAACCTGTGGGCCGATCCTCCTCGGAGTCACCCGTCAGATGCTTCATCGACGCCGACGCGGCCTCGATCCATCCCGCTCGGTCGACGATCTTTGCCTGCGGCACTTCAAGTCCGTCGGCCAGTCCCGTCGTCTCGCGCACCGGTCCTTCGGCGCGGATCGAGGCGGCGGAGAGTTCGGTGAACGCGGCCTCGGCGGTGTACCGGGAGGTCGACGGTTCCCTGGGCGCCAACCTGGCTCCGGTCTTGGCCGCCAAGCGCCAGTCGACCGACGCGCCGATACCACTGTTTTCTGCTGGCACTGCTCGCGCTTCGGTCACTGGCAACCACACAATCTGAGCGTCGACGCGATCGCGTCCAATGCGGGCCGACTGACCTCGGGAGGCCGATCATTGGACATCAGCGCGAATGTAAGAGTTCTACCGTCCACGTCCACGACGTAACCGGCAAGGGCACTTGCTGCTGACAGTGTGCCAGTTTTTGCGCGCACCCAGCCGGCACCGATTCTGGAGTCTGCGGAGTAACGGTCCGACAGCGTGCCAGTCGCCCCGGCGACGGGCAGATAATCGAGCATCGGCCGCAGCTTCGGGGAGTCCGGGCCTGTCGCTGAAGTAAGAATCTGGTCGAGTACCCGTGCAGGGATCAGCGCGTCGACAGAAAGCCCACTCGTGTCGTGCAATCGAACCCCGGACAGGTCGTAGCCAGCGGAATAGAGCGCTTGCGAGACTGAGTCGACGGCACCGTCGAAGGACGGCAGGGTGTTGGTCTCGATGGCGATTTCACGGCCGACAGCCTCGGCAAGCACGTTGTCCGATAGCTCCAGCATCTGGCCGAGTCGGTTGCGCAGCGGTGCCGACTGCACGCTTGCCACCTGGTCCGCGCCGGGTGCGGCCAATCCGATCGAAACACGGCCCGAATCGATACCGAGGCCACGCGCCAGTGCCCGTCCGGCGTCGAGTGCAGGTTCGGTGCTGCGCGGCGATTCGTCTTCCAGCGGTACAGATCGCCCCCCGTCGATCATGATCGGCTCGATCGGAGTGATGAAGCCGGCTGCGACATCAGGCTCGAACCAGCCCTCGGCCATCGTCGGACCGCTGTAGATCGAGGTGTCGACGGCAATTCGGTCTACCGGGACGCCCGATCTCTGTATCTGTTCCACCAGGTCGTCTATCCGCGCGGAACCCGGATAGAAGTTGGGACTGCCTTTCGGCTGCGCGGTGATCGTCGGGTCGCCGGCGGCAATGACGACTATCTCGCCGGCTGATTGTCCCTTGACCACGCGGGTGGTGATCCGATGTTCGGGAGGGAGGGCAAGCATCGCTGCGGCCGCCGTGAGGATCTTCGTCGTCGAAGCCGGCGTCATCGACTTGTCGGGGTCTGCGGACCAGAGGACTTCGCCGGTGACTGCGTCGGCCACGACACCCGTGAAGGAGCCGAGCTCGGGAACACTGACGACCGAGGCAAGCGCAGTAGCGAGCCCGTCGGCACTGAGCGCTCGCGCAGTATCCGGAGTCGGAACGATGCTGGGCGCAGGTATCACCAGGCCCGGCGCGGGAGCAATCGGCAGCGCGGAATCTGCATCCGAGGAGAACGGCAGGATCGCCGCGACAACAGTGCCACCCGCCGCAAGTACAACGATCACCGCGACAATCAGCAGAATCCGTATCTTCCGACGTTTCCGACCGGAAGTCGGACCGAGAATTCGCTTCGTCAGCCCCGCCAACATTCCTCCATCGGTCTTCTGCCGTCGATCGCTGTCCGACGGTAGCTGCCTAACGACAGTCGCCCAAACAGTATCCTTGGGTCCGGTACGCTAACCCGGCCACCATCGTGCGTCATACCCCTGACGTAAGAAGCCGAGTACGAAGAAGAGCGAGGACTGCACGTGCCGTTCGACGTCACCATCGAGATCCCCAAGGGTCAGCGCAACAAATACGAGGTCGACCACAAAACAGGTCGTTTGCGCCTCGACCGCTACCTGTACACGGCGATGGGATACCCGGCTGACTACGGCTTCATCGAAGACACCCTCGGTGAGGACGGCGACCCACTCGTCGCATTTGTCCTGCTCCACGAGTCGGTTCACCCCGGCGTCCTCGTCGAAGCCCGCGCCGTAGCAATGTTC
>JBBSSG010000064.1:0-18288 GCA_038242295.1 Mycobacteriales bacterium | reverse complement strand
CCTTAGGGCGGCCTGTGGTGCCGGAGGTGTAGATCAGCGTTGCCGGGGAGGTCGACGTCACCTGGTGGCGCCTGGTGTGGAGATCCTCGTCGCTGACATGTGCGCCCCGGGTGGTGAGTTCGTCGATGGCGCCTGCGTCGATCTGCAGAACCTCGCGCAGATCGGGTGCACCGTCGGTGACCTCTTGGAGCGTCGAGATGTGCTCAGTGGTTTCGACGATGAGCAACTTGGTCGCTGAGTCTTCGAGAATCCACTTGGCCTGATCGTCAGATGAGGTTTCGTAGATTGCGACGGTGCAACCGCCCGCGGTCCAGATTGCGTAGTCGATGACGACCCATTCGTACCGAGTCGCCGAGAGAATCGCGACACGGTCACCGAGCTCGATCCCCGAGGCGATCAGGCCCTTGGCGACGGCGGCAACCTCCTTGGCGAACTGAGCCGCTGTGACATCGGTCCATGTTCCGCCGACGAGGCGTTGGAACGGAACCAGGTTGGGGGACTCCTTTTCGTACCGGAAGACGGTGTCGGCCATGGACGCATCGTCTGGAATGGTGAATGAAGCCGGTACAGAATATTCGCGCACTGTAAAACCCCTCCGGGTGAATGACTTAACTGGTGTGTAGTTCATCACATTACGGGCCGGGTTGCACAATCCGTAGGGTGTCCGGTTTGTGACGGTTCGACCTGCATTGCGTAGTTGATGTGAATCGCAGTGCACGATAACTGTTGTCGGTGTTGAAATCGAGTGGTGCTGTCGGGTTGCACGGCTCATAGGATCCACCGACGACACTGGGGTCACGGCAATTCTTCCGCGGGGGATTCTTGCCGCTTGGTCCAACCTGGCCCACAGGGGTACTAAACTCACTCGTATATGAGCACAACAGAACCGAATCAGGATGCCGCCGTGACGACTGACGACTCAACTTCGAACAGGTTGGCACCGGAGCCCGCAGCTTCGACCCCCGCGGCGGACGCCGCTCCGGAGGAGGCTGCGCACTTGACGTTCGCGGACCTCGGCATCGACGAAAGGGTTCTGAAGGCTCTGCACGACGTCGGATACGAGACTCCGTCACCCATTCAAGCCTCGACGATTCCGCCGCTGATGGAGGGCAAAGACGTCGTCGGCCTCGCGCAGACCGGTACCGGTAAGACCGCAGCCTTCGCTGTTCCGATCCTCTCTCGCCTCGACGTGTCTCGCCGGGTGCCGCAGGCTCTCGTGCTTGCGCCGACGCGCGAGCTCGCGTTGCAGGTAGCCGAGGCGTTCGGCAAGTACGCCACCAACATCCCGGGTCTGCATATTCTCCCGATCTATGGCGGCCAGGCCTACGGCATTCAGCTGTCCGGTTTGCGTAAGGGCGCCCAGATAATTGTGGGTACTCCCGGCCGCGTCATCGATCACCTCGAGAAGGGCACGCTCGATCTGTCCGGGCTCGAGTACCTCGTGCTCGACGAGGCAGACGAGATGCTCAAAATGGGTTTTCAGGAGGACGTCGAGCGCATCCTCTCCGACACTCCCGAGTACAAGCAGGTCGCGCTGTTCTCGGCGACGATGCCGGCGGCGATTCGCAAGATCTCCAAGCAGTACTTGCATGATCCGGTCGAGATCACCGTCAAAACCAAGACTTCGACGGCCCCGAACATCACGCAGCGCTACGTTCAGGTCGCCCACCAGCGCAAGCTCGAGGCGCTCACTCGAATCTTCGAGGTCGAAGAGTTCGAGGCGATGATCATGTTCGTTCGGACCAAGCAGGCCACCGAGGAACTCGCCGAGAAGCTGCGAGCCCGCGGCTTCTCGGCAGCTGCGATCAATGGCGACATCGTGCAGGCCCAGCGTGAGCGGACCATCGGTCAGCTCAAGAGTGGCGCCATCGACATTCTCGTCGCTACCGACGTCGCCGCTCGTGGTCTCGATGTCGATCGGATCTCCCACGTCATCAACTACGACATTCCGCACGACACCGAGTCGTACGTCCACCGCATCGGCCGTACCGGCCGTGCAGGGCGCGCGGGTGAGGCACTGCTGTTTGTGGCGCCGCGGGAACGTCACCTGCTCAAGGCCATCGAGCGTGCTACGCGTCAGCCGATCACCGAGATGCAACTGCCGAGCGTCGAGGACGTCAACGCGCAGCGTGTCAACAAATTCGGTGACTCCATCACCGATAGCTTGAATTCCGCGAACCTCGGCCTGTTCCGCAAACTCGTCGAAGACTACGAGCGTGACCACGATGTACCCCTGGCTGATATTGCCGCGGCGCTGGCCGTGCAGTCTCGCGACGGCCAGGAGTTTCTGCTCAAGCCCGAGCCGCCTACTCCGCCGCGGGCGCCACGGGAGCCGCGGGAGAAGCGCGAGCGACCGGCTCGAAGCTTCGACGACGACGCCGCGAGTTCACACCACCGCAAGACCGGGCAGGACATGGCGACATACCGGATCGCAGTGGGCAAGCGCCATAACGTCGCCCCCGGGGCCATCGTTGGTGCTATCGCCAACGAGGGCGGTCTTCGTCGTAGCGACTTCGGGCACATCAGTATTCGCCCCGACCACTCGCTCGTCGAGTTGCCCGCCGATCTTGCCGACGAGACCGTCGAGGCATTGCGGCGCACTCGAATCAGCGGGGTGCTGATTCAGTTGACGCCAGATTCAGGTCCTCCCGGTGGCCGCGGCGGGCCATCTCACGGAGGCGGAAAGTTCAAGAGCAAGCGGCCACGTGGCTGACAGATAGTCGCTGACACATTGCTGAGAAAGCTCCGCTCACCAGTTCCGGTGAGCGGAGCTTTTTTGCCGAGCGGCGGTGAAATTGGAGCACACTTCGTGCCCGCGGCGCGGACCCGCCAGGGTCAACTACTTTCGTGGTGGTCGCTCGGCCAGAACACGCAAGCAATGAGCACGACAGCCCATATTCCAATCGGAACTCCCGGCCAGAACCTGATCACAGATCCGTCCATCAAACTCTGCACTCCCCAGATGCCAACCATCAGCACCGACCCGCCGAGCCAGTACTGCCACTCTGTGAACCACTCCCGTAGGTCATCTCTTTTGCGTTTCTCGCTTGCGGTGGCGGCGGGCAGCAACGGAGGCAAGTCGATCAGGGTGGCTGTGATCTGGTCGATCGACCGGGCGCTGTTCACGTGTTCGATCCGATCGTTGTACTCCTCACCGCTCAAGGCACCCCTGGCCAGAGCGTCCGTCAGGTGAAAAGTTGCATCGAGGCGCTCTGCGTCGGTAGCTCGCCGAGTTGGCATGGAGTCGGGCATGTTCGTGCTCCGTTCGTTCGAAACTGACGACATCCAGCATAGAATACATTTGTATTCTATGCTAAATGTCGTGCCCCCAACATTCGATCCGATCGAGCGACAACGACATGTCGGAAACATGCTGCTGGAGCTGATCGCCGACGAAGGCCTCCCGAGAGCAAGCGTCCGAGCGGTCGCCGAACGAGCCGGTTGTTCCGTCGGCGCGATTCAAAAGTACTTCCGCACGAAGGACGAAATGCTCGAATTCGCACTGCAACTCGTAGGCGAGCGAGTGCAAGCGAGAATCCTTTCGGTCGATCGCACCGGGGCAGTGGCCGACGTGGTGCGGAGTTGGTTGGTTGCCACGCTCCCACTCGACGCCGAACGGAGAGCCGAGGCCCGAATTTGGGCGGAATTTTCAGTCCGAGCGATCGGACACCGTCCCTATTCCGAAGCAGCCATTGCAGCCGACAAAGAAATTCGCGCAGCACTCACCGGATACCTCGAGCAGGGGCAGAAAGAAAGTGCTATTTCCGCCGGTGTCGAAACTTCTGCTGTGGCTGATGCGCTTATTGCAATCAGTGACGGTCTCGCGCTGACGATGCTGTACGACAAGGACAGAGAATTGGCGGCGTTGGCCGCATTGGACGTTGCAATCGATCGGCTTCTCCCACTCCCTGGAGCCTCCAAGTAGACCGGCGGCTCCTCCTGTATGTGAGTGCGAATCCATAACCCTCTATGTATTCGCACTCACATGGCTAGGTGAGGATGCGCTGCAGGAACTGACGCGTCCTCACCTCCGACGGATTGGTCAGCACCTCGTCCGGGGCTCCGCGCTCGACGACGAGGCCCCCCTCGATGAAAAGAACCTCGTCGGCCACTTGCTGGGCGAAGCGGATTTCGTGGGTCACGATCACCATCGTCCAGCCTTCTGCGGCAAGCCCTTTGATGACGGCGAGGACTTCGCCGACCAGTTCGGGGTCCAGCGCGGATGTCGGCTCGTCGAAGAGCATCAGCTTCGGTTTCAATGCCAGCGCTCGAGCTATTCCGACGCGTTGTTGCTGACCACCGGACAGCTGAAATGGATATTGGTCGGCTTTCTCTTCGAGACCGACCTGCTCTAGCAGACCGCGGGCGTCGGCGATTGCGTCTGTCTTCGGTCGCTTCTGGACGATCACCGGTCCCTCGATGATGTTCTGCAGGACAGTCTTGTGTGGGAACAGATTGTGTTGCTGAAACACCATGCCGCTCTGGGCTCGCAAGCGTCGCAAGGCTGCGGGGGCAACTGCGGATCCGAAGTCGACGGATACGTCTCCGATCCGGATCATGCCGCCGTCGGCCGGATCGAGCGCGTTCAACGCTCGCAGGACTGTCGTTTTGCCGGAACCCGACGGCCCGATGATGACGGTGACCGTCCCTGCCGGAACCGAGAGCGAGATATCGCGCAGCACATCGATCGCGCCGAAGGACTTCTTCAGGGCGGATACTTCGAGAAGATCGGTCATGTTGCCACATACCTGTCGAGTCGGACTTCGAGCTTGTTCTGGAAGAAGGAGAGGGCTATGCAGATGCCCCAGTAGTACAGCGCTGCGACGCTGTACAACGCGAAGAAGTCGAACGTCGGCGCAGCAGCGAGTTGGGCGACGCGCAGCAGTTCCGTCACGAGAATCGTCGACGCCAGCGAGGTGTCCTTGACGAGCGAGATCAGCGTGTTCGACAACGGCGGAACAGCTGTTCGCAATGCCTGCGGAAGAACTATGCGCTGCAACGTCGTTCGGTATCCCATGCCGATGGTTTGCGACGCCTCCCACTGGCCCTTGGGGACGCTGAGGATCGCCGCACGGATCACTTCGGCTGCATAGCCGCCGACGTTCAGGCTGAATGCGACCACCGCCGCCGGGAATGGATCGATCACTACTCCGAATTGGGGCAGCGCGTAAAAAATGATGAACAGCTGTAGGAGCAGGGGAGTGCCGCGCACGATCGAGACATAGAACCGCGCCACCGAGGATACTGCGGAGTTCGAGGAGATCCTGGCGAGTGCCACGCCGAGCGCGATGGCCAGTCCGATCACGAAACTGATCGCCGTCAACGGAATTGTCACCGTCACAAAGGCTTTGAGCATCGGCCAGAGGTTGTCCAGAACGAGCCTCACTTTAGACGGCGCGCCAGAGCCGGCTTCGCCGCTGGTGGGCGCTGGAGTATCGGCGGTGGGTGCTGCGACGCCGGAGCCGAAGTACTCGCTCGAGATCTGGGCGAGCGTCCCGTCTGCTTGCAAGGTATCGATGGCGTCGTCGACACCGGCCATCAGACCGCTGTCTTTGCGGGCCGCGAAAGCCTGGTAGCTGGTGTCGCCGGTCGAAGCCGCAACCTTTACTCCGGGATCGCCCGTCTGCTTCAGGTATTCGGCGATCGCGAGGCTGTCGTTAACGGTGGCGTCGACGCGTCCGTCCTTGACGAGCGTGACGGACTGGACGAAGCCCTCGACGGCTTCGACGGTAGCACCGGCGTCGGCCGCGACCCCGGCCCAGTTGCTCGTCGACGACTGTGCGGTCGTGGTACCCGCGAGGTCCGCGACGGAGTTGATCGAGGTGTTGCCGGCGGCGGTGAGAATCTCGCCTTCGGAGACGGTGTACGGCGTGGACAGGTCATAGGAACTCTGTCGCTCGGGGGTGATTGTCACCTGGTTGGCGATTAGATCGAAACGTCCGGATTCGAGACCGGCGAAGATGGAGTCGAAGGGGGTCGAGACGAATTCGACGTCTACATCGAGTTTGTCTGCGACAGCCTTGACGACATCGATGTCGTAGCCGGTGAGTTGTCCGTCGGCGCCCTGGAAACTGAACGGACTGTAGGTTCCCTCGGTGCCGACGACCAGTACACCGTCATCTTTGATCTGGTTTATCAACGGTCCCGAGGAAGATCCGCACCCCGCAACCGTGAGCATGCCGAAGATCGCGGCCAGCAGAGCGAGCGCTGCACGGTGCACTGGGGATGAGCCTTCCGTCGGATCCTTCGGTAGCTGAAACCTATCCGTCGATCTCGATTTCTGCCGACACCACGACGGCGTTGTTCATCGGTAGCGCTGCGACTCCGATCGCAGTGCGTGCATGGGCGCCGATCTCCGGGCCGAACACTTGAAGAATAAAATCAGAGAACCCGTTGACGGCCGTCGCGGTCTGGGTGAATCCGTGATCGGCGTTGACCGATCCGGATACCGTGAGCCAGGCACTGATCCGATCCAAATTCCCGATCGCCCGATGCACACTCGCGAGCACTGCGAGCGCGGTATCCCTCGCCGCATCCGTGGCGTCGTCCAGCGAGACCTGTGATGGGACCGCTCCGAACGGTCCGGCGAGTGCGCCATCGGCGTGCTGGGGGGAGTGCCCGGACACGTAGACCCGGTTGCCGCGAACTCGGACCCATTCGAAGGCGAACTCGAAGCCCGGCGGCGCCTCAGCTTTTTCCGGAAGCACGAAGCCGAGCTCCGCTATGCGCCGTTCGACGTGCATATCACCACATCCTTCGGGCTGGGACGCCGTTGATGGTCTCGACCGTCCATCCTGCACCGTCGTGGACGAGAGTCGATACACCTGCGTTGAGGATTCGCGGTGACGGGACCCCGCGAATCGCGCCGAGGATCGCGCGAATGACACCGCCGTGCGCGACGGCGATGACGGAAGAACTCGGAGGCGCTGCGGCCCCCTCGTCGACGGCTCGAACTCCTCGCGTGACGCGGTCGCCGCGGGGCTCCAACCCGGGATACATCCCGTGCGGCCAGTGAGAAAACGCGTCGTAGTCGGTGAAGCCCTCTGCCTCACCGAAGTGGCGCTCGGCGAGGTCGGGATAAGTGGCGGTGCGTTCGATACCGAGATGTAGTCCAACGATGTCGGCAGTTTCGGCTGCCCTCGACAGCGGCGAACTCACCAGCAGGTCCCATCGGTGACCTTCGAGTTCGTACACCGCCTCGCGGGCTTGTGCGCGTCCTGTTGCGTTGAGTGGGATGTCGGAGCTGCCCTGGAGCCGGCCGTGCAGATTCCAGTCGGTCTCGCCGTGCCGAACCAGCGCCAGAAAAGTCATAGTGAGCGAAGATTATCCCAGCAGCCATGAGGGTACGTTCGAGATGGACAAAGTGGAAAGATAGAGGAGCGGTCTCATGAATCTTGCCCTGACCGAAGAGGAAGCTGCGTTTCGTGACGAGATGCGGACATTCTTCACCACCGAGATACCTGCGGAGATCCGCGAGAAATCTCGTGTGGGAATTGAGCTGAGTCGTGAAGAGATGGTCTCCACGATGCAGATTCTCAACGCGAACGGGCTGGCGGTTCCGCATTGGCCCGCTGAGTTCGGCGGCCGGGACTGGACCCCGGTGCAGCGGCACATCTGGCTCGACGAGATGCAGTTGGCGTCGGTGCCGGAGCCCCTTGCGTTCAATGCATCGATGGTCGGCCCGGTTATCGCCACCTTCGGCTCGCAGGAGCTCAAGGAGAAGTTTCTGCCGAAGACGGCGAATCTCGACATCTGGTGGTGCCAAGGATTCTCCGAACCCGAAGCAGGGTCGGACCTCGCGTCGCTGCGTACGACGGCTCTCCGCGACGGCGACGATTACATCGTCAACGGTCAGAAGACGTGGACGACGCTCGGGCAGTATGCCGATTGGATCTTCGCTCTGGTGCGGACCAATCCTGACGCTCCGAAGAAGCAAGCCGGCATTTCGTTCATGCTGATCGACCTGGACACTCCCGGCATCACCATGCGTCCGATCAAGCTGATCGACGGCAGTGTCGAGGTCAACGAGGTCTTCTTCGACAACGTGCGCGTTCCTGCGGAAAACCTTGTCGGAGAAGAGAATCAAGGATGGAGCTACGCGAAGTTCCTCCTCGGCAACGAGCGTACTGGTGTGGCGCGCGTGAGTCACACGAAGGTTCGTCTCGAGCGAGCCAAGGAATATGCCCAGGCGACGTCCCTCGGTGATGGCACGTTGTTCGAGGATCCGCTGTTTGCTGCTCGGTTCGCCGAGCTGGAAAACGAGGTTCTTGCGCTCGAGCTCACCCAGCTGCGGCTGGTGTCAGGTTCTGACGGCGACAAGCCGAATCCGGCGTCGTCGATTCTGAAACTGCGAGGTTCGGAACTGCAGCAGGCGGCGACGGAAATGCTCATGGACATCGCCGGACCCGATTCGCTTCCGTACGAGGCAGGCAACGAAATCGAAAGCCCGGAATGGGCACAACGTTCGGTCCCGACGTACCTGAACTACCGGAAGGTCTCGATCTACGGCGGCTCCAACGAAGTCCAGCGACAGATCATCGCATCGACGATTCTCGGATTGTGAGGTTTCAGACATGGATTTCGAACTGAACGAAGAACAGAAGCTCCTTCGCGACACCACGCGTGAGGTTCTCGCGCGCGCGTACGACACCGAGAAGCGCAACAAGATCGTCGCCGCGGAGCCAGGTTGGTCGGCGGATGTGTGGAAGCAACTGGCCGAGGTCGGCCTGCTCGGATTGAGCTTCGCCGAGGACGACGGCGGCCTGGATGCCGGACCCGTAGAGGTCATGGCCGTCATGACCGAGGTCGGACGACGGCTCGCGCCGGAGCCCATTCTCGACGCCGTTCTGGTGCCGGGTGGGTTGATCTCCGAGGTCGGTACTGCCGATCAACGTCAGCGAGTGCTGCCCGGGGTCGCCGAGGGAAGTACGTTGCTTGCGTTCGCCCACAATGAAGCTGGCAGTCGCTGGCCGAACATCGACGTAAAGGTCTCAGCAGCGGAAGACGGTGGGTCCTGGGCGTTGAACGGGATCAAGAACCCGGTCCCGTACGGAGGCAGCGCTGACGTGCTCGTAGTGAGTGCAGCGTTGCCGGGCGGCGGAGTCGGGCTGTTTCTCGTCGACGGAGATGCGACGGGCCTGACGCGGAAGTCCTACGCGACGCACGACGGTCAGCGCGCAGCTCAGATCTCGCTGAAGGATGTCGCAGCTGAGCCGTTGGGTGAGGCCGCCGACGCCACTGCTGCGATCGTGGCATCCGAGGTAAAAGCACAGGCAGCGCTGTGTGCTGAGGCCGTGGGCGCGATGGAAGAAGCGCTGCGGTTGACGACGGACTACATGAAGCAACGTAAGCAGTTCGGGGTTCCGCTCGCGAAGTTCCAGGCACTGACGTTCCGTGCGGCGGATATGTACGTGCTGCTCGAACTGGCGCGCAGCATGGCCTTGTACGCGACGATGAATCTCGCCGACGACGTCGTCGACCCCCTGGTGGCGTCACGGGCAAAGCTGCAGATATCTCGTTCCTCGCGCAAGCTCGGTCAGGAAGCGATTCAGCTGCACGGCGGTATCGGCGTCACGGCCGAGTATCCCGTCGGGCACTACGTGAGCAGGCTTACAGCGATCGAACACACGCTCGGCGGCGCCGACGAGCACTTGAGGGTGCTGTCGAAGTGAACGACTGATGCCCAGGTGAGGGCCGATACGTAACATGCTGTGGATTGGCCCTCACCTCGGAGCGCGTGGCGCCAATAATTCGCTCTTCGTACCCGCCGCATTCATGTCCATGGTTTTGGCTACTCTGGAAGCAGGGCGCGCGGACAGCGTGACCCACGAGAAGGCTGATCGGAAGCGAGATACCGATGAAGGCTCGGATGGCGGAGTATCCACGCCCGAACCATTGCCTCCTACACCTGAGCGATACACATCTCGTCGAGGGTGGTGATCTGTACGGCGGAGTGGACAGCACCGCCAGGTTGCATCGGATCCTCGCGGACGTGGAAGCATCAGGAGTGCGCCCCGATGCGTTGGTTTTCACGGGGGATTTGACCGACCGCGGTGAGGTTGGTGCTTACGACAGGCTTCGCGCCCTGGTCGAGCCGGTAGCGGATGCGCTCGATGCTCGGATCATCTGGGCGATGGGCAACCACGACGATCGCGCGAACTTCCGGGCCCGTTTACTCGACGAGGAACCGACGACTGGGTCGGTGGACAGGGTGCACGACATCGAAGGACTCCGCGTGATCACGTTGGATTCGACGGTGCCCGGTGAGCATTACGGGGCGCTGTCTTCCGGTCAATTGCAGTGGCTTACCGAAATTCTCTCGTCGCCCGCAGAGTTCGGCACTATTTTGGCGATGCATCATCCGCCGGTCCCGACGGTCCTCGATCTATCCGTTCTCGTCGAGCTCCTCGACCAACGTCAGCTTGCAGATGTTGTGCGCGGTACCGACGTTCGTTCGATCATTGCCGGGCACCTCCATTATTCGACGTCGGCAATGTTTGCGGGCATCCCGGTCTCGGTGGCGTCTGCAGCCTGTTACACGCAGGACCTCACTGTTGCCCCCGGGGCGACTAGAGGTAGGGACGGCGCTCAGGCCTTCAATCTCGTACATGTTTACGACGACACGGTTGTGCATTCCGTCGTGCCTGTCGGCACCTACGACACGGTGGGCGAATACGTGTCCGCAGAAGAGACTGCCCGGCGACTCGAGCAGGCAGGTGTCCGAATCGCCGAGAGCACACGACAGTCGAGGATCAGTCTTTAGGTTTCCCAGGGTGCGGCGATCGGAAAGTAGTGTTCGAGAAAAGCCGTGACCCGACGGGTGCGCGCCTCGAGGTCTACCTCCGGAAAGCTGCCGTCGTTGAGGCAGAAGAAGTCCACAGCGCGCTTGGGTAGCAAGTTCTCCATCGCCTCGAGTCCTGCAATAGCCGTCGTGTCGATATAGATGACTTTCGCGTCCTTTTGCACGACGGCTCGTCCGCTCATCAGCGCGTAGTAGTGGTACAACGAGTTCGTCACGGAGATATTGGTGCTCGCGCGGAACACGCTCGCCGCGGTCGAGGCGAACTCGTCGGGAAACTCGTTCTCCATTTCCTGCATGACCGACTTTCGGAGCGGCGTTGCCGCATGTTCGAGATGTCGTGTGGTCATGAGTCCGAACCGATCCTGGAGCAACCGGCGGTTGACCCGCGCGGCGTTCTCGAATCCGCTGCGGTCTTCGTCGTTGTAGCCCAAACCAATTCGAGTGGACGCCTCGATGAACAGGCTGACTCCGCCGGGGGAGAAGAACTTTTGCGGGCCCACCGGCCGTCCGAAGAACATGTCGTCGTTCGAATAGAGGAAGTGCTCGGACAACCCCGGAATATGATGCAGCTGACTTTCCACTGCTTGTGAATTGTGTGTCGGCAGAACAGATGTGTCGACGAAGAACGTTTCGCTCGGCACGAAGGTGATCCGCGGATCGTCGGCAAGCCATGACGGGCGGTCCGAGTCTGTCGCGACGAAGATCCGCCGGATCCATGGTGCGTGCATGTGGATCGAACGCAGCGCATACTTCAACTCGTCGATCTGTCGGAACCGTGCTGCAGACGAGTCACCCTCGCCGACAATGTAGTTCTGCATCCGCCTGGCGCGCTGCGCCTGAAACTCTGCCGACGAACCGTCGACCCAGGAGAAGACGATGTCGATGTCGAAGTTGATGTCCGATGCGTGGTCGGCAAACATGTTTTCGATGGTCGGCCATGTTTTACCGAACCGTTCGACGGTTCCGCGTACGGCTTCGCTGGGGCGGATGCGACGACGAGTGAGCGAGTTCGCGACGGGTAACAAGATCTCAGTGGGCGAGAACGACCACAGTTCGATCTGGACCCCCGTCGAGGCGCCGTAGTGCAGGCTGCTGACGGGTTCCACGCGTGGCCGATACAACCGGAAAATGCGGGCGTCGCGAGCTTCGGACAGCGTGCCATCCGCGACGAGCACTGCCTTGGTTCTTTTGACATCAACTGTTTTGGCGTAGAACGGCTCACGGAGGCAAGCGTCGACCAGTGCGGTTTCCAGTTCGAGACGCACCGATACGTCGATCGCTATCACGGGACGCTCGTCGTTTCCGCGGACCAGAAGATACTTTATCTCGGCGGCGTCGAGCGCCTGCCGGATGAACATCAGGTCTTCCACCATGGCCTGGTGTGGCGTGGTGGAAGAGATCGACAGTGCGAACCGACCGCCGAACGGCACTATGTCGGTACGGTCGGTCAGGCGTGCCACAGATTCGGGAGATTCCCCGGTCACTGGGTCGGCAAGGTCCTGTTCCGGAGGAATGAGGTAGATCTCATCGGGTGCTGACGTCGAGATGATGGTGACCCTTCCGGCGTTGGTGCGAGCCGAGGACCCCCGGAGCGTGTCTGTCAGTGTATATCCGACGGGGCCGGTGCAAAGCGCGTCGCGACGAGCAGGCCGGCAGCGACTCCCAGGGCATCGAACAGGGCGTCGAGGGCGGAGCCGCTGCGGCCGAGCGGCAGTATCGCTTGAAGGATCTCGGACGTGATCGCGAACGTGACGGTCCAGGCAACAGTGCGGATGGACCCGATCGCGGCCACTCGTGACGAATAGGCCAGGGCGGCGAAGAGCACGAAGTGAATGATCTTGTCGCTGTGCTCGAATCCGCTGGGAACTCCCGACGCTGGGGTGAACAGAATGATCATGGCGGCGACCATCGAGACGGCGAGCGGGAGGTAAAACTTCAGCGATTGCGACACTGCACCCAGTCTAGGAGTCAGTTGCGCCGCAGGAGGACGACGGTGTCTTTGCGCTCGACTGGGGTGCCTTCCTGGTCGACGCCGTCGCGGGAGCGTGTTTCTGCGACGACGGTCGTCCATTCTGAGCCGTCGAACAGTGACGTCACTGCCTCGACGTCGAACAACAAGTCAGCATGTGGACCCTGGGCGGTCTGTTCGTCCTCCGGGCTGTGGCCGACGATCAGCAGATGCCCGCCGGATGCCACGGCGTCGCCGAAGCGGATGTAGGCAAGATCGCGCTGACGGGGTGGCAGCTGAAAGAAGTGCGCGGTGACCAGGTCGTAGGCGTGGCTCGATGGTGCCCAGTCGAGTAGGTCGCGGTGAAGCCATTCGATGTCGCGATCGCCCTGTGCTTTCTGCGCACGTTCGAGTGCGACCTCGGAGATGTCGGCGCCGGTCGTCTTCCAGCCCTGATCTGCAAGCCAGAAGGCGTCTCCGCCTTCCCCGCTACCGATGTCCAGCGCGGTCCCTGGGGTGAGCTTGGAAACCTCGGTAACCAGAACGGGATTCGCTTTGCCGCTCCACCGAATTGGGCGTTCGGTGTAGAGGTTGTCCCAGAACGGCTGGTCGAACTTTTCGGGGGCGGCGTCGTCGTGTGAGTGCATGGAAGCCACGCTGCCAAAATCAAGGTCACTACGCAACGCCGCTCATGGCCTTCGGCCCCGTGTGTGCGTAGTAGGAGCCGGGACCTACTACGCACACACGGGTGGCGGAGCCACATCAACGAATTGTGATCGCCCGCGGGGTATTCACCAGAAAGTCGGGTATGCGTAGCGAGACCCGCTGGAAAGAAGGGACCGCCACATGAACCACGCCGGCGTATTCGTCGAGGCCTTCGAGCGCATCAAGGGCGTCGTGCACAGCACTCTCGACGACATCCCCACCGAGGCGTTGACCTACCGAGCAGATCCTGAGGCCAACACCATTGCTTGGCTGATCTGGCATCTGACGCGGGTGCAGGATGACCACATCGCAGGGGTGGCGGGTAGCGATCAGGTGTGGACCGCTGATGGTTGGAACGACCGGTTCGGGCTCCCGTTCGACAACAGTGACATCGGGTACGGGCAGAGCGCAGACGAGGTTGCTGCCGTCATGAGTTCCGCAGACCTCCTGCGTGATTATTACGATGCTGTGCACGCCAAAACGGCCACGTATGTCCAGTATTTGAATGCACAGGATCTCGACCGTGTCGTCGATGAAAATTGGGATCCGCCGGTCACCCTGGGGGCTCGGCTGGTATCGGTCATCTCCGACGATCTCCAACATACAGGCCAAGCGGCATACATTCGCGGACTGTTCGAACGAACCTAGGCGACGTCACTACCGTTTAGGCATACCGTTTTTGTAGGTTGTCGAGAGTCTTGGCGATGTTGCGACGCTGAAACTGTGGGAACGTCTTCCCGCGTGTGGCGATCTTGTCGAATACCAGCGCCAGCACATCGGGCCAGGCGGTGCGGTCGTCGGTCCACGTCTCGGTGACCTTGGTGCCTCCGGGCACCGATTCGAAGTCGTACCGCCAGGTGGCGTTCGCGCCTTTCAGCCGCGGAGTCTTCACGCCGATTGCGTGGACGCGAAATTCGAAGGCCTTGCCTGGCTCGGCGGCGGTGACGGTACAGCGAGTGACCCACTGTGCGCGGCCGCGCTTGTTTTTGCCGTCGAACACCATTCCGACGTAAGCGCCGCCGCGTGGATCCTGCACGAGGGCACCGAGATTCTCCGGGCTCCACTTGCCCATCTGCGTCGGGTCGCTGATGGCGGCATACAGGGTGTCGGCCTCGGCGTTGACGACGGCACTGTCCGACACCGAAAATTCGCGGTTCATGAACGGTTTCCTTTGCGTAGACCTGGGTGTTGTCGAGCGAGCAAGGGCACCAGCAATTTTCGAGGCATCACCTGGGCGAACACAGAGGCGATTCGGTTGACTGTTCCCGGAATCGCCACCATTTTTCCGCCAGCCATTCCATCGACGGCGGTCTTCGCTACAGCCTCGGGTGAGACCCACATGACGGACGGAAGCATCGCTTCGGCGTCCCCCTTCGAGAATCCGGCCGCTTCTCCGAAATTGGTGTCCACAGGTCCGGGGCACAACGCCGTTGCAGAAACGCCGCTCCCGTGAAGCTCGCCGGTCAGAGACTGCGTATAGGAGAGTACGAAGGCCTTGCACGCGCCATACCCTGTTTGGCCAGGGAGAGGTTGGAATGCCGCCGTCGACGCAACGTTGAGGATGGCGCCGCGACGCCGGGCTGTCATGCCGGGAAGGAAGCGACTGCAGAGATCAGCCAGGGCAGCTACGTTGACCTCGATCATGTTCAACTCGGCCTCGGGATCCGACGATGCGACAGGTCCCAGGGTCGACAAGCCTGCGTTGTTGATCAAGATGTCCGGCACCAGACCCAAGGCCTCGACGCGTCCCAGTAGCTCGCTGCGGGCAGATCTCTGGGACAGGTCCGCTGGGAGGACTTCGGCTCGCACTCCATTCGCGCTCAGTTCGTCGGCCAAGGCCGTCAGCTTTTCGGCGCTACGTGCCACCAGGGTGACGCCGTGGCCGCGGCTCGCGAGTTCGCGCGCAATGGCAGCGCCGATGCCGGATGATGCGCCGGTCACCACTGCGGTGCGGTCTGGAGCGGGACGGGGAAGACTCATGAGTACACCGTAGTGGCACCGATAGGTCCGCTCAGAACACCTCGCGCTGTGCTTCCTGCTCGAGCACCTGCTCGAGATCGGCAAGCCGGTTCATCGAGGACACCTGTCGCGCTGTTCGGTAGTTCTTCGCCAGCAGATCTCGATGGCGGTGCACAAAGGACCAGTAGCCAGCGGTGAATGGGCACGCGTCCGCGCCGAGCCGCTTTTTCGGATTGAATTCGCATCCACCACAGTGGTCGGTCATGCGGTTGAGGTACGCGCCGCCCGCTGCGTACGGTTTGGTGGCAATCAAGCCGCCGTCGGCATGCTGGCTCATCCCGATGACGTTGATCGGCATGACCCAGGCGAACCCGTCGACAAATGCGGTGGCGAACCACTCGGTCAGTGCTTTGGGGTCGTAGCCGCGCTGCAGCGCAAAGTTCCCGAGGATCATGAGCCGCGGGATGTGGTGCACCCAGCCGCGGTCGCGGATCTCGTTCAAGGTGTGTGACAAACATGCTGCGATAGGTTCTTCGCCATCGAGTTCGGTGAACCACGTCGGCAGTGGCTCGTGCGCATTCAGTTCGTTGCGGTCCAGGTACTCGGGTCCGAAATGCCAATACAGATGCCAGACGTATTCACGCCAGCCGAGAATCTGTCGGACGAAGCCTTCGACCGAGGCCAGCGGCGCATCCCCGGACCGAAAGGCGTCCTCCGCAGCCAGTGCCACGTCCACCGGCTCGAGCAATCCGAGGTTCAGCGGTACCGACAGCAACGAATGCGCCATGGTCCAGTCTTCGGTCATGACCGCGTCTTCGTACCTTCCAAAATCGGGGAGCCGGATCGATACGAAATGTTGCAGGGCCTGCTGGGCCTCCGCCGCGGTGACGGCGAACAATCGTGGACCGTCGACTCCTACCGTATCCAGCTCGAGCTCATCGAGGTCCGATCGGACCTGTTTGTCGATGGCATCTTCGGTGGGCCACCACGGTGGGTCCAGCCCGAGCGTCGAGCGCTTCTTCGGCGGTGGTTCGCGATTTTTCTCGTCGAGGTTCCACTTGCCTCCCGCCGGATCGTCTCCGGACATCAGGATGTCGAACCGTGTGCGTTGGTCGCGGTAGAAGGTCTCCATCCTGAACTGCTGCCGGTTGCCTGCCCATTCCGCGAAGTCGGCGCGGGGAAGCGCGAACATCGGCGTCGGCAACACATCGAGCACGACGCCCTCGTCGAATAATGTCTCCACGAGTCTTTCCGCGGCATGGGAGGTCGGCTCGAACACCAGAACCGGTCGGCCGAATTCCTCGAGCGCTTCTCGGTAGGTCGCGGTGCGCAGATAAGTGGCCCGGTCGCCGAGCTCCGCGGCCAGATGGCGCATTCCGGACAACACGAGATGGAGCTTCTGTCGATGAAATCTACGACGCCTCAGCACGCTCGAACTCTCGATCAGCAGCACGTCGCGATGCCGGTGTTCCTCGGTCCCGTGAAAGTGCGGGCCGAGCTGGTCGCCGAACAACCACAGCGGAGCGGTGGGGGACATGGACCACAGAATGCACACATCGTCGCCTCCGCAAACCCGCACTCCGAGGTGGCGGCCATCGGTGTTGCGGTGCATGCATGACAACAATCGGTGAACTTCTACCCCAGGTGGCCTGCATTGCTTGACCTCAGCCTCGAGATCGCATGAACTGGCTCAGTGACAGTCAAACAAGATGTGTCCAGGCGCGGATTTCTTCGAACGTCGTCCGTCGCAATTGCTGCGGTAGGAGCCACATCAGCACTTCCGGCCCTCGCACGTGCCCAGCCGGCGTCGTTCGAGCCGTTTCAGCACGGCGTCGCGTCCGGTGATCCGACGCCGGACGCCGTCATCTTGTGGACGAGAGTAACCCCGACTTCAGACGCGGTGCCCGGGTCCGGGTTGGGCCCCGCCGTCGCGATTCGGTGGCGTGTAGCGACCGATCCAGAGCTGACCGCCGTCATTCGTAGCGGCACCCTGATGACCGATTCCGGGTCTGATCACACCGTCAAGATCGATGTGGACGAGCTGCAGCCTGCGACGACCTACTACTACAGCTTCGAGATTCTCGACGGCGAGGCGTCGGGCATCCAGTCGGTGGTCGGTACCACCAGAACCGCGCCGTCGACGGACGCGGATGTCGACCGAATCAGGTTCGGTGTGGTGTCGTGTTCCAACTGGGAGTCGGGCTATTTCGGTGCGTATCGGCATCTGGCCGGGCGGTCGGATCTGGACGCGATCATTCACCTCGGTGACTACATCTACGAGTACGAGACCGGCGAATTCGCAGGTAAGGACGGGGTGGTCCGTCAACACGACCCGGTCCACGAGATTGTCACGCTCGCCGACTATCGGGTTCGCCATGGCCAGTACAAAAGTGATCCAGATTTGAAGGCCGCTCATCTCGGGGTTCCGTGGATCTGCACGTGGGACGACCATGAGAGCGCCAACGATTCGTACGAGAGCGGCGCGCAGAATCACCAGCCCGATACCGAGGGCCCGTGGTCGGTACGCAAAGCGAACTCAGAACAGGCCTATTTCGAATGGATGCCTGTTCGGGCGGCCGGCACTCCGCAGAATCGCCACATCTATCGGCGGCTGCGCTTCGGAAACCTGCTGGAGTTGTCGATGCTCGACTTGCGTACCTATCGCTCCCAGCAGGTGCTGCCGTTCCAAGGCGGCGACGTCGATTCCCCGAACCGCACCATCACCGGCGCCGAGCAGATGCAGTGGCTCACCGACGGACTGCTGAGTTCGCCGACACGGTGGAAGATCGTCGGGAATCCCGTCATGATCACCCCGGTTCTGCTGCCGCCTCTCGAGAGCGAGGCGTCGAGTGCGCTCACCAGCCTCCTCGGAATT
>JBBSSG010000063.1:0-18363 GCA_038242295.1 Mycobacteriales bacterium | reverse complement strand
TGAAGTACGGGGAGACAAGAAAAAAGTGACATTCGAATTTTCCGCAACGGTCCTGGGCTCACCACGAATCGGACCGAAGCGCGAACTCAAGAAGGCAGTCGAGTCCTACTGGGCCGGGAAGATCGACGCCGCTGCCCTGGGTAGCGTCGCGAAGCAACTTCGCGAGGACACTTGGCGCTCGCTGAAAGACGCGGGCCTCGACTCGGTTCCCGTCAATACGTTCTCGTACTACGACCAAGTCCTCGACACCGCAGTCATGCTCGGTGCGTTGCCAGATCGCGTCCAGAGCATCGAAAACGACCTGGATCGTTATTTCGCTGCGGCCCGCGGCAACGACACCATCGCCCCACTCGAAATGACCAAGTGGTTCGACACCAACTATCACTACCTGGTGCCCGAGATCTCTCCCAGCACTACCTTCTCGCTCCATCCCGAAAAGGTGCTGACCGAGCTGAACGACGCTCGTGCGTTGGACATTCCAGCTCGTCCCGTAGTTGTCGGCCCGGTGACGTTCCTGCTGTTGTCCAAGGCAGTCCTCAGCGACGCTCCCCTCCTGGACCGCCTCGACGAGATCCTGCCGCTGTACGCAGACCTGTTGAAGCAACTCGCCGACGCCGGCGCCGAATGGGTTCAGATCGATGAGCCCTCGCTCGTCGCCGACCGATCCGAGTCCGAGATCGCAGCTGCCAAAAAGACATACGACTACCTGAGCGCCCTCGAAACGCGACCGGCCATTTTAGTGGCGTCGTACTTCGGTGACCTCGGGGCCGCACTCCCCGCACTCGCCTCGACCGGCATAGAGGGGCTGTCGATCGATTTGACCGCCCCGGGGACCGTCGAACAGGTCGCTGCTGTTCCTGCGTTGACCAGCAAGCGCATCGTCGCGGGCATCGTCGACGGCCGCAACATCTGGCGTACCGATATGGACGCAGCACTCGCCACGCTGGCCAGCCTACTGGGAAGCGTTGGAGCCCTTGCGGTATCGACGTCGTGCTCGCTGCTTCATGTTCCGTACACATTGGACGGCGAAAGCGACATCGTCGACCCGCTCCGCTCGTGGCTCGCATTCGGTGCCGAGAAGGTTCTAGAGGTAACTGTGCTGGCGAAGGCGCTGCGCAGTGGAACCGATTCTGTGGCAACGGAGCTGACCGTTGCACGGGCGGCGTCGGAGACACGCCGAATCGATCCGCGTCTGCACGACGCGTCGATTCGCGAACGACTGGACGCCGAGTTGGGCGTCGACCGCAGCCCCGCTGAGGAACGCCGACAAGCCCAGGCTGCTGTCCTCCACTTGCCTGCGCTGCCGACGACCACGATCGGTTCGTACCCGCAGACCACGCAGATTCGGGTCGCTCGTGCGGCTCTACGCAAGGGCGAGATCGACGAAGCCGAGTACGTGCGACGCATGAAGTCGGAAATCGCAGATGTCGTTGCGCTGCAGGAAAGAATCGGCCTCGACGTGTTGGTGCACGGCGAGCCGGAGCGAAACGACATGGTGCAGTACTTCGCCGAGCAGTTGAACGGTTTCGCTGCGACCGCGAACGGGTGGGTGCAGTCCTACGGCTCGCGTTGCGTCCGGCCGCCGATCCTATTCGGCGATGTAACCCGCAGCAGCGCGATGACTGTCGACTGGAGCACCTACGCACAATCGCTGACCGAAAAGCCCGTCAAGGGAATGCTCACCGGCCCGGTGACGATCCTGGCCTGGTCGTTCGTACGCGACGATCAGCCACTCGCGGATTCCGCCGACCAGGTTGCCCTGGCGATTCGAGACGAGACCGTGGATTTGCAGTCTGCGGGCATTCGCATCGTGCAGGTGGACGAGCCTGCATTGCGCGAGCTTCTTCCGCTGCGCTCCAAAGACAAAGCGGCGTATCTGGAGTGGGCAGTGCGTGCATTCAAGCTGTCCACTTCTGGAGTGTCGGACTCGACGCAGATTCATACGCACCTGTGCTACTCGGAGTTCGGTGAGGTCATCGACGCAATCGTCGCGCTCGACGCCGATGTCACCTCCATCGAGGCTGCTCGTTCGCACATGGAGGTTCTCGACGACCTCAATGCCGTCGGTTTCGACTTGGGTGTCGGTCCGGGAGTTTACGACATCCATTCGCCGCGCGTCCCGAGCGTCGAGGAGATTACCGAATCGCTGCGCGCTGCTCTGAAAGCCGTTCCTGCCGAGCGTCTCTGGGTCAACCCCGACTGCGGCTTGAAGACTCGCGGAACCGTCGAGGTCGAGGCCTCCCTACGTAACCTCGTCGAGGCTGCTCGGGCGGTTCGCTAAATCCTCACTGACACGGTGGAGTGCAGATCGAAGCACTCCACCGTGCCACTGCTGGGCCCAACTCTCAGCCCGCGACGCGTTGACGGGCCGCATCCCGTCCTCCGGAGGGTCTCAGCACGAAAATATAGGTTGTGCACAACCTAATCGTGCGCTATGTTGATATGCGTGACCAACGAACTCACCCTCGACCGACAGGTGTGCTTCGCGTTGTACTCCGCTTCGCGGGCGGCAACCGCGGCCTATCGTCCGATGCTCGAACGGCTGGGCATCACGTACCCCCAGTATTTGGTCATGCTTGTGCTGTGGGAAAAGGACGGACGCGGGGTCCGAGAAATCTGCACCGAGCTCGGTCTGGACACCGGGACATTGTCACCGCTCCTCAAACGACTCGACGGCCTCGGCCTCATCGAACGCCGGCGCCTCACCACTGACGAACGCCGGGTCGAGATCCACCTGACAGAGACAGGAAGCGCCCTCCGATCTCAGGCGGTCGACATCCCCCGGCAACTGGCCCTACAGACCGGATTGACAGCCGCCGATCTCGAGAGTCTTCGAAACGTGCTGGTCAAGTTGGCCGGCGCACTCCACGACGCAGAAGGTAACCCTCTATGAAAACCATCTACACTGCCGAAGCTCTCGCCACCGGCGAGGGCCGAAACGGCCACGCACGGACCTCGGACGGAAGCCTCGACCTCGGGCTCGCTATCCCCGAAGCGATGGGCGGCAGCGGCGACGGAACCAACCCGGAGCAGCTCTTCGCGGCGGGATACGCGGCGTGCTTCCACTCCGCACTTCAGATGGTCGCCCGGCAGGACAAGGCCGACATCACCGACTCGGCGGTCGGTGCGCGCGTCGGTATCGGCCCAAATGATGCCGGCGGGTTTCAGCTCGAGGTAGCCCTGGAGCTAACGCTGCCGAATCTTGCTCGCGATGAAGCCCAGGCCCTCGCGGACAAAGCACATCAGGTTTGCCCGTACTCCAACGCGACCCGAGGCAATATCGACGTAACCGTGACCATCACCGAAGACTAGAGTAAGGAAATCATTTGAACGCCAAGGAAATACACCTCGCATCCCGTCCACACGGCGAACCGGTTCCCGATAACTTTCGCCAAGTCGAGACCGAACTCCCGGCCATCGAAGACGGTCAAATTCTCGTTCGCAACATCGTCATGTCGGTCGATCCTTACATGCGCGGACGGATGAACGACGTCGAGTCCTACGTCCCACCCTTCGCACTCGATGCTCCACTCGACGGCGGTGCCGTGGGTGAGGTCATCGAATCTCGGAGCGACAGGTTCGCCGTCGGCGACGCAGTCTCTCACGGCATGGGCTGGCGTGACCTCGCGATTGTCGACGGCAAGTCCGCACGCGCAGTGGATCTGGAGAAAGCCAAGGCGTCGTCGTATCTCGGTGCGCTCGGCATGACCGGGCTGACAGCCTATGCAGGTCTCACCGCAGTCGCGCAGTTCAAGCCAGGCGACACCGTGTTCGTATCCGGTGCTGCCGGTGCCGTCGGTTCGCTCGTCGGGCAGATAGCCAAGGCTCTCGGAGCCGCACGCGTCATCGGTAGCGCGGGATCGTCGGCCAAGGTCGAGCGATTGCTTGCCCTCGGCTTCGATGCCGCGTTCAACTACCGCGACGGATCGGTGAAATCGCAACTCGCACAGGCCGCTCCTGACGGCATCGACGTTTACTTCGACAATGTCGGCGGCAGCCACCTCGAGGCCGCAATCGGGTCCGCGAACAAGTACGGCCGATTCGCACTGTGCGGCGCAATTTCGCAGTACAACGCCACCGAAGCGACTCCTGCTCCGCGCAATCTCGCATTGGTCATCGGCAAAGAGCTGACGTTGAAAGGCTTCATCGTCGGCTCCTACGGCCATCTCGCAGGCGAGTTCGACGAGAAGATGGCGCAGTGGCTAGCCGAGGGCTCGGTCGAGTGGGACGAAACCGTCATCGACGGGCTCGAGAATGCGCCGAGCGCATTCATCGGCCTCCTTCGCGGCGAGAACACCGGAAAGATGGTCGTTTCCGTCTAAAACGGCGTCCATGAGTGGTGAGTAGGCCTGAGGACCTACTCACCACTCTTCGGCGCACCTCGTACGCCGGTGAGCTTCTCGGACTTCTCCCAGAGCGCCGCCGCCACTGCACGATCCTGCGCCGCCGCGCTCGGGGAGACAATCTTCGGGTATCCCCGCTGCTCGAAAAGTCCGTCCGGACCGATATAGAGTCCGCCGGTGATGTTCGACGAGGTCGCTGCGTAGAGCGCGGGGAGGGCACCCAGACCGGCGGACTGCGCGATGAGCGCGCCGCCGATCTTCATCGCGGCGTCTTGAATCGAATCGGTACGAGACCCGAGTTCGGTGCGCGCGAAACCCGGGTGTGCCCCCACTGATTTCACTGACGAGCCGCTGGCGGTGAGGCGTCGATCCAGTTCGAGAGCGAACATGAGATTGGCCAGCTTGGACTGTCCGTAAGCTGCCCAACGCCAGTACCGTCGGCGCTCGTAGTTCAGGTCGCCCAGATCGAGACTGCCGAACTTGTGGGCCGTACTGGACATCGTCACGACCCGGTCGGAAATCTTGTCGAGCAACAATCCCGTCAGCGCAAAGTGTCCGAGATGGTTGGTGCCGAACTGCATCTCGAAACCATCGGCCGTGCGTCGATACGGAACCGCCATCACGCCGGCGTTGTTGATCAACACGTCTACCGACTCGACTGTGTGCGCAAACGATCGCACCGAGGCCAGGTCAGCGAGGTCCAACTCGCGGACGTGCGCCCTCGCTCCGATGCTCCTCGCGATGGCGTCACCCTTGGCCGTGCTGCGGCACGCCAGTACGATTTCAGCTCCCGCCGCCCCAAGTGCCCGCGCCGTAGCTTCACCCAATCCACTGTTGGCACCGGTCACGATGAATCGTCGACCCGTCTGATCGGGGATGTCGGACGCGGTCCATCGGGACTTCGAGCTCATGGGCCGAGCCTAGCCGCGTCTTCCCGATACAGTGAGCACCATGGCACGCGCTCCTCTTCCTGTCCGCAACGGACTGGGACCGACGCGTACCCGAATGCCCGCGGCCTCGGATTTCGACACGGTCCTGGCGTACCTTCTCGACAGGTTCCCGCAGGACGAACAGCGTCTGCGGGAGAAGATCAGCCTCGGCGAGGTAGTCGATTCTGCGGGCCTGCCGCTCACTGCCGACTCTCCGTTGATTCCGCGCAGCGACATCTACCTCTATCGTGATCCGCCGATCGAACCGGTGGTTCCGTTCTCGGTCGACATCCTGCACCGCGACGAGAATCTGCTTGTTGTAGACAAGCCACATTTCCTCGCCACGATGCCGCGGGGCGCTTACATAGCTCGCTCTGCCTTGGTCATTCTGCGGCGCGAGTTGGACCTGCCCGATCTCAGCCCCGCGCACCGACTCGACCGACTGACTGCAGGCGTACTGATGTTCACCATCCGCCCAGAGGCGCGGCGCCCGTATCAAGAACTGTTCGCCCAGCGGACCATCACCAAGACCTACGACGCCGTGGCGCGCTTCGATCCCGACCTGGAGTTACCCCGGACGCTGCGCAGCCGAATGATCAAGGAGCGCGGGGTACTTCGCGCTGCGGAGGTTCCGGGCGAACCCAACACGGAGACTCGGATCGAACTCACCGCGCACGATGGCAACCACGGACGGTACACGCTGTACCCCAAAACCGGCCGTACCCATCAACTCCGAGTGCACATGAGCTCACTGGGTGTTCCCATACTGGGCGACAACTTCTATCCGACGTTCTACGAGGTAGCCGGGGACGACTACGCAAATCCACTTCGATTACTCGCCCGCTCACTCTCGTTTCAGGATCCCCTGACGGAGCAGCATCACTTCTTCGAGAGCCAGCGCACACTCGAATTTCCTACTTAGGCATAGAGATAACATTGCCGTGGGCTTCGTTGTCCGCGACGATTTCCACTGTCCGGACGTTGATTCGGTGCGACAACACCGCCATCGCGAACAGTCCGATCGCCACGCTGACCAAGGCCGCGAACCCTTTCTGTGCGAAGTCGACCAGTGCATTGAGGAGGGTGAAGGTCAACGCGGCGATCCGCAGCATTAGCAGCGGCCACAGCTTTTTGTTGCCGAGCCGGACTGCCGCCGGCAAAGAAAGCGCGAACGTACTGCACGAAGAGACGAAAAGTATGCCGCTGGCAATTCCCATTTTATCGATGTCGATGTCGGTATCTCGGGTGTCGACACTCACCCCGCCCAACACCAACTGGACTACGCCGAAAATCACTCCCGCGAGCGACACGAAAACCATCCCCCACGCCACAACCGGTACCCACCGTGGGCTTTGCAGGAACCCAGGAACAAGTCGCGGCGCAAACTTCTGCAAATCGTACAATCGCGACTGTGCAGTCGGCGATTTCCGAAGCACCACTCGCAGGCCTGCGATGGCTGCGGACTCCGCCCCCTCGGCCTCGGCTCTGTCGAGCATCCGCAGAGCCCACTCACGGCGATGCTCGGGCAACCCGTGCACAACACCGTGCGCTGCTATCAGTGCGGCATTGGCGAGGGTCTCGTCACGCGATGGCCGTCGGTAATCACGGACAATTCGGTTACCGACGAGAACAATTACGACCAGGACGTACATGATCTCCGACGACGGCCCGTAAAAATAGTCATTATCCTTGGTCACGAACTTACCGACCTCGTCGAGGAACAGCCCGAAGCCGACCCCGCCGATTACCACTGCAAATGCTCGCACACCGAATCCGATGAACATCCAGCCGACGAGCAACGCCAGCATCATCGCGGCGCCGCCGTAAAGCGCGTGCGCGATGTGCAGAGTTTTGCCGCCGACCTGCGGATAGTTGGTGAGTTCGAGGTAGAGGCGGGTGATCAGAATCGTGGCGATCGCAATGATCATGAAAGCCTCGGCTGCGGTGCTGCCATAGGCATCACGGAGGATTCGCGAGCGCCGCACCCCCACGTGAGGGGTCTCGTCTCCGATGGCCACCGCGCAAGTATGAGCCGAGCCGGCTACCAACTGAAGGCTTTCAACCAACTCGGTCGCAAGCTGGATCACCGCGCGCGGCGATGTCCCTGCCGGTGTGCTGTCGATGACCGTCAAGAGTTAGGCCGTCTCGTGGTCGCGCGATGCCCTTCCAGCCGTAACCAGGTCGCTGCTTTCCCGGCGATGCGGTGTGGCAAAGTGGGCGACTCGAAGCCGAGAATCTTCCTTTCGGCAATACCCCGCGCAACACGACGAGGAACGTTCATGGCAGAAAGAAAACCCGACACAATGGCGTCTCGGGGACCCGCATCACGGTCGGATGTGGACATCGCGACGGGAGTGCTCGTGGGGCGGTGCGGTGGCTCGGTAGCAGCGGCGGCCACGGAGTTGATCGCAACTGCGCGTGACAACAGGATCAGCTTGTTCGAACTCTCTCGTACCGTCATCACTCTGGCCGAAGGCAAGGAGGGCCGCGACTCGGCTTCCAGGCGCGTCGCGCTCGCCCAATGGGGATCCGCGCTCGCACCCCAGTCAACCGCGGAAGACAGCGTCACCGTCTAAACAATCCCTCACGCCCGGATGTGAGCGATCTTCGCCGTCCCGATTGCCGCAACTGATAGGCCGAAACCGAGCTCAGGCAGCCCGACAACGCTCACGAGAATACGATGGCCAAGACCACTGACGCCGAAGTCGCAGCGATGGCGATGATGATCAGCGAGGCAACAACCCTTTGCTTCAACGGACGCCCTTGGCCGCTACCGGGGACGAACGTCGGAAATTTGTCATCCAAGAAATCGTCGGGGTCGACGCCCAATTCGTCGAAGTAGACGGTATCGCGCGGCGGTACCCATTGCTGACCGTTGTTGCGGATGGCCGACGTCAACCGTTCCAACCGGTCCTGGGCCCGTGGCGGATAGTACTGAGAGGGCGCGTTGATCGGTAGCGCCTTGGCTATCGCGATCGGAGACTTGTAACGCGCCTCCAATGCGGCAAATGCCGAAGCGGCAGTCGGATCGTCGTCGGACTTAGCCGTCAGGAACCAGGCGGCACCCGCCGCGGCCCGATCACCGCCCACGAGATGGGTGTATGCGAGCAGATCCAGTACAGGTTGAGATGCCGGGGCGAGTTTCAAGGCGGCATACAGTCGGTCTCGAGCAGCGGAGAAGTCACCGCGAGCCAAGTCTCGCTGTGCCTGATCGATCACATCCACTTGACCAGCGTAGCTGTGTCAGATCACCAACGAGAAAAGCCCCACCTGAACCGAAGGTAGGGCTTTCGAGAATTATGGTGGCCAGAGTCGGGATCGAACCGACGACCTTCCGCTTTTCAGGCGGACGCTCGTACCAACTGAGCTACCTGGCCGGACGGCACCGGTGTCAATGCCTTGTCTTTCATCACTGCGGTCCTACGTTGTAACGGTCGTAAATAAATACGTTGTATCCGATGTTCTCACACCGACTTTGCGACCCTGACGGGACTCGAACCCGCGACCTCCGCCGTGACAGGGCGGCGCGCTAACCAACTGCGCTACAGGGCCTTACTGTAAAACTATTGGCCGCCGTGAACATTAGCAGGAAATTCCCCTACCTCTAACCACTGCGGCCTGCAAGAGACTGCTGTACTGACAGTCGAGTTGTCAATCCGACTGCTTCCTGCGTACCCCCTACGGGATTCGAACCCGCGCTACCGCCTTGAAAGGGCGGCGTCCTAGGCCGCTAGACGAAGGGGGCCCGTCGAACTGCTCCGACGTTACCCTCAACGGCGTTCCGTTGGGAGCTGGGATAGCTTAGGACACTTTCCGAGAAAAACTCAAACCGGCAGGTCAGAGCTCTTCTTTTCGGGCTCGCCCTCTTCCGACGGCCATCCGTTCATTCGCCAAGCGTCGAGCCATTGCGGAGCCGCCATCGCCAACAAGACCATCTCGAGCGACTCTTCGAACATCGAACACAGCTCCCGGTTATCCGCGACCAGGTCTGCCATGTAGCGCTGGCCCGCCAGCGAGGCAGACAAAACCCGAACGAATTTTTCGGGACTGAACTGGGGCTCGAGGTCACCGAGCTCCTGCGCTCGACGCGCCAGATCTACACCCGCCTTACCCCACAGTCGCGCACCCCCGGACTTGACCTCGCTGTAGAACTCAGGTTCCACGATCAGCCGAAACTCGGCTCGAACGATGACGTTGTCCTGAAAGCCGTGGGCAATGTCGTTGATTATTCCGTGGACGATCTCGAACGGATGGAGTGTCGAGTCCTTCCATCGCTGCGTGATCTCTACGTACGTTTCCAGCGCAGAACTGAGTACTGCGCGCGCCAGATCCTCTTTGGACTGGAAGTGGAAATACATCGCACCCTTAGTGGCGTTCGAGCCCTGGAGGATGGTGTTGACCGATGCTGCTGCGTACCCACGCCGCGCAAATTCCGATGCTGCTGCTTCGACAATCGCCGCCCGGGTTCTCCGCGCGCGCTCCTGTTGTGCCATTACCTTGGTGCCTCCGACCCACGTGACCTGCATTTATCAGCAGGCTTACCACCGTCCGAGCCTACTTGAACAAACCATACAAAACCCGATCACCCGCTTAAAAACAGTTGAGAAGGCCGATAGGGAGCCTAAAATCCAACCTTTAGCACGGAATCTTCAGTGGTACTATCCCAGTCGGCTCGAGTGCGCTGCAGGGGGTGCGCACTCGGGCCGTTTCATTTTTCGAGCTCGCGCGAATGGCCCGTCGCGACAGCGGCGATACCTCTCAGTTACATTTTGTTTTCAACTGTAACGCACCCCGCCCGACGACGCATTGTGGGCGCAAATCATCGCCCACCTACACCGGCCCACCTGCAGCGAACCGGGACGCATAAACGGTGCCGGTCCGGTGATTTCACCCGAATAGTCCGCCGATCGGAACCGGCGAATCGGAATCAGCGACGGTTATCGTCAACACCACAGGCCAAGTCGGCGGAACAGCGCGCCCATTCGCCACCGCTCGCCAAACCGGCCTCCAACCGACTTCTTCGTCAATCTACACACCGCTATGTAAACGTTTGTCCTACTTACCTATTCAGCGACCTCAATCTCGATCCACTTGCGGCCGAACAGTTCTCGAACAGGGTTCGTATAACATTTCAAACTCGACGCGCGAGGCGTTGAGCAATCGCGGACATTCTCGTCTTAATGTGATCTGGAACACACCAGGGTAACGAAGACTACGAATTCAGGTGAGAGCATGAATCTTCGAGAATTCCTCATCCGCACGACGGGACCAATTGTCACGCCATTTCTGGCACTCGTCCTGATCTTGTCGAATCCAGGATCAGTGGCAGCCGATCCAATAAGCGATTTCCTCACACCCGCACAGAGTCCGGCACTCGCCGCGGCAACTCCGCTGGGCGATCCCTGGTTCGATCCGCCCGCCGGATACGAAACCCTCTCTCCTGGAACGGTGCTCGACACCCGCGTCGTGTCAGTCGGCCCACTCGTCACGCCGGTCACCTCGACCCAAATACTCTTCCGAACAAACGATTCGAAAGATCGGCCGGTGGCTGGGACCACAACGATCATCGTCCCTGACACTCCATGGACAGGAGTGGGGGCTCGCCCCGTCGTCGCGTACAACATGGCCATCGACTCGCTCGGCAACACCTGCGCGCCGTCATGGACCCTTCCACGTGGAATCGCTCCGGAGATTGCTGCGGTACAGCTGTTTTTGGCCAAGAACTACGCCGTCGTCGTTACCGATCACCAGGGCCCACGGCAGGCATACGCGGCCGGCCCCATGGCGGGGCACGCAGTATTGGACTCCCTGCGCGCGATGGTGAACTTTCCGCAACTCGGCCTACCCACAGAATCTCCGATAGCGGTCACCGGATATTCAGGCGGTGCCATCGCCTCGGGATGGGCAGCGCAACTCGCTCCCGTCTACGCCCCGGACGTCAATCTCGTCGGCGTTGCATTCGGTGGCGCACCGATCGACTATCGCATTCTGCTGAGTTCTATGAATGGGGTCAATGGGTCCTCGACACTGTTTCTTTCGGCCGCGATGGGGGTTGCCCGTGAATACCCCGAGATGTTCGAACTGATGAACGCAAACGGACTGCGCTTGGCCCAAATCGCCAAGGATATGTGCGTTTATCTTCTTGCTCCGGGGGGCCTGGTTGCACCGATACCGATTCAGGCTCTGTCCGACATACCGAATGTGGACCGGACACCGATCGCCGAAGAAATAATCCGGCAGACCCGCATGGGGGGAGATCTGACCCCGTCGGCACCTGTCTTCATCTACCAAGGTCAGCAAGAACTCTGGATCCCGAAGGAAGGCGCCGAAACGCTCTACGACGAGTGGTGCGCAAACGGAGCTCAGGTGAGGCTGGAGGAATACCTGGGCGAGCATCTCGTCGTCGCGGTAACCGGGCTGCCCGGCTCGCACCAATGGATCGACGACAGACTCGCTGGAATCCCTGCACCAGCAGGTTGCAGCAGCTTCGGGCGATAAGCCGACTCGGCGCTCGGTTCGGACGTCGACGAGTAGCAAGGGGGCGCGTGGTCGGTCTCGAAAGTGCACCATTACACTTTCGATCCGCGCCCCTATAGCTCAGATGGTAGAGCTACGGACTTTTAATCCGCAGGTCGTAGGTTCGAGTCCTACTGGGGGCACTCTTTACTTTCCAGCCGGTCGTACCCTGGTGACGATTCGATATCCCGTAGCGAAGTGCCTACGGGGGAATCACTCCGAAGAAGCAACGGGTCGCACCAGTTGCGCCACGATGACCTGAACTACTGCTCGAAAGAGTTCACAGCAAGGTTACGGTGCCGTAGGCTGGTGACGAATATCCGCAATTTATGGAGGAATGTCAATGGCGAGGGATCTGACACAGCTGGAGCTGCTGAACGAGCTCGTTCCGGTTGCGGAGGACAACGTGAACCGGCACCTGTCCATGGCGAAGGAATGGCACCCTCACGATTACGTACCGTGGGATGAGGGACGCAACTTCGCCCAACTCGGTGGCGTGGACTACGACCCTGAGCAGAGCAAGCTATCCGAGCTCGCCAAGGCAGCGATGATCACGAATCTGCTGACCGAAGACAACTTGCCCTCCTATCACCGCGAGATCGCTGAGAACTTTTCGCGCGACGGCGCTTGGGGTTCCTGGGTCGGCCAATGGACTGCGGAGGAAAACCGGCACGGCATCGTCATGCGTGACTACCTCGTAGTCACCCGCGGCGTCGATCCCGTCGCGCTCGAAGAAGCACGCATGATCCACATGACCAACGGCTTCGCTTCGCCCGCAGGTGCGGGAACAGGACTGCTGCATTCGGTGTCGTACGTGACGTTCCAGGAACTCGCGACGCGCGTATCGCACCGCAACACTGGCAAGGTCTGCGACGACCCGATTGCCGACCGGATGCTGCAGCGCATCGCTGCCGATGAGAACCTGCACATGATCTTCTACCGCAACGTCACCGGTGCTGCGCTCGATATCGCACCGGATCAGACTCTGCAGGCGAGCTCGGACATCGTCATGAACTTCCAGATGCCCGGAGCCGGTATGCCCAACTTCCGCCGTAACGGCGTGTTGATGGCCAAGCACGGTATCTACGACCTGCGTCAGCACCTGGAAGACGTCATTTGGCCAGTATTGCGCAAGTGGAGCATCTTCGAGCGCGACGACTTCACCGCCCGCGGCGAAGCCAAGCGCGAAGAACTCGCCGCATTCCTCGAGGACTTGGAGCGTCAAGCCACCAAGTTCGAGCAGATGCGTGACCGCTCCCTCGCCCGCGAAGCAGCCAAAGCCGAACAGCGCGCTTCCTGAGCTACCAAGATATCGATTGGGCCCGGCACCGCACACGGTGTCGGGCTTCGGTCTTTCTTATGACCTACCTAACCGAACGAACGAGGCCTTCTTCATGACACTGCGAATCGGATCCCTGGAGCTTCGGAGCCCGGTGGTGTTGGCTCCGATGGCAGGCGTGACCAATGTCGCGTTCAGAACACTCTGCCGTGAGCAGGAACTCGCGCGCGCAGGAAGTACCTCGGGTCTGTACGTCTGCGAGATGGTGACAGCACGCGCTCTCATCGAGCGTCAACCTGCCACCATGCATATGACCACGTTCGGTCCCACAGAGACACCACGATCGCTTCAGCTCTACACAGTCGACCCTGACACCACGTATGCGGCAGCCAAGATGATCGTCGACGACAACCTTGCCGACCATATCGACATGAACTTCGGTTGTCCGGTCCCGAAAGTCACCCGCAAAGGCGGTGGCGCGGCGTTGCCGTACAAACGGAACCTGTTCGGACGGATCGTCGCGGCAGCAGTCAAAGCTACCGAGGGGACCGACATCCCCGTAACCGTGAAAGTCCGCGTTGGAATCGACGACGAACACCACACCCATCTCGACGCCGGCCGCATCGCTGCAGCAGAAGGTGCAGCAGCAGTGGCGCTGCACGCGAGGACCGCCGCGCAGAGATACTCCGGCACAGCCGACTGGTCGCAGATCGCGCGCCTGAAAGAGCATGTGACCGATATCCCCGTGCTCGGCAACGGAGACATCTTCTCCGCGTCGGATGCGGTGCGGATGATGGACGAAACCGGGTGTGACGGCGTCGTCGTCGGTCGGGGGTGCCTCGGACGGCCCTGGCTCTTTGCCGAACTCAGCGCGCGATTCGCGGGACGGCCAGAGCCGACCCCGCCCACCCTTGGGGAGGTAGCCGTCGTCATCCGTCGTCACGCCGAGTTGCTGGCCGCACATCACGGCGAAGACAAAGGACTACGAGAGCTGCGCAAGCACGTCGCGTGGTATCTCCGAGGGTTCCCGGCAGGATCGGATGTTCGAGTGTCGATGGCGCTGGTGAAGACCCTCCTCGAACTCGATCACTTGTTGTCACAATTGGACCCGACGGTGCCGTTCCCGAAAGACGCAGAAGGACCGCGGGGAAGACAGGGCTCACCCGGCACGGTCTCGTTACCCGAAGGGTGGCTCGACGACCCGGAGGACTTGTCTGTCCCGGTGGGTGCGGACCTGATGCACTCGGGCGGCTGACCTGCTCTGATCGGCCGATGCGGGCCGCAGCAGTGGACCGCCTCGGTTTGCTCAGTATCATTGCGGAATCGTCTGACCGAAGTAGATGGTCGAGGCGCAACGGAAGGCCGGGAAAGTACACGTGGGTGATGATCGAGACTCGGACACGCCCGTGCCCGAAGGCAGGGCTCCTTGGGAGCGGCCGATCTCTCGCATTCACAAGCCGCCGAACGATCAACCTCCGGTGGTCCGTCACACTCCGAAGCAACCACCTGATCTCCAACAAAAGGCAAACAAACCGCGCAAAGCCAGTCAGCCTCGCGAAAGCACCAGTCGCCGCGAAGCCAGCGCTCGCGGTGAAACGGACAGCGGCAAGCTTCGTCGGTCGGCCAAGCGCGCCCCCATCAAATCCGAGACGGTCTCGGTCTCCGTCGCCGACCTCGTCGGAAAGATCGCCGACGATGATCAAGCCACCTCCGAGCCCATAGATCTCCGGCGAGAAGCCGTCGAGCATCCGGACGTGGACGCACCGACCGAGAAGATCGATCCGATCACAGACAGCACGCCGCCGCCGGCGATCGCGCATCCCGAGGCGGTCGGCGCTGCAGCGGATGAGAGCCCCGCGCTGACCAGACTCGCGCTGAGCAAAGTCCGCAAGCGCAGACGCATCCGCAGTATCACGCGAGGATTCGTCTCGATCATCGCCATTTTGGCTGTCGCTCTCACCGGTATGGTCTGGGGTTACCTCCGCAGTACCGACAGCGGCTTCGCACAGGTCGCGGCCCTCGACCCCGACTCCACCGACGTCATCGACGCTGCGGGACAATTCGGCGACGAGACCTACCTGATCGTCGGCACGGACACTCGGACGGGGGCAAGCGGGGAAGTCGGTGCGGGCACCGTCGACGATGCGGAGGGCGCCCGATCCGACACAATCATGCTCGTCAACATTCCCGCCGACCGCAGCCGCGTCGTCGCGGTCTCCTTTCCCCGCGATCTCGACGTCACTCGGCCGGAGTGCGAGGGATTCGATAACGCTGCCAACGGCTACGACGGCGAGATCTACCCGGAGGCCGACGGCGACAAGCTCAATGCGACGTACGCGCTCGGTGGTCCGAAGTGCCTCGTCAAAACCATTCAGAAGATCTCCGGCCTGAAGATCGGTCACTTCGTGGGTATGGACTTTGCCGGATTCGAATCGATGGTCGACGAAGTCGGCGGGGTGGAGGTCTGCACCGCGCAGCCTCTCGAGGACTTCGAACTCGGGATGGTGCTACCAAACATCGGCAAGCAACGTATCGACGGAAAGACCGCGCTCAATTACGTCCGTGCCCGCCACATCGAATCCGAGGGCAACGGAGATTACGGACGCATCAAACGCCAGCAACGGTTCCTCTCCTCGCTCCTCCGATCGGCGCTGTCGAACAAGGTTTTGCTTGATCCAGGCAAGCTCAGTGGATTCGTCAGCGCGTTCACCCGCGATACGTTCGTCGAGAACGTCAAGACGCAAGATTTGATCACGCTCGGGCGCTCACTGCAGAACGTCGACGCGGGCGAAGTCACCTTCTTGACCCTTCCCACGGACGGGACCAACGACTGGGGCAACGAGATTCCGGTCGACAGCGCAATCGCAGCACTCTTCAAGGCTGTCATCGACGACCTGCCGCTTCCCGGTGAGGAGCGGACAGAACCGGCCTCGACGCCGGAGACCCCGGTGGAACCTGCACCCACGGTGGCCGTCGATCCGGCCACCGTCTCAATCAAGGTGTTCAATGCGTCCGAGACTGCTGGAATGGCTGCTTCTGCGTCGGAAGAGCTGTCCATTCACGGTTTTCAGATCATCGATGTCGGCAACTTCGTCGGTACGGCCGTGCAGACCGTAGTGCGCTACTCCCCCGGCCAAGAGTCCGAAGCAGCGACTGCCGCATCCTCGATCCCCGGTGCCGTCATCGAGCAGGCAACCGGACTGAACAGTGTTGTCGAGGTGGTTCTGGGCGCTGACTACCCGGGCTACACGACCGAGCCGACGGTGTTCGGACAGCCGATCGACGTGGCCCAGGTGCAGGGCAGCACCGAAGCCGCGCCGCTGCCGGAAAACCTGTCCTTCACCAACGCGGCCGACGATACCTGCGCCTGAGCTGATCCATTCACGTCCCGTTTACCTGCGCGAGGGCATTCAGGACGGTATGACCTACTAAACTCGACCTCATGCGCGTCGCCTACAACGAACAGATGATCGAGTTGGCCGATCTCCTCGGCGAGATGGCCACGTTGGCCGGTTCTGCAATGGACAAGGCCACTCAATCCCTCCTTCAAGCCGACCTCGTTCTCGCCGAACAGGTCATCTCCGAACACGACAAGATCACCGACCTCAGCGCCGTATGCGAGGAGAGGGCTTTTTCGCTTCTGGCCCTTCAAGCGCCTGTTGCCGGAGACCTGCGCTCGGTGGTGTCCGGTATCCAGATCGTGGCCGACATCGAGCGGATGGGTGTACTCGCCCTCCACGTTGCGAAGATCACTCGTCGTCGCCACCCCAACCATGCGCTTCCTGAAAAGGTCAACGGATACTTCGCCGAAATGGGCCGTATTGCCGTACAACTCGGCGCCTCAGCTCGCGAGGTTCTCGAGACTCGCGATCCCGAGCGTGCAGCACGGCTCCGTGACGAAGATGAAGCTATGGACGATCTCCACCGTCACCTGTTCACCGTTCTCATGGACAGTGAATGGAAGCACGGAGTTGCGGCAGCCGTGGATGTCACTCTGCTCGGCCGCTTCTACGAACGCTTCGCCGACCATGCCGTCGAGGTCGGCCGCCGAGTAATTTTCCTCGTTACCGGCGAATTTCCCGTCGAACTGGTCGCCAATAAGCTCACTAAAAACTGAGGTCGGTTCTACCCCGCACCGCGTGTACGACAGAACCCCCGCAGACCGTGATCTGCGGGGGTTCTGTCGTACACGCACCGGTTATCCGAAGCGCCCTGAGATGTAGTCCTCGGTGGCCTTCTGGGTCGGGTTGGAGAAGATCTTCTCGGTGTCGTCGATCTCGATGAGCCGGCCCGGTTTCCCGGTGGCCTCCAGGTTGAAGAATCCGGTCTGATCGCTGACGCGTGCGGCCTGCTGCATATTGTGCGTCACGATGACGATCGTGAAATCCTTCTTCAGCTTGCTGATCAAGTCCTCGATGGCAAGCGTGGAGATGGGGTCGAGCGCGGAGCACGGTTCATCCATCAGAAGTACATCCGGCTGCACAGCGGTGGCCCGGGCGATGCACAGACGCTGCTGCTGACCGCCGGAGAGTCCGCCGCCGGGCTTGTCGAGTCGGTCCTTCACCTCGGTCCACAGGTTCGCGCCCCTGAGACAGCGTTCGGCAACCTCGTCGAGCTCTTTCTTGTTTTTGCCGCCTTGAAGTTTGAGACCCGCTACGACGTTGTCGCGTATGGACATCGTCGGGAACGGGTTGGGTCGCTGGAAGACCATGCCGATGGTGCGACGCACACCAACGGGGTCGACGCCATTGCCGTAGATGTCTTCGCCGTCGAGTAGGACGGAGCCCTCCACACGAGCACCGGGAGTGACCTCGTGCATGCGGTTGAGCGAACGCAGGACGGTCGACTTTCCGCAGCCCGACGGTCCGATGAAGGCTGTGACGCTGCGGGGCGGAACTGCAAGGGTCACGCCTGAAACTGCTTGGAACTTGCCGTAAAAGATGTTGACGTCTTTGAGGTCGAGACGCTTTGCCATGGTCTGCTCCTGTATTCCTCGAGCGGGGAGGGTCGTGAAGGGGCGCGGGGTCAGAAGTTTTTGGGCGAGAAGAACTTCGAAACCAACTTCGCACCGATGTTGAGCAGGGCAATGATCAGGATCAGCGTCAGGGCTGCTCCCCACATGCGCTCGGAAGTGAGCGCGCCGGTTCCTGCCTTCTGCAGGTCGACCATCATGAGCGGCAGCGACGTCTGCGGCCCGGAGAAGAGGTTGAAGTTGATGGCTGTCGCCGAGCCGACGAGGATCAGCACCGGCGCCGTCTCACCCATGACCCTGGCGAGAGCAAGCATGATTCCGGTG
>JBBSSG010000062.1:0-18414 GCA_038242295.1 Mycobacteriales bacterium | reverse complement strand
TTCGGTGTTGACGAACGATGGCAAGACCATGGAGAACTCCACACCTGTACCGCGATGCTCGACCCTCGCTGCATCGGTGAAGCCGACAACGGCGAACTTGCTGGCGCAATACGTCGCCAAGCCCGGTGTGTAGGTTTCGCCGGCTAGCGAGGCAATGTTGATCACGTGCCCTCGTCCGCGCGGAATCATGCGCTTGACAGCGAGTTTCGAGCCGGTGATCACCCCGAGGATGTTGATGTCGATGATCCGTCGGGTGACACTGTCCGGCTCGTCGACGATTCGCCCGGTCGGCATGATGCCCGCGTTGTTGACAAGAACGTCGATGGGACCGAGCTTGGCCTCCACATCGACGAGAAATGCCTCGAACGATTCGGGGTCGGTGACGTCGAGTCGGCTGTAGCTGATCAGACCGAGTTCGGTAGCGGATTCCTTGAGTTTTATCTCGTCGATGTCCCCGATGGCTACCTTTGCTCCGAGCTGGGTCAGCGCTGCCGCTGTCGAGAATCCGATTCCGCGTGCGCCGCCTGTGATGGCGACGACGCGGCCTTGCAATGAATTCTTCATGTTCGTCCTTCGTCCTTTGTCTTTACTTGGAAATCGATCGACCGGAGGTGAATATGCGGCGCCACATATCGCGCGCGACTGCAGCACGCAGAACTCTGCCGATGATTCGGCCGCGGCCTGGCGTGTACGGGTACCACAGCAGCTCGCGCTTCATGGTTGGCCCGAACGGTGTGGTGATCGCTTGCTGACGGGTGTACTTTCGGATGCCTTGCGCCCCGCCGAATCTGGCGCCGACCCCGGACTGCTTCCAGCCACCGTGAGGTAGCCCCAGAGCGAACAGATTCGAGTAAGCATCGTTGATGTTGACTGCTCCGGCATCGAGTTTTCGCGCGAGCATCTCACCGCGTTCACGGTCGCCGCACCAGACAGTGGCCGACAGTCCGTACTCCGAGTCGTTGGCCAGCCGGACCGCCTCGTCGGCGTCGGCCACCTTGACGACCGGAATCGTCGGGCCGAAGGTTTCCTCGGTGATGCACGTCATCGAATGGTCGACGTCCACCAGGACGGTCGGCTCGTAGAAATTTCCGATCCCCGTCGCTCGGCCACCGGTCACAGCCCTGGCACCGCTACTCACTGCTTCGGAAACATGCCGTGCAACTAGGTCGCGCTGAGCTTCGGTGGCCATCGCCCCGACGTCGAATTTGAAACTGTCGTTGTCTGCGCCCTGACGAAGCGAGCCGACAAGCTTTGTGAGTCGGCGGACAAACTCGTCGTAGATCGGTGCTTCGACGTAGACGCGTTCGACCGACACACATACCTGGCCTGCGTTGAACAATGCACCCCAGGCAACACCCGGTACTGCGCGATCCAGGTCGGCGTCTGCGAGCACGATCGCGGGATCCTTGCCGCCGAGCTCGAGGCTGTAGGGCACCAATCGCTCCGCCGCCCGCACGGCAATCGCTTTGCCCGTTTTGGTCGAACCGGTGAACTGCACAAAATCCACCGAATCCACTATCGCCCTGCCGGTCTCTCCGTCTCCGGTAAGAACCGAGAAGACCTCAGGCGCACCGATTTCAGCCCAACCTCGGGCAAGTTCGACGGCCGCCAGCGGCGTTACCTCGGACGGTTTGAGCAGTACGGAGGCGCCGGCGAGCAATGCGGGCACGACGTCCATTGCCGGCATGGCCAACGGGAAGTTCCACGGGGTGATGACGCCGACTACCTGGTACGGCCGGTACACCTTGACCAACCGCTTAGTCATGTCGAAAGGCCCGTGCGGCTTTACTCGCTCATCGGCAAGGAACTTCTCGGCCTTGCCCCCGAAGTAGTTGATCAGATCGCCCGCCAGAGCCGCCTCGATGGATGCTTCGACGCGAGGCTTACTTGTCTCCGACTGCAGCACATCGGCCAGGTGACGCTCATTGTCGAGCAGCCAGTCCCGAAGCTTGCGAAGCCAATCCGCGCGACCTTTCGGTCCAATTGCTTCCCACGCTGGTTGGTGCTTTCGCAGCTTGCGGATGGCGTCGTCCACAGCCGCCGCATCCTCGTTCGGCACCCGGCCTACAACTCGACCGTCCGCCGGGTTCTTCACCTCGATAGTAATTCCCACCTGATTTAACCTCCTGTGATGCGCAGCACGTATTATTACAATCGCACAATGTCGGCAGCATTTCTTGGCGACTTGGGCTAAGCAACCACCTCATCGTTGTGTTGTGGACACAAGAATAGGAGTAAGTCATGCAGGACGACGACGAAGCGATGGTCTGGATCCGAAATTTTGCCGGCGCAATGCTCTCGCCGGACGCACTGGACACCATCGCCACTCGATTCGACGCAGCAATCGCGGCCGACGTCCCCGAGATTTCCTCGGATCGCGAACTTCAGCGCGATCTCCATGCGAGCAACCGCGATCACGCTCGAGCGCTACTGGTGTGGCTGATCGGAGGCTCCGTAGACGTGGAGCCCCCTCCCGCAGCCCACAGCCTCGCTCGCACCATCGCCCGGCGAGGACTGCATCTACGGGTGTTGATGCAGATCTACAGGGTGGGCCAGAAGGCGCTACTGCGCTACGTTGCGGAGAACGCGAGCACCGAGACCATGGACCCGAGCCTCATCCCGGACATCTTGATCCGATTGCTGGAGCGAGCAAGCCACTGGCTCAGCGTCTCGTTGGAGATACTGACCGACACTTACACCGAGGAACGCGAGCGCGGCCTACGTGGCGACTTCGCGCGGCGCACCGAGACGGTTCAGGCCATCCTCAGAGGCGAGATCGAAGACCCGTACATTGCATCCAGTCGCCTCGGCTACCCCATGAGCGGACATCACCTCGCAGTAATTTTGTGGACCGGTGATCGCCGGCCGGACGAGACCGAAATCCGAATCGACGCCCTGGAAGTTGTCGCTCGCACGATGGCTGCAGAGGTTGGGGCTCGCCAACTACTCACCGTCCCTGCCGGATCTCACGGACTCTGGGCCTGGTTGGCCGGAGAATCGGAATCCGACCTCGCCGCTGTGGGCACAACAGTCGATATTGCGTCGGACGTATGCGTCGCAGTCGGTTGCACCGGCTCGAGCCTCGATGGATTTCGCCGGAGCCACCTAGAAGCGCTTGCTACGCAGCGGGTTTCAGAATCAAGATCGGAGCACACCCAATTGGTGCGCTATCTCGATATTGAAATCACCCACCTGCTTCGCGGGCATCAGGACGCCGCGGAAGCTCTGGTCGCCCGTGAACTCCGCGGCCTCGACGGCAACGACGCCACCTCCCAACAGTTGCGCCACACCCTACGTAGCTACCTCAGAGCCGATCGCAGTCCGGAAGCAGCTGCGCGGGCGCTCGGCGTGCACAAGAACACAGTGCGCTATCGCGTCCAACGAGCTGAAAAGCTGCTCGGTCATCCCATCGGCGGCGCAGGAAGATTCAAGCTCGAACTCGCGCTGGACTACGCGAAAAATTACGGAACAGGACCCGATTCGGCGGTGTGAGGATTCGGAGAGCACCACTGGCACGAGAGCGGGTTACGTACTCGACACGGAGATGACCACCACGAATCGAGCGACTAGCACTTATCGGCTCAGGGATTTCGGACAGTGGACCCGCTTGGATTAGGGATCCACCGAAATGAGTCAGACCAGCATGAGCAGATCGCGGAGATCGTTCTCGGCCGTGTTCAAGGATGAACTGCGCCGAGAGGTGATCGTGTCGTCCAAGCCGATCGGCGAAGTTGCCAAGGCGTGCGGAATCGGCGACAGTCGTTCGGCCCTGCAGATGCTTACACGTCGCGGAGTAGGACTCGGGCGACATGTTCTGCGACTTCTCGACTCGGTATCGGGGGCAGGCGCAAGAACCACCGGTAGAAGATCGGCGCGAGCAGTAGTTCTGCCGTTCTCTCGACATTTTTGACGCCGCCGCGCTGCAGAATTGAGTGGACAATGCGGAGTTGGGGACGGAACAGCAGGTCGTGGAACTCCGTCGCTATCTGCGCATCCTCCTGGATTCTGGCCGCGAGGCAGCGGAGAAGAGTTTCACGAGGTTCGGTCGAGATCTCTTCGATTGCGGCTCGAAGAAACCCGTCAAGTTCGTCCTGCAGATCTCCCGTACCGGGCTGCAACGTTTCGTCGGCTTGACCGTCGTAAGCGAGGAGGGCATCGAAGAGAATCGCAGGCACCGAACCCCATGACCGATAGAGCGTCTGCTTGCCTACTCCTGCCTGGGCAGCGATCCCCTCAATGGTCAATGAATGAACTCCCTGTGAAGCAGCGAGTTCGAGGACGGCGTCATAGACGCGGACTGCGGTACTCGGACGCGCCATATGCAGACCTTAACAAACGAGACGGAGCGTCTCGTTTGTGATGTGATGGTGGGATGACTATTCCGCAGACCTGGTTCATTACCGGCACCAACGGGGGAATCGGACGAGCACTCACTGGTGCCGCGTTATCGGCTGGACACCGAGTGGTGGCAACCACGAGAAGTCCTGGCAGCCTCAGTGAGCACGACCGCCTGACGATCTGCGAGCTTGACGTTCGTGACAGGCAAGCCTGCCGCGACACCATAAAAGTAGCGGCTCAGCGCCATGGCGGAATCGATGTCCTGGTAAACAACGCTGGTTACGGTCTCGTAGGCGCGATCGAGGAAGTCAGTGAAGACGAGGCACGCGGAATCATCGACACCGACTTGCTCGGAGCGCTGTGGCTCACTCAGGCTGTCCTCCCTTTCATGCGCGCCCAACGAAGTGGTCACATCGTGCAGATCTCGACGGTGGGAGGCGTTGGAGCAATGCCGTTCTTCGGTCTCTACAACGCCGCAAAGTGGGGGCTCGAAGGATTCAGCGAAGCGCTCGCCGGTGAGGTCAAGGGCTTTGGGATCCGGACGACTATCGCGGAACTCGGTGCCGTCGACACTGAATGGGCTACGAACAATATGAGGTTCAGTGAGCCCGTCGCTGACTACGACGGTGCTCGCGAGCAGTCTCTGGGGACTGCGTCGGTGCCATGGAATACGACCGTCGGTGCCACCGGGGGCGGCACCAGCCCAGATGAAATCGCTGACGCACTACTGCGTCACATCGATGACCCATCCGGTGGCGACCGGTTGCGACTTCTCGTCGGAAGTGATGCGCCGGAACAAGTAGCGACCGTTCTTCGACAGAGGCATGCGGAGTACAGCCTCGACCCTCGATTCGACTCTGCGTTCGGCGGCTAACTCGCAGCTTGCACCGTTCACGGTTTGGCGGACACATGGAATTATCGGCCAGCATGAGCGGAGATCGCTGGTTATTGAATTTCGGGCCTTCACTCAATCCATCATCGAAAGCCCGTACCTTTCGATGATCCGCTCTGGATTGACCGCCTCTGGAATCCTTCGCCGGAGTAGGGCATCGAGTACAAGGCCGTCTAGTGCCGCAATCAGGTCTGCAGAGTCCAGGGAAGTCATGCCACGTTCGATCAACACCACGAGAAGTCGATCTCGCCCGCGCACCAGTTCCGTCGCCAGCTCGGCGTCGTGAAAGGACGCGATGACCAGATCATAGCGCGCCTGGGTCCGCTTCGACTCCGGCCCTAACCATCGAGAGATTTGCTGCCCGGGCGTCTCTCCTGGCGGAGGAAGGTCGCCGTCCAGCAAGTGATGCACTACCCCGAGCACCAGCCCGCACTGGTTGGCGAAATAGTGCCGTGCGCTGCCATGAGGCACATCAGCCCAATCCTCGACGCCACGCATCGACCACTGCCGGAACCCCACCCGGCCGAGTAGTTCGAGTCCAGCGTCCAGCAGCACCTCTCGCGTCGACTTCTCCACACGGAGAAGGTTCCTTGCTTGCAACTTGTCCATGCGGAGAAGTTGCAAGCAAGCCTGTCCGCAACGACCCCAGAGGAAATTTTGATTATCTTCTTCGACGTCCTACTCACGCTTTGCGTAGCTCTGGTCATATGGTTCTCGGGGTACGTCATATATCGATCGGTGTCTGAGTGATCAGTTCGACGACTGTCACACGATTGCCCAACGTTTTAGTTGGGGTAGGGTGAATACATGGTCACTTCGTCCACCGGCAACCCTCGCACCAAGAGGCGGGCTACGCGCGCCAGCACTCCGGCACGTGCAGCAAACCAGAGCCAGCCGGCAGTGACGGGCGCGGACGCCTTCGGTGGTCGCTCGGCCGCGGACGACCCACTGTCGACTTTCCGGGTGCAGTACCTGCTCGATCTCTTCACCAGCAAGGGACTTGCAGAGTGGATCGGAGTGAGCCCCTCGCAGACCTCACGCTGGTCGAGCGGCAAGGAACGGCCAAGCCCCGCTGCAGCTCCCGCCCTGATCGACCTGGAGCACGTGTATGCACGCGCTCGTCTCGTCTGGGGGGAAGACGCCGCCCGCATCTGGTTGCAGAGCCCCAACTCCTACCTCGGCGGTCCTCGACCGCTGGACGTGCTGCGCGCGGACGGGCCAAGTCGAGTACTGGAATGCCTGGACGCCGAGATGTGGGGTGGGGCAGCCTAAGTGCTGGTCTACCGCGTTTTCCCATTTCTTGAATCAGCAGAGCCCGGGCAGCCGGGACACCCGTTGTACGAGCACCACCCGCAACGTGGCGGGCGAGTGGACCACCCGGACTACTACACCTGGTACCTCGCGCGACAACAAGAAGCGGCGTGTGGCGAATCGTTTGGAAACTTCACCCACTGGACCGACTCGATGTTCGAGTTCCCAGCTGTACCTGGAGCACGCCGCGCCCTGGGAACCTACGAGTTACCGGACGATCTCAGAGTGTGCGATCTCGACGATCCTCGCTGCCTGATCGAGCAAGGATTGAGGCCGACCCAGGTCGTGGCACGAAACCTCGCTGTCACCTCGGAGTGGAGCCATCGCATCTGGTCTCAAACATCCCCTGCCGTGGACGGCCGACGATGGCAAGCCGTGCAGTGGTGGTCATTCCACCGACCGGCATGGACGGTGATAGCAAGTTGGGAAAGACCGCAGTTCATCCGATCCGAACCACTCTCACTCACCCATCTCGCCATCGTCGAATCCGCTGCCGCGCTCTATCGCCCGACTACGTGACCGAGCGTCGACCGCTTCCAGGAGGGACACCATCTCTGTCACTCAACTAACGACATCGACCGTCATCGGGACAAATCCGGAGGTGTTCTCGAATCGGCGACGGTAATGCCGGGGAGCCTGACGATGTCGTAGGTGGCGGAGGCGATCCCGATTCCTGCGGCATCGAGACCGGTGAGGATATCTCGGCTCATCAGGTCTTTGATCGTCCGCACGTCGCGGTGCGGTACGAGAAAACGAAGTGAAAGTTCGAGCCAGTTGTCGGTGATTCGCCAATAGACTGCCGGCGCAAGAGATGTTTCCGCCAAAGCGTATCGAGTATGCATCAGTGCGAATGCTCTCTCGGCCTGCGCGTCGTCGACGACTGCGTGCGCGCGGGCGGCATCGAGCAGTATTTGCTCCACTCGCGCTCGGTCGTCTGTGTAGGTTATCGGAAGCATCATCTCTTCCCACAGGTAGGGAAATTCACGGGTGTAGTTGTAGACCGGGTCGGTGAAGATGACGCCGTTGGTCACTGTGACCAAACGTCCGGTGTACTGGCGCGAATTAACCCAGATGGAAGGATCGGAGTCCGATACGGACGGCGGCTGACCCATTTCCATGATGGTGGTCTTGAGAAACCCGAGCCGCACCACATCGCCCCGGACACCACCGAGCGTGATCCGATCTCCGATCCCAAATGTGTCACCGCGCAAGATCACGAAGTACGCGGCGAGGGAGGTGATCACTTGTTGCAGGGCAAAAGCCAGTCCCGCACTGATCAATCCAACCCCGGTGGTGATGTCGGTAGCTGGAGTCACCCAAATCGACACGAGCCCCAATATCAGAACAGCAGCAACAGTGACGTGCAACCCTTGACGGGCCCAGAATCGACGAGAATCCCCCACCTCGCCGCCGAGTGTCCGCCGTGTCACCATCAGTGCGAGCCTTCGCAGACCCAGCACGACAGCCACAAAGACCGCGGTGACGAGTAGTTTTACACCGGTAGTGGTGCTTATTCCGACGAGCGTGACGCCGAAGATTTCGACGGACTCTGCGGCGTAAACCACGCTCATAGAAAGCTCCGATTCTCGTGCCGAGCGAACTCACGTTCACGTGGACGTTGCAGACTGGTCAGAAGCACCCTGCGGTGCCGATTACGGTGCCGTCACGGCCCGATGGCAGTCGGTCCACTAATTCAGGCACCGTCTTCGGCAGAGTCCGCAGTGTCATTGTGCACTGTTAGCGAGGACTTTCGAGGGACGTGCGATTGGTCAGACCGTGCGGGATCGCCCTCGACGACGTCGGTGATGTCGATGTCGATGCCGTCAATGGGTACTGAGATACCCAACATTTCGTCGACGACGGCCGCCACTGTGGCGCGGGCCCTATCGGCGATCTCGCGCAGTTCAGTGCCGTAGCGTCCGGTGAGTTCGATACGGACGCGGCGTAGTCGTCACCGTCGGAAAACAGCTGAATTGTCGACGGAACCGCTACCTGCTCGAATCGCAACGCTCGCGCAAGTGCATCACCGTCGTCTCGCAATATTCGCCGCGAGTATCGATATAGGGAAGGACCGTGACGACGGACCAATATTTCGAAAGAGGCACGGTCACCGGCGACAGCAGCGTCGACCAGCACCGAGTCTGTCAACGGAGCAGAGCAAGCGAGGTTCACTTTCACCCCGTCCACTCGTGTTGTTCAACCGAAGCGCACCGCCTTACGCCGGTGTACCCGACCTGAAACACTCCAACCGAAGCACAAAATGTGATGCATGTCATATCATTGATGCGTTCGGTTTCAGCGCTTCCACCCGTCAAAGAAATAGACAGCACGGCCATGTCGGCCGCTCCATCCTCGATTCAGGAGTCAAACGATGACTGCACCCAACGCTGCTCCCTCCACCTCGAAGTCGCCCGCACCCGCCGAGGGCGCCGCCAGTTCCGACTCCGCGCTGCTCACCACGCAGGGCAAGACCTCGATCGCCGACACCGTGGTGTCGAAGATCGCCGGGATCGCCACCCGCGAGGTCACTGGCGTCTATGCAGTCGGCGGCGGTGCTGCCCGTGTGGTCGGAGCCCTGCGTGAGCGGATTCCCGGCGCGAGCATCAACCACTCACAGGGCGTCTCGGTCGAGGTCGGCGAAAAACAAACCGCCGTCGATCTCGACATCATTGCCGAATACGGAGTCTCGATCGCCGACCTTGCCAACGGGATCCGCCGCAACGTCATCGCTGCAATCGAGCGGATGACGGGGCTCGAAGTCACCGAGGTCAACATCACCGTCCACGACGTGCACCTCGAAGACGACGACAACGACGACAACGACTCATCCGGTGAGCCCAAGATGTCGCGCGTGCAGTGACCACGCCACCCGGTGAACACGCGCCGAAGGAGAACATCATCTCGATCCCGGCGTCAACGCACCCGAAGACCGTCGACGTCATGAACAGCGCCGCGGCGCCACATTCAGGCGACAACGAGATCGATGTTGCCGAAATCGTCGCCGCAGCGGTGACCGCCGTCCCCGGAGTGGCAGCGCTGCACTCAGGAATGTTCGGAGAGGTCGGAACCTACCTACCGGGTAGACGTGTATCTGGAATCCGCATCGACGCCGACACCGTCGAGGTACATATCGTCATTTCCTACGGTGTGTCGATCACAGAACTCGCTGCCCGGGTCCGGTCAGCTGTCACCACAGCTATCGGGCCTAGCGCCGTCCACGTGCATGTCGAAGACGTGCTGCCCTCCCCCGTGCAGTGACTCGCTTCGCCCCCTTTGTTGTCCATCTCATATCGAAGGACCCACACTGATGACCACATCCTCACTCGGCCTCATAGCCGGACTACTACTAGGTGTCGCCGCCGCAGCCGGCGGCTTCACCGGATTTCTCATCGCCCTAGTGCTCGGAGCCATCGGCTACGTCATTGGAGGTGTCCGAGACGGGGACATCGATCTGAGCGCAGTCTTGCGCAGTAGCGGCCGTGGTCGTGGCTGACCACGCCGCCCAACCTGCAACCGATCCCGGTGAACGCGGCACTCTGACCGTCAAAGACAGGGCCGTCGAACGATTGGCCACCAGAGCCGCGCTCGACACCGACGGTGTCCTGGCTCGCTCCCAAGCATTGGACAAACTTACCGGCCGCAGCCTGCCGCGTGTCCGCGTCGCTGTCTCCGGCGATCGAGTCCGCGCCGGCGTCGATATCGCGGCCCGCTGGCCCATGCCTCTCACCGAGTTGACCGCAGCAGTCCGAACCAATGTCGCACGCGCGCTTACCAACTTCGCTGGTCTCAAGGTCGACGGCATCGATGTAACAGTGCCGGCAATCATCGTCGAACAGGCTGCTGGCAGCAACGACGCGACCATTGACGACGCATCCGCCACGGCGGCACTGGAAGACGCTGCCGCGCATACAGACCGGAGCACCCCGGCATGAACTCCACCGACACCAGACTGCAACCTGTCGATCCCAAAACGCCCCTAGCGCTACCTGCCGCAGCATTCACCGGCCCGCTGATCGCGGTCTTGGTGTTGGCTGCCGGAGTGGTCGGGATTCGCGACGGCATACTCGGGGCAGGATGGATCACCGGTACTTCCTGGACCACCGCGGCAGCTGAGTGGATAGACGGTCTAGCTTTCGCGGGGTGGATGATCCCGGTTGCAATCGCCGCTATCATCATCGGACTGTTTCTACTGCTGGCAGCATTGAGACCGCGACGCAAAACAGCAGTGGCGCTGACGGCTCAGACCAGTGTGTGGATAGAACCGGCCGCCATCGCTCGCATCGCGGCCGACGTCGCTCGGTCGGTGCCCGGGGTGCTCAACGCCAAAGCGACCGCCACGCGCCGTGCAGTGACCATCCGCGCCCAGGTCACCGGGGACGACCGTTCTGGTATCGCTGAGACGATCACCGAGCAAGTGAAGATCGCGCTCGAACCGGTGCAGAAAGCCCCCAAAGTTACCGTGCGCAGCCGAGTTGGAGGCAGACGATGACCCGATCCGCTGTGTTCGTCGATCGATTGGCAACCCTGCTGGTCGCCGTTCTGTTCATCGCAGGTGGTGCCGCAATTTTTGTCTGGAACACCGCGCTGTTCGACGGTATCCCCGAATTTATCACGGCCCCAGGTCTTGTCACGGCCGCCAACACTGGTTGGTGGCCCTGGGCTACCACTGGCGTCGGAATCGTGCTGACTGTGCTCGCTCTACGGTGGCTACTCTCCCATCGCCCTGCTGCCAAGGTCGGCCGCACCGCATTGAACAGCAGCAGCAAACAGGAGACGCCGGGCCGCTCGACCGGGGACGTCAGCGAGGTGGCAGCGGCGTCTGCCCGTGCGCTCGAAGCTGATCCAAGTATCAACAAAGCTTCTGGCAAAGCTATTATGGACCGCAGGCGGCGAACACTTGACATTGTCGCCACTGCAGCATCGCCGGACCTTCTTGCCGAAGCCGTGCGCGCTGCAGACCGCGTCGCCTCTGATGCTGTCACCATGATCGGCGATGACACCCTCGCCGCGCGCACACTAATCCGAATCGACACACACCACCCCAATGAGCGACACCTCCGCTGACACCCCGAACGCCCAGCTCCACACCCCAAGGCCACAGACAGAAGCAGCAGCTATTCTTCTGGAATCAGCCAGGGCACAACACGTCCTCGACGGACTGGGAATACTAGCGCTGGCTGCCGGTACAGCATTGATCCTGTCCGTCCCCGAGGCGGTGATCGTTACCGCGTCGCTGACGGCCGTGACGCTCACCGCACGTAGATTCCGGGCGCGCATCACTCGCGCCCGAACAAGAACAAGCACCAAACGCGCTGCGCCACAGTTGATCAGCGGCTCGGATACTTTTAAATCGTAGAACACCAGCCCGTGGCTGCGGATACGTGGCGCTGAAGCCGTTCAGCGCCTATCAGGCGTGCGGGATCGCCGGTGTGGAACCCGGGGTGGGAGTGAGCTCGGCGGCAGCAAAAACGGATTCACCGCCGTTCATCACAAATTCCTGCCCGTCGATGCTGATCCTAATCGCCGGTGCAGTGCATGGACTCGTCGTTACAGTGGTTGCCGCACCGTCGCATCGGATGTGAACCCGATGATCGCGGTATCGGAGATCGAGTTCGAGCGATCGAAGCTCGGTCGGCAATTGCGGATGAAGTCTCAAGGTATCGCCTCGCACTTCGATTCCGGTATAGCAGCGCTGCAGGATGTCCACACTTCCCGCCATTGCGCCCAGATGGATTCCCTCCCGCGTCGTGCCCTGTTGACTGTCGGCAAGATCGGCCGTGCACGATTCACGCAGCATGTCCCAGGAGTCTCGACGGTTACCTCGTGCGAGCACCCAGGAGTGCGCGACTCTGCTCAGAGTCGAGCCATGGGTCGTTCGAGCGAGGTAGTAATCGACGGTTGCCGGAATCGTGCTCGGATCGAAGTCGTACCCCATCCCTGCGAGCAGTTCGGTGAGCTCCTCTGCGGTGAACAGGTACAGCAGCATCAGAACGTCGGCCTGTTTGGACACCTTGTAGTTTGCGCAGGAGTCATTCTCGGCTTCGAGGATCAGATCGAGTCTGCCGATGTTTCCGTACCTCTGTCGGTAGTCAGCGAGGTCAAGTTCGCGGAGTTCCCCGTACCCGTGAAATTGTGCGAGCAATCCGCCTTCGAGAAACTCCACGCGCAGCCTGCTTGCCACGTTGTGCCATGCGTCCAGTTCCGACGTGCTGACATCGAGCCCTGTTCCCAGGCCGACACCGTCGTCACGGCCGACGATCGCATAAGTGTCCAGCGCGCGTCTGATGCTCCATGAGGCCATTACGTTCACGTAGGTCGAGTTGTCGATTCCCCCACCGGGATGACCGGGGTATCCGTCGTGGAATTCGTCGGGTCCCATGACGCCGCGAATATCGAACCGATTGTCAGTAGCGTCCCACACCGCAAGGCTTGCCCAGAATCGTGCATTTTCGACCAGCATCTCGGCTCCGTACGAGGCCAGAAAGCCGAAGTCCGCTGTCACTTCCCAGTAGTGCCACACGTTGTAGGCAACTGACAAGCCGACATGGAACTGCCGATTGGAGTGATCGGGCATCCACCGTCCCGATCGCGGATTGAACAGCACATGCGGTGTCTCCTCCCGACCGTCGCTGCCGCTCTGCCACGGAAACAAAGCGCCGCTGCAGCCAATTTCTCGTGCCCGCCGTTTCGCCTCGGACAGTCGTCGATAGCGATAGAGCAACAGAGATCTCGACAACTCTGGAATACGCAGATTCAGCAGCGGAAGCACGAACAATTCGTCCCAGAAAATGTGCCCTCGATAGGCCTCCCCGTGGAGGCCACGCGCAGGGATCCCGACGTCCAGATCCACGGTGTGCGGAGACAGGCACTGGACGACATGAAAGAGCTGAAGTCGAACCGCTCGGACAGTCTCTTCGTCGGAGCACTCGACCTCGAGATCGTATCGATGCCACAACCGTTTCCATTGCCGTCGGTGGTCGGCGAGAAGCATGGGGAAAGATTCCGATTCGGTTACGCAAGACTGTGCCGCGCTGAGCGGATCGGAGATAGCTCGATCATGGGAGCAATACAGCGCGACGATCGCCGATACTTGCACGCCGACGGCCTGCGAGACGTCAGCAGAGGTTTCATGAAAGATGCTGTTCGGGGTGCTGGTTGTGCCTAGGACAGGAGTGGTCGAATCCAATCTGGCAGCGAGAGCGAGTGCGATCCGCGATTGCCGAGAGTGCACCCGCAGCCATACCTGCTTCTCTGCCGCGGAACCTGTTTCACATTCGGTCAGATGAGAGTTGTTCAAGGCGCGAAACTCGGCGACGTTGCCATTGGAGACATCGCCGTCCAGGGTCGCGCGCACAGTGACCGTTCCGGTGTAATTTTCCGGTTCGAGTCTGGTTTCGAGCGCCGCCAGGTGCGGCGATGCCATGGACACGAACCGAATCTGCCGAAGCCAGGTGCGCCGGCCCTGTGAATCTTCGAGGAGGCTTTCGCGTCGAAGAACGCCTTCTCGCATATCCAGGGCGATGTGGTGGTGTCGCAAAAGATGATTGTCGGTGGTGAGCCATTCACCGCCGTCGATATTGAAAGTGGTACGCAGCCAGTTCGGCCAGTTGGCGATGGATTCGTCCTCGTAATCGACGCCGCTGATCGTAGAGGTGAGTCTGTTGTAACACCCCGCGACATATGTCCCCGGGTAGTGCACGCCGTCTGCGCTCGCCTCGGGCAGTGAACCACGTGTCGCAAAGTAACCATTTCCCAGAGTGCAGAGACTCTCGCGGATTCCTTCATCCGAGGCGATCGCGCCGCGGTAATGTAGCACCCACGTCGATTCCGCGTCGGTGGTGCACAACTCACAAGTACCGTTGTATTCAGCGGGGCTGTCCGGACCGATGTCGATATCGAGATCCGTGAGATCGCGGACGACCACATCAGCATCCAACTCGACTGTCGCGGATGCTCGTTGAAGCCCGATAACCAAACCGAACTTTCCGGCCTGCGCGCCTTGGATACCGGCCACCGCGTCCTCCACGACAGCACAGAGAGCGGGTGCAATTCCGAGCCTGCGGGCGGCCTCGAGAAACATATCCGGTGCGGGCTTACCTGCCAAGTCTCGACGCATTGCATCGGTGCCGTCCACTCGCACATCGAACAGTCCCCCGACACCGGCCAGGGCCATAACCTCCCCCGCGTTCCTGCTGGCCGACACCACTGCTGTCGGAATGCCCGCGAGCCGCAGTTGGCGAAGCACATCCAACGTTCCCGGAATCGTGCTGACACCTTCAGAAGTCAGCGTGCGGAGATAGTCTTCATTCTTGCGATCGGCCCATTGCCGAACGCTCCCCAATGCGGTGTCGCCGTGTGAAGTCTCGGGAAGAGCTAGTCCACGTGCACGCGCGAATCCGCGAACGGCATCGAGTCGATCCCGTCCATCGATGTGAATCAAGTAGTCCTCGTGGGTGAACGGCCGATCCTCTTGTCCGGCCGCTATGAGCAGCGCATCGAACGCACTTTTCCAGGCCTGCTCATGAATCACAGCTGTATCGGTGACAACGCCGTCCAGATCGAACAGGACGGCATCGATCCGGCGTTCCTGAATTCTCACGGCGCTACCGCAGCTGGATACATAGTCTGGTCACGAAACTCTATGGGGTGCCTGCTCTTTCACTCGATTTTTGGGCCAATGCTCGTGCAGCACTCAGTCGGGACCCACCTCACGGAACTTCGGTTGCTCACCAATGTCTCGACACTGGGTCGGCCTCACGCTACTACCGGTGACAAGCAGCGCGAGGTACTTACGAGCGCACTCGGCAAATCATGACTGGGCAGTGAGCGTGGTGTAAGAGGTTGCTGCTGGTCGATCCCAACAGAGCACTCTTTATTCGACCCCTGCCTCGGCTTCCCACCACCACGAGTTGAGCAGGTTTGGACAGATCGATAAGTGTCTGCGCAGCGTTTCTCTGCTGAAGGATCCGTTCGACCACGACGTTTGGGTACTTTCCGGTCCATCCTGCCAGGATCTGGGAGAGCAGAGCCTCCTCTTCCTCTTCGATCGCCGCCCAGTCGATCGAGATCGGTAGAAAAACGCCGCCTGCCTGCGAACCTGGATTCCACGTATGCACTGCAACCAGTGGCACGTCCAGGCTGGACGCCACTAGGAAGGCCATCTCTGCCGCAGTCACACTCATTGCACTGCCGTCGATTCCGACCACGACAGGGGAATTGGCATCTAGGGTGCCATCACGCCACACAACCACAGGGCACACTGCCGCGTCGGCCACCGCCTTAGCGGTGCTACCAAGCAAAGTCGACAGGACCAGGCCCGTGCCGGAGTTACCGACTACCAGCAGTCGTGCAGTGGCCGAAAGGTCGACCAATAACGCTGCGGCCGGGACGGCCTCGACTTGGGTCGTCACGGTGAGGCCCGGGTGACTCCCAGCGATGGTCTTCGAGACCTCTTCGGCAATTCCTTCGGCAGTCAGACGCTGCTGATCCCACACCTCCGCGGGCATCACCATCACAGACTCAGCCATGTAGAACGTCGGTTCCTGCACCGCGCAAACGATGTGCAAGGGAGAATCCAGACGGTCCGCCATGGTCGCTGCCCATTGGGCTGCAGCTGTACTGCGCTCCGAACCGTCGACTCCTACGACTACAGCTTGATGATTCGCCAAGACCATGGCGGCCTCCCTCGTGATCGATGGGTGCGTCGACGAGCTCCCCGTGACACCACGATTCCACACCTAGGGTCAATGCATCGGAACCTCGGTTCATGCGCGTTGCCCGGGACCTCGAGACACGAGTGCCTTCTCCCCGGTGCTTCCACGGGAAGGTGTGGGCGTGCTGACGGGTCAGCCGTGGAAGATGTTCATCACTTCTTTTCCGCCGGGTCGCGTACGACCACGACCGAGCATTCGGCATGCTCGGCAACATTATTACTGACCGACCCGAGCAGCAAACCGACGAATCCGCCGCGACCGCGACTATCGACGACGAGCATCTCCGCATCCTTGGAAGCGTCGATCAGTACCTTCGCTGAATTACCCGCGTGCACCACCGCGCGCAGACCGTCAGGTTTCGACTCAACCGAATGCGGCCGTCAACGTCTCGGCAAGCACCTGCTCGGCATCCTTGTCTGGCTGATAACCGACCGGACCGCCGGCCAACCCATAGGCCGATGGGAATTGCCAGGCAGTGACGGCATCGATCTCCATCCCGGTGGCGCCGGCAATCCGCTCCGCCCAACGTAGTGCAGCGATAGAGCAGTCCGAGCCGTCCACTCCCACCACGATCCGGCCCGTTTCCTTCTCAGTACTCGCCATGCGAATTCCTCGTTCGGTCTTGCGATCGACATCTGCCTATACCGTCATCGTCTTCGCTGCGGCGCTATCGAGGGCGGAGATGGCCTCACTCACGTTATAGCCACAGACGATGCTGTGGGCACCGTCGAACACACCAGGACAAGAACATGCCCCGGTGTGTTCGTCGCGTATACCGGTTAGTTCAGATCGTTTGCGATGATGTTCTCGATGTTCCGTTCCGCGAGTGCGGTAATGGTGACGAACGGATTGACGCCCACATTGCCGGGAACCAGGGAACCATCCATGACATAGAGCCCCGGATACTCGGGCAGCCGACCGTAGTTGTCGGTTGCCTTGCCCAGGACACAACCACCGAGCGGGTGGTACGTCAGCTGATCGCCCCACGTTTGCACGGGTCCGAAGAGATCGGTCCGGTAAATGGTGCCTTCCTTTCTATTGATCTTGTCGAACAGCTTCTTCGTCATATCGATAGATGGTTGGTTTTGAGAGCGTTGCCAATTGAGCCCGACCTTGCCGGTTGTCGAGTCGTACTGGAACTGCGCGCGCTCGGGGTTCTTTGCAATCGCCAAGTACAGACTCACCCACAGTTCGGCCCCGGCTGGGAACGGTGCAATCTCTGCGAACACCGGCGCGTTGGGATCGGCCCAGTTGTCAATACCGAGAACCGGAATCGAGGATTGTTTGGCCCCTGTTCCGTCCCAGATGTGGTTGGCACGGCCCACCATCACGTTGCCGTTGTGGCCCCATTCCTGGCCGACAGCTCCAGGCAAATTCGCCAGTTGCCCTTGAGCTTTCATCGCAACCAGGAGCTTGCTCGTTCCGACACTGCCCGCTGCGAAGAAGACCTTGTCCGCTGTGACAGTTTTGGTGCCTACGACATTGCCCTGCTCGTCGATCTGGTTCATCACCACCTGATACCCACCACCGGTGGTTGCCGGCTTCACCTCGGTCACGACGTGCAGCGTGGTGATGGTGAGGCGGCCGGTCGCTGAAGCCTGGGCGAGGTAAGTCTTGTCGAGGGACCTCTTGCCGGCGTTGTTGCCGTAGATGACTTCCGACGTCAGAGCCGACTTCGGCACCTGTCCGGCGGCTTCCTGTTTCATGTACTCGAAGTCGTACACATTGGGCACGAATGTCGTTGTGTAGCCAGATCTGTGAGCGGTTTTGCGGCCTGTTCTCGCGAACTTGTAATACGGGGTCGATTCGAACCACGCTGGATCGACGTTGTTGACCCCCAGCGCAGCGTTTGCCTTAGGGAAATAAGTCGAATACATCGCATTGGAGTCGACGCTCGGCAGAATTTCCTCGAAGTAGTTGCGTTTCGGCGTCACAGCCATTCCGCCGTTGACGAGTGATCCACCACCGACTCCGCGGCCCTGGTAAACCTTGATTCCACCGAAGTCTTCGGTATCGAGAACGCCGACGTATTTGCTGATGTTCTTGTCCACCGAGAAACCGGAGAAGTGCGAAACCGGTTGCACTGTGCGAGTTCGGAGCCACGTCGACCGGCCGTCCGGCGACAGCATCGGGCAGAAGATCTTCCCGTCCGATCCCGGC